>CANQQO010000001.1 GCA_947625965.1 uncultured Oscillospiraceae bacterium
CTCCGGGCCAGCAAAAATCTGAAAAGAATCAAGAAGGAGTCATGAATCATGGAAGAAAAGAACGAGACCTTTACCTATACCTATTCTGCCAAGGAGCAGGAGGAGATCAAAAAGATTCGGGGCAAATACGCACCCCCGGCAAAAGAGGGGACCTCCATGGAGCAGCTTCGCCGCCTGGACGCAAGCGCCACCAGGGGAGCCGCCGTCGTCTCGCTGATCGTTGGGATCCTCAGCGCCCTGCTGCTGGGTGTGGGGATGTGCTGCACGATGGTCCCCGGATGGGAAGCCTATTTCATTCCGGGCGTTGCGGTAGGCGTGGTCGGCATTGTCGGTGTGATCGCGGCCTATCCGATCTACAACCACATGGTAAAACGCAAGCGGGCAAAGCTGGCCCCGGAGATCATGCGGCTGTCGGACGAACTGATGAAGTGACATTCGCGATTTCTCGATTGCTTGTATAAGGAGGCAGTTTCCAGCTTCAAGTATCAGCTCCATAACTGCTCCAAACGCGCAGGCAAAGACAACTGCCCGCTTCTTGATTGTTCTGTCCGGCTTTTTCACCAGGAAAGGTTTTTATTTTGGAAAACGGCGGCTATACGGAACTTTCCTACGAGGAATTCTGCCGCCGGAAAGAAACGGATACGTCCTACGTGGACAATGGAATATGACGACTCCATCTTGCGCCAAATCTTCGAATGTGTTATAATAGAGGTCCAAAGAGCGGATAAAGGTTGTCTTTACCGGCGGGCTCGAAGGGAAACAGCCGCTTTACTAAAAAAGCGGCTGCCTTCCGCAGCCGCCACCGAATCCGAAAGCACAAGACATTTTCGGAGAGGGTTCAAGCCTACATCCCAAATCGCCGAAAATATCTTTTGTAGCGGTTGACATAAAAAGCCAACATCCTGGACGCATTTTCAAAAAGGTGCGTCTTTCTGTTGGCTTTTTGCTGTTCATAAAAAGCTGGGGTCAGTTTTGCTGGCCCCAGCTTTTCGGAATGGGCTTTTTTATTCAAACAGCTCCCGAAGTTTGTCCAGGAACGCTTCCTCGCCAAAGGTGTTTACCTTGAAGAACATCGCCTGACTGCCGCCGGTGGCGGCGGCGAAGAGCTTGATCACCCCGTCTGCCTGGAACAGCGTCACACTCAGGCTCACACGGTTGGAGCCCAGGTAGCTGTACCGCTCGAAGATCCGCACGGCGCACCGGGCCGAGGCGGTCTGGTAATCGACGCTTTCCTCCAACGAGGCGGAGATGCTGGAATTGAGGATCCCGTCTTCGATCCTGGTGAGAATTTCGTTGAAATTTCCCGTCAGAGTTTTTCCAAACTGAGCCATTATCGCTCCCTCCTTTGAGATCTATTATAGCACGCCCCGGCGGGGAATGCAACCTTCGAGGGAATGTGACGGTTTTTTTATGGATTTTTTTCCAAAAAGGTGCTATCATAGGCCCCAAAGGGGGCTTTTTTATGACGCGAATTTTGTTGGTTGAGGACGATCCCACCATCCTGCGGACCCTGTCGGCCTTTCTGGAGGGGGAGGGCTTCGCCGTGACTCTGGCGAGCGGTGAGGAGGCGGCGGTCCGGGCGATGGACGCGGAAAAACCGGAGTTGGCTCTGGTGGACCTGTGTCTGGAGCAGGGGGACGGCTTCGGCGTCTTCCGGGAGGCGAAAAAGCGGGACCTGGGGGTGATCTTCCTCACCGCCTCCGGGGATGAGTACAGCGTTTCGAACGGCTTGGATATGGGGGCCGAGGACTATGTGGCTAAGCCCTTCCGTCCCCGGGAGCTGGTGGCCCGGATCCGGTCCGCCCTCCGACGGCGGGGCAGCCGCCAGGTGGTCCGGCTGGGGGAGCTGACGGTGGACACGGAGCGGGCCGCCGTCACCCGGGCGGGGCAGGAGCTCTACCTCTCCGCTTTGGAATACCGGCTGCTGCTGGTGTTCCTCAACAACCGGGGCCGGGTCCTGTCCCGGGCGCGGCTTTTGGAGGAGATTTGGGACAGCGCCGGGGAATTTGTCGAGGACAATACCCTGACGGTCTACATCAAGCGCCTCCGGGACAAGATCGAGGCCGATCCCCAGGACCCCAGGCTCATCAAGACCGTCCGGGGCCTGGGCTACCGGCTGGAGGGCTAGACGATGACCATGGAGCCGGAAATCAGACGGGAGCTGGCGATTCTGCTGGCTCTCAGCGGGATCTTTACCACCGCCGCCTTTTTCGCCGGTCCCGGCTGGGGGCTGGCGGCGTTGGGCTTCTGCCTGGCGGGGCTGGGGGTCCGGGTCTTCTTCGCCGGGAAGCGGCAGCGGCGGTTGGAGAAGCTGAGCGAAAACCTGGAAAAGCTGCTGCTCTACGGCGAACCGCTGTCCATCCCCGCCTACCAGGAGGGGCAGATCGCCATTCTCACGGACCAAATTCAAAAAATGACCCTTCGCCTTCAGGAGGCGGCCCAGAAAAGTCAGGAGGAACGGGAGCGGCTGGCAAACTCCCTGGCGGACATCTCCCACCAGCTCCGCACCCCGCTCACCGCCATGGCGCTGACGGTCTCCCGGCTGTCCGATCCGGCCCTGGGAGAGGAGGAGCGGGCAAAATGCTGCCGGGAGCTGCAAAGCCTGCTCTCCGGGACCGAGTGGCTGGTGGAGACGCTGCTAAAGCTCTCCCGGCTGGACGCCGGGACCGTGACGCTGACGCCCCGGGTCCTCTCCGCGCGGGAGCTGGCGGAGCGGGCGGCCGCCCCTCTGGCTATTTCAATGGAGCTGCGGGAGCAGACCCTTGTGCTGCGCTGCGGCGGGGCTATGCTCCGGGCGGACCCGGTGTGGACGGCGGAGGCCCTGGGGAATTTGCTGAAAAACTGCATGGAGCACACCCCCGCAGGAGGGACCGTCACCGTCACCGCCCGGGAGACGCCCCTTTATACCCGCCTGACCGTGGAGGACACGGGGCCGGGCTTCGCCAAGGAGGACCTGCCCCATCTGTTCCAGCGGTTTTACAAGGGGAAGGACGCCCCGGGCTACGGCATCGGACTGTCCCTGGCCCGGCGGATCGTGGCCGCCCAGGACGGGACCCTGGAGGCGGAAAACGGGCCCCAGGGCGCCCGATTCATCGCCACCTTTTACAAACAGACCGTATAGGAGGGCTCGGGACCCAAAAAGGTTGCCGGGGAAGGGGAGGAAGGGCCGGAGGAATCTCTCAGTTCCTTCGACGGCGGGCGTCATTACGCGCGAAAATGACGGAACCGTCACCGGACTGTCACCTGGGCGTAAGGTTTTTGAGGGATAATGGGGACAAACCATTTCGGGAGGGAAACCTATGAAGCTGCTGCGAAGTCTCACCTGGCGCACCATGCGCCAGAACCGGGCAAGGAGCCTGGCGACGCTGGCGGGCATTCTCCTGTCCGTGGCTATGTTCACCGCCGTGACCACCGTGGGCGTCAGCGTATGGGATTATGTCTACCGAGCCACCGCCGAGGACCGGGGGGACTACTACATCTGCTTCCCGCGCCTCACCCAGGAGCAGCGGGACCGGCTTTTGACGGAGGGGAATCTGCGGGAGGCCGCGGAGTGCCGAAATCTGGGGTATCTCCGCTTCGCCTACGAGGGGAACGCGGGCTACGCGGTGGACCCCATCGCGGCGGTGGACGAGGAATACTTCTCCGCCCAGTCCGTGAGTACCTCCCTGGGCCGGCTGCCGGAGAACGACCGGGAGCTGACCGTGAGTATGGCGGCCTATCGGTATCTGTGCCGGCAGGGCTATGACCTGGGGGACACCGTAGAGCTGACCCTCTACGACCGGCTGCCCCTCCACTTCTACGAGGAGCTGGTGCCGGACCCGGAGGAGGTCGCCTTCACCAGGGAATATACCCTGGTGGGGGTCCTGGACTATGGGATCTTCTTTTCCCAGGAAAACCTGATCAACGACGGAGAAAACCAGCAGCTCCAGACCGCCTGCCTGACCCGGATGGGGGCAGGGGACCAGCCGATCTGGTATCGGATCTACGGGAAAACTGCCGATCCCAGGGCGGTCTACGATCTGCAAAACGGGGGATATGGAGAGACCATACTCAACGACGCTTTGCTGAGCGTCTGCGGCGCGGGAAGCGACGGGGCGTTCCCCCTGTCCCTGGGGGCGATCTACGGGGCGCTGATCGGGGTGGTTTTGATCGCCGCCGTGTGGGTGATCTCCAACGCTTTTTCCATCTCCGTGTCCCAGCGGGCCCGGGAGTTTGGACTGCTGGCCAGCGTGGGGGCCACGAGAAAGCAGATCCGGGCCTCGGTCTTCACGGAGGCGGCCATCCTCTACGCCATGGGCCTTGTTGGCGGCCTGGCGGCGGGGCTGGGGCTGAGCTGGCTTTGCAAGGCGCTTTACGGCTCCTGGCTGGAAGGGCAGTTCAGTCTGGGCGGGACGACCCCGGTGCGGGTGGTGATCTCCCCGCCGGCGCTGCTCCTGGCGGCGGGGATCAGCGGGGCGGCGGTGCTGCTCTCCGCCTGGAAGCCCGCCCGCCTGGCCGGGAAAATGTCCCCCATCGAGGCCATCCGCCATTCGGAGGAGACGCGGAAGCTGCCAAGGCGACAGGGTATCCGGCCCTGGACCTACCGGCTCTGGGGACTGCCGGGGGTGCTGGCGAAAAAATATTACGCCGTCCACCGGCGGCGCTACCGGTCAACGGTGGCGTCCCTGGCCGTCAGCGTGAGCCTGCTCCTGTGCGTGTGGACCGGCTGCGACATGGTGACCTCGGCCGCCGAGGCTTCCTGGGACCTGCATACCGCCGATTTTGAATGCTTCGCCCTTGCGGGCAGCGAGGGAATGCCCCAGGAATTGGGGGACTACTTTGCCAGGGTGGAGGCCCGGCCGGAGGTGGAGGAATCCTGCCGGTTCGTGTCGCGAACCGTCTCGATGACGGTCCAGGCGGAGAGCCTCAGCGAGCCCTACCGGCGGTATCTTGCGGGGACGGGACCGGAGGCTCTGCCGGAGACGGGGGAGATCCTGGTGGAGGCGGAGGTGGTCTATGTCCAGGACGGGGCGCTGGAAGCCGCCCTGGCCCAGCAGGGACTTTCCCTGGACCCGTCCAAGGCCCTCGTCCTTCGGCAGCGGTACACCTATCCCGATACCGTGGATGGCAGGACCCGGACCCGCACGGTAGAGGGCAGCCCCTTTGCCGACGCCCCCGGGGCCGTAACGGGCCGGGTGGGGAGCAAGTTTGACATCATGCAGCGGGCGGCGGAGGAGCTCATGCCGGGGAAGAGCCTCCTTTGGGACGGGGAGGAGCACATTGGGCCCGGCGGAGAAAGTTATGTAACCTTCCTGGAGTTTGGGGGCGCCGGAACCGGCGAGCTGGACCACACCTATCTTCCGGAGGTGGCGGGAGATCAACTGCGGCTGTACGCCTACGACCCGGCCACCGGGGAGGCCGCCGCCCAGCCGGACCTGGAGATGGACATTGGGGAGCCCCTGACGCTGACCCTGGGGCCGGAGCTGGAAAACGCCCCCCTGGGCGTGCAGACAAAGAACAGCCTGACCCTAATCTACCCCCTCTCCGCCCTGGAGGGCGAGGACGTGGAGCCCCATCTGGCCATTCGGGTGAGCCGGTATGCCTCCATGCGGAGCTACCTGGGGGAAGAACGGCGGCTGGCCCTTTTGCAGGTAAATCTGGGGACGAGAGAAACCGGTTCCCGCATCTTTTTGCCGGATTATACGGACTATTTGGAAAACGAGGCGTCCCTCCGGGGGACCCTGGCGCTGGTGCGGGGACTGTCCTACGGCTTCGCGGCGCTGATCGCCCTGCTGGCGACGGCCAGTGTGTTCAATACCGTCTCCACCTCGCTGCTGCTGCGGCGGCGGGATCTGGGGATGCTGCGGAGCGTGGGAATGGACGCCGGGCAGACGTATCGGATGATGCTCAGCGAGAGCGTGATCTATGGAGTCCGGGCGCTGCTTTGGAGCGTACCGGCGAGCTTGGCGCTGTGCTATGGGTTTTATCTGTGGAGCGGCGCGGTGAATCATATCGACTTTTCCATGCCCTGGGGGGCGCTGGGGATTGCGTGCTTCGGGGTCCTGGCGTTGGTGCTGGCAACCACGGTCTATTCCGTGGCCCGGCTGCGGCGGGAGGTCCCTATGGAAGCCATTCGCAGCGACGGAATATAAGTTGGGAGGGTACACAATGGATATTTTACGGACTGAAAACCTGACAAAACGCTATGGACAGGGGGACAATGCGGTGACGGCGCTGGACCGGGTGTCGTTTTCTGTCGAAAAGGGGGAGTTTCTCGCCATTGTGGGCCCCTCCGGCTCGGGGAAATCCACCCTGCTCCATATTTTGGGGGCGGTGGACAGGCCCACGGAGGGGAAGGTGTTCCTGAACGGGCAGGACGTGTTCGCCCAGAACGAGGACCAACTGGCCATCTTCCGCCGGCGGCAGGTGGGGCTCATTTACCAGTTCTACAATTTGATCCCGGTGCTGAACATCCGGGAGAACATCACCCTGCCCGTGCTCCTGGACGGGCGGAAGGTGAATCGGCGGCGGCTGGAGGACCTGATGGACCTGCTGGACCTCCGGGGCCGGGACGACCATCTGCCCAGCCAGCTCTCCGGCGGCCAGCAGCAGCGGGTGTCCATTGGCCGGGCGCTGATGAACGCCCCCGCCATCGTCCTGGCGGACGAGCCCACCGGCAACCTGGACAGCAAAAACAGCCGCCAGATCGTGGAGCTGCTGAAGGATTCCAACCGGCGCTTCGGGCAGACTCTCATCGTCATCACCCATGACCCGGCCATCGCTTTGCAGGCGGACCGCATTATTACCCTGGAGGATGGGAGGATCGTCAAGGACGACAAGGTCCAATGAATCCGGGAGCTGGCCGGGATCGGGTCCTTGCGATTCGCGCTTTTTACGGCCAGGCAGATCCTGTTGGCCGGATGTATCAAAGGAATCGGGAAAACGATTGGTGTGATCTGGCAAAAGCGTCACGTTCAGGCGCCCGAGCGCATAGCCTTGTAAGAGGTGATCGGATGATGCGGGACAAAATACCGACAGCCGCCGCGTATGTATGCGGCGGAGACGCCTGCCCGGGGCTCCATGGGACCGTCCAGTTTTTCCAAAGGTGTGACGGCGTTCTCGTGGTCGCGGATGTTTGCGGCCTGCCGGATTCGGAGACTGGCTTTTTCGCTTTCCACATCCATGAAGGCGGGGACTGCGAAGGGAGTGGGTTTCCCAATACCGGCGGGCACTACAATCCCGGCGATACCGGACATCCAAACCATGCCGGGGATCTTCCGCCCCTGCTGTCGGCGAATGGAAAGGCGTACCTTGCGGTGGTGACAGGCCGATTTCGTGTAGACGATGTAATGGGCAGAACGGTTGTGATCCACGGCGGCCCGGACGATTTTACAACGCAGCCCGCCGGGAACGCCGGTACAAAGATTGCCTGCGGGATCATCCGCAGGGTATAAAAATAGAGCGCGGATCGTGAGATCTGCGCTCTATTTTTGAAAATACGGACCCGAATTCGATAGGGGGCGTCGGAAGGGAAGCTGGCGGCGCGCTGGGCCGACTTGGGCGCTACGCAAAAGGATTTTCCGTGGGGTAGGGGAGGCTCTTGGGCTGATTGTAGGAGATGTCTCCCACGCCCAGGAACTTGAACACCTCGAAGAGCGCCTTGCCGTAGTGCCCAAAGGCCACGGCCCCGTGGTGGGGATAGTGCTTCTGGATCAGGACGTGGCGGTAGAACCGGCCCATCTCTGGGATCGCGAAGACGCCAATGCCGCCAAAGCTCCGGGTCGCCACATTCAGGACTTCGCCCTGGGCAACGTAGGCCCGGAGAACGCCCTGGCTGTCGCATTGGAGACGGTAGAAGGTGATGGCCCCGGGGGCAATGTCCCCTTCCAGGGTGCCCCGGGTGAAGTCGGGCTCCGAATCCTTGGGCTCCAGGAGCCGGTGCTGGATCAACTGGTACTTGACCGCCCGGTCGGAGCAGAGTTTGCACGCCGGCGTGTTGCCGCAGTGGAAGCCCATGAAGGTGTCGGTGAGCTTGTAATCGTACTTTCCGGCAATGTCCGCGTCGTAGATGGACTTGGGCACGGAGTTGTTGATGTCCAGCAGGGTCACCGCGTCGGCGGAGACGCAGGCGCCAATGTACTCGCTCAGAGCGCCATAGATGTCCACCTCGCAGGCCACGGGGATGCCCCGGGCGGCCAGGCGGGAGTTTACATAACACGGTTCAAAGCCGAAAGCCTCTGGGAAAGCGGGCCAGCACTTGTCAGCAAAGGCGACGTATTTCCGGGCGCCTTTGTGGTTCTCCGCCCAGTCCAGGAGCGTCAGCTCGAATTGAGCCATCCGGGCCAGCAGGTCGGGGTAGTATTTTCCCTCGCCCATTTCGGCGGCCATATCGGCGCAGACCCCGGGGATTCGGGGGTCCCCGGCGTGGGCCTTGTAGCTCACCAGCAGGTCCAGCTCGGAGTTTTCCTCGATCTCCACCCCCAGCTCGTAGAGCCCCTGGATGGGCGCGTTGCAGGCGAAGAAGTCCTGGGGCCGGGGGCCGAAGGTGATGATCTTCAGATCCTTTACGCCGATCAGAGCCCGGGCAATGGGCACGAAGTCAACAATCATCTCCGCCACGTCTTCCGCAGTACCCACGGGGTACTCGGGAATGTAGGCGTTCAGATGGCGCAGGCCCAGATTGTAGGAGCAGTTCAGCATCCCGCAGAAGGCGTCCCCCCGGCCGTTGATCAGGTCGCCGTCCCCTTCCGCGGCGGCGGCGTACATCACCGGTCCGTCAAAATTCCGGGCGATCAGGGTCTCCGGCGTCTCCGGGCCGAAGTTGCCCAGGAACACCACCAGGGCGTTGCACCCGGCGGAGCGGACCTCCGCCACGGCCTTGAGCATATCCCGCTCGTTTTCCACGGTGGTCTGGGCCTCGTAGAGGGACAGTCCCTTTTCTGCGCAGGCGGCCACGATGGCGCTCCGGCGGCGCTGGGACAATGAGATCACGAAGCAGTCGCGGCTTACGGCGATGATGCCCAGTTTGACCTGGGGAATGTTGCTTTCCATATGTAGTTCCTCCGTTTTTATGGATTTAGATGTCGCCCGAAAGGTCGATGTTGGGGCCGGTCAGGGCAATTTTCGCGCCCTGGGCGGCCTCGTCGCTGTCCGGGTGCGCCAGGAGCCATTTGTTGCAGGCGAAGAGATAGGCGTCTTCCGCGCTCTGGACCGAGATCTCCGGCTTGGGGCCGTTGGTGCCCCTGGGCAGGGCCACCAGGACCCGGAAGCCCGCTCCCGGCTTTTCGGAACAGGGGGCGTAGTGCAGAGTCGTCGCGTAGACCTCCACCAGCGCCCCGGCGGGAACGAGAAACGCCTTGACCTTCCCGGTGTCCAGCGTCCCCGCCTCGATCTCATCCTCCCTGGCTAAAAGAAGGATAAAATCCGTGGTTCCGCAGTTGATCTCGCTGTCCCGGTGGTATTCCAGGCAGTTCAGCCTCGTATTGCGGCCCCAGCACATACCGAGCTGCACCGGCATCCCGCCATAGACGTTGTTTTGGAGCAGTCCATAGGTACAGGTCGCCTCCAGAGCGGGGATGCTGGGCCGGTAGGCCGTGCCGGACATCGGCATGGGGATGGTGTTCATGGCGGTGAGCAGGCAGGCGGTGTCGTAACCGGTCAGTACCTTGCCGTAGGGGGCGAATGCCGGGTCAAATACGCTTTTGATCTCCATGGGTTCCTCCTTTACAGCCCCGCCAGGGTGTGATAGATATCCTTCAGGGCGGGGTACACCGTTCGGTAAAGCTGATAGTAGGGCTCATAAGCGGCGGCGTCTTCCGGGTCGGGCCGCTGGGTCGGACCTGCCTGGACCGCCACTTGACAGCCCTGGGCCACAGTTTCGTAGACTCCCGCGCCCACCCCCGCCAGAATGGCGGCTCCCAGAGCCGGGCCCTGCTCCGAGGCGATCGTCTTCACTGGGCAGCCGTACAGGTCCGCCAATATCTGCCGCCAGAAGGGACTGCGCCCGCCGCCGCCGCAGACGGCCATGTCGGCAACGTCTACCCCCATCTCCCGGAACACGTCCAGGCACTGGCGCTGGGAGTAGGCCACCCCCTCCATCACGGCGCGGATCATGTCGCCCTTGGTGTGGATGTTGGACAGGCCCACAAAGGCCCCCCGGGCGTCGGAGTCCAGCAGGGGAGACCGCTCCCCCATCAGATAGGGCAGGTACAGCAGCCGGTTGGCCCCGATGGGGCTCTTTTGGGCGACGTCTGTCATCAAATCGTAGACGTCCCGGCCCTGGGCGGCTGCCAGCCCCTCCTCGGCCCCGCAGAACTGGCTGCGGAACCACTGGAGGGACAGCCCGGCGGCGAGCGTGCAGCTCATCACCGTCCAGGCCCCCGGCACGGCGGAGCAGAAGGTGTGGACCCGGCCCTTGGGGTCGATGGTCACCCGGTCGGAGTGGGCGAAGATCACGCCGGAGGTGCCCAGGGTGGTGAACGCCTTGCCCGTCTCCACCACGCCGGTGCCGATGGCGGCGGCGGCGTTGTCCCCGGCCCCGCCCACCACAGGGGTGCCGGGAAGGAGGCCCGTTGCCTCCGAGGCGGCGGGAGTCAAAACGCCGGTGACCTGGCAGGATTCGTACATCTTTCCCAAAAGGCCGGGGTCGATGTCCAGCTTGGAGAGGACCTCCCCGCTCCACCGGCGGTTGGTCACATCCAGCAGGTTCATCCCGGAGGCGTCGGAGACCTCGGTAGCAAATTCCCCGGTGAGCTTGTAGCGGATGTAGTCCTTGGGCAGGAGAATGTGGCGGCACTTCTCATAGATTTGGGGCTCATGCTCCCGGACCCACAGGATCTTTCCGGCAGTAAACCCCGGCAGGGCCGGGTTGGCGGTGACGGAGATCAGCGCGTCTCCCAGGAGGCCGGTGATCTCGTCGCACTGTTTTTGAGTGCGCCCGTCACACCAGAGGATGGCGCTGCGAAGGACATGGCCCTGAGCGTCCAGCATGACCAGGCCGTGCATCTGGCCGGAGAGGCCCACGGCCTTGACCTCCTCCGGCTTGACGCCGCTCTTGGTGAGGACCGCCTGAATGGTCTGCAGCACCGCCATCCACCAGTCGTGGGGGTCCTGCTCCGCCCAGCCGTTTTGGGGCTGACAGAGGGGATACTCGATGGTGTGGCTGGCGAGCGGGACGCCCGCCTCGTTGAACAGCACCGTCTTGGTCCCGGAGGTGCCAATGTCGATGCCAAGCAACCGCGCCATGGGATGACCTCCTTTGCAAAAAATGAAACTGAATTGATTTCAATTTATCATAATCCCCATATTTTGTCAAGAAAAATTCATCTGCTCCGTCATTTCCTCCAAAAGCGGCCCCGGCGTTTCTGTAGGACGCCCCCTTGGGAACGTCTGCCCCTGGCGGGGCAGGAATAGCGGAGGATGGTGCGGCGCGTCCGTTCAGACGGGCGCGGGGATCGGATGCTGACGCCGCGACGGCCCGCGCTCCGGGCATAAACGCACCCCCTCGGGCATAACGTTTGCCCAAGGGGGTTGATTTATGGAAGGAAATTACGACGTGTACCTGGACGGGAAACCCGTCGGCAAGGTGGAGGTGACCCGGCAAGGGCTGTACTACCGGTTTGACTGCCGCTGCACGTTGCCGGGGAACGATATCTACCGGCTGCGGCTCCAATGCGGGGACCGGGAGGAAAACCTGGGAGTCTGCGCCCCTGTGGGATCGGCCTACGGCGTCACGACCCGGATCCCGGTGAAGCGGATCGGGAAGGGGAAACCGGAATTCCAGGTCCATACCGGGAAGGGAAAGCCCGTCCCTGCGCCAATCCCGGAGCCCGCGCCGGACCCCATGCCCATCAAAGCGTCGGATACTAAGCGGCTTTCGGACCCGCAAGGGAAGAAGACCGCGCCGGACCCCGTGCCTGAGCCCGCCCCAGAGCCCTGCCCGGAGCCGGAACCGATCCCGGAGCCTGTATCATGTGTGGAACCGGAGCCGGAACCGACCGCAGAGCCGGAATTATGCGTGGGGTCGGAACCGGAAGCAACCGCAGAGCCGGAACCGTGCGTGGAACCGGGGCCGGAACTGGCCGCAGAGCCGGAATCTTGCGCGGGACCGGGGCCAGAACTGGCCGCAGAGCAGGAACCGTGCGTGGAACCGGAGCCGGAACTGGTCGCAGAGCCGGAATCTTGCGCGGGACTGGGGCCGGAACCGCTCCCAGAGTCGGAACCATGTGCGGGACTGGAGCCGGAATCAATCCCGGAATCGGAACCCTGCGCGGAGTCTGAGCCGGATGCGGCGGTATGGGGGGAGCTGTCTCCAGAGCCGGGCTCCGATCAGGGGGAGACTGGCGAGGCTGCGTCCGAGTCAGGGCCCGGCGAGGACCGCCAGTTCCTACCCATCTCCCCGGACCAGCCCTTTGAGGCGCTGGACCGTCTGACGGAGGCCCGCTTTGCCCAGCGGGACGGGACGCCCGGGGTGATCTTGCCGCCGGAGGCTCAGACCGGGGACCATTCCAGCCCCACGGGACAGTGGTCGGAGCCAAGCACCTCGGAGTAGATGGGGGCGGAGGCAATGCCTCCCGCGGTCCGGCGGGACACCAGGAAGTAGTCGATGCGCCATCCCGCATTGTTCTGCCGGGCCTTGAACATATAGCTCCACCAGGTGTAGGCCCCCGCGAGGTCGGGATTCAGATGGCGGAAGGTGTCGGTAAAGCCGGCGTCCAGAAGCCGGGTGAAGCTCTCCCGCTCCTCATCGGAGAAGCCGGCGTTGCCCCGGTTGGCGGCGGGGTTTTTCAGGTCGATGGGCTGATGGGCCACGTTCAGATCCCCGCAGGCGACGACGGGCTTTTTCCCGTCCAGGTCCTGAAGGTATTCCCGGAACGCGGCGTCCCATTTGAGCCGGTGATCGATCCGGGCCAGCTCCCGCTGGGCGTTGGGGGTATAGCAGTTCACAAGAAAGAAATCCGGGTATTCCAGGGTGATGAGCCGCCCCTCGGTGTCCAGTTCCGGGACGCCCAGGCCGTAGGAGGCCGACAGGGGCGCCTCCTTGGCGAAGACGGCGGTGCCGGAGTAGCCCTTCTTCTCGGCGCAGCACCAAAACTGGGTGTAGCCGGGCAGATCCAATTCGATCTGTCCCGGCTGGACCTTTGTCTCCTGTAGGCAGAAAAAGTCGGGATGCAGGGCGTCGAAGACCTCCAAAAAGCCCTTGCCGATACAGGCCCGGAGGCCGTTTACGTTCCAAGAGATGAATTTCATAGCGTTTCCTCATTCTGCCCCGGTGCTGGCCGGGGGCGTTTGCGCGCTCTGGTCCACCAGGACCAGACAGCTTTCGTCCATTTGAATGTAGCGTTCCCCGTCCAGAGTCTCTTCCTGGGCCTGGATCCGAACCTGCTCCACCGGGAACAGGTCCAGGCAGGTCAGAGTCAGGCAGGCACAGCCCAGGGTCAGGTCCAGACCCGTCAGCCGGGCCAGGTCGTCTGAGAAGGTCAGGGTGAGCAGATCCCCCTCCACCTCCGCCTCCATCAGGGCCGTGCCCGAGGGGAGGATGGAACGGAGAGAATCGCTCTGGGGCCCGTGGAGATACTGGGCCAGCAGATAGAAGAAGTCTCCCTCGTGGCCGAAGGTCTCCCGGGACTCGCTGCCAATGACGGCCTGGGCGCCCTCCGTGCGGAGATAGTAGAAGTTGCCGGGGGCCTGCATTTTCGTTTCCTGGTACTGGCAGCCCGCGAAAAGCAGGCAGAACATCAGAAGCAGACAGACGATCCGTTTCATGCTTCCTCTTCTCCCTTCTGCCTGGGGAAGGTGACGGTGAAGGTGCTTCCCTGGCCAATGCGGCTGGCCACCTGGATATGGCCCCGGTTCCGCTCCACCATGTTTCGGACGATGGACAGGCCCAGGCCGCTGCCGCCGGACTTCCGGGAGCGAGCCTTGTCCACCCGGTAGAAACGCTCGAAAACATGGGGCAGGGCGTCCTCCGGGATGCCCACGCCGGTGTCCATGACCTCCAGCCTGGCGCTGTCCTCTCCTGTGTGCAGCGCCAGGGTGACCCGGCCGCCGGGGGCGGTGTATTTGATGGCGTTTTCCGCCAGATTGAAGGCGATCTGGTACAGATCGTCCTCCGGCACCTGGACCGGGGCGTCCTGGTCCAGGTCCAAGGTCAGTTGGATCTGATTCTTCTCCGCCAGGGCGGAGAGCATCCGTGCGACCCGCTGAATGGTGGGCGCCATGGGAATGGGGGGGACCTCCTCGCCCCGGCTGCCCTCGCTGCGGGTCAGGGTCAGCAGCTTTTGGGACATACGGTTGAGCCGGTCGGCCTCGCTGCCGATGTCGCTGACGAATTCCCGGACCGTGGCGGGGTCCATGTCGTTTTGCAGTATGGAGTCGGTCAGCAGCTTGATGGAGGCCAGGGGGGTTTTCAGCTCGTGAGAGGCGTCGGAGACGAACTGACGGCGCTTGTGCTCCGAGGTTTGGAGCCGTTCGGTCAGGTCGTTGAATTCGTCCCCCAGCACGGTCAACTCGTCGTGGCCGCCCATGGACACCTTGTGGGAGTAATCGCCCTCCCGAATGATCCGCATGGAGGCCATGATCCGCCGCAGGCGGATGGAAAAGGCGTTGGAGAAGAGAATGCTGAACACCAGCACCCCCAGCTCCAGGCTCAGGGTCACGGACAGGATGCTGTTGATCAGGGAGCGCATCAGCATACCCTGCATCTCGTCGTATTCCAGCATATACACGCAGCCGTTCAGGACCCCGTAGGACATCACCGGCGTGGCCGCCATGGAGCGCATGGCCCCGTCCTGGTAGTACCAGGAGAACACGTCGTAGCCTCCCAAAGCCTGGCAGATCTCGGGCAGAAGTACATATTTCCCAACGGCGGACTGGCCCTCCGGCAATGAGTCGTAGACCGCCACCCCCGCCCGGTCGGTGACGATGATCCGAGTGGCCTGCATACTCCGCATCTGGCCGATCAGATCCGTGACGGTGGCGGTGCTCATGACCTCCAGATTGGCCACCTCGGAGGAGGCCAGGAGGCATTTTTCAATCATGGCGTTTTCCTTGCTCTGATAAAACAGCCGCTGGCTGGTCCGGGAGCTGTAAATGTTCAGGAACAGAAGCACCGCCGTGGTCACCAGCACGTACACCACCGCGTAGCGGAACAGGGAGCTTCCGTACAGGGGGAAACGGTCCGATTTATTTGCGGAAATAGTAGCCCACCCCCCATTTGGTCATGATGTAGTTGGGTTCCGCGGGATTTTCCTCCAATTTCTCCCGCAGGCGGCGGATGTGAACGTCCACGGTGCGGATGTCGCTGCGGTACTCGTAGGCCCAGATGGTGTCCAGCAGCGCCTCCCGAGAATAGACCCGGTTGGGGTTCCGCATGAGAAACTCAATGACGTCGAATTCCTTGGCCGTCAGATCGGCCAGGACCCCGGAGCGATAGGCGTTCCGGGCGTCCAGGTCCAGGGTGATGGAGCCAATGGTCAGGCAGTTGGCGCCGGTCTGGGCGGAGGACTTGGTCCGGCGGAGCAGAGCCCGTATCCGGGCTTTCAGCTCCAGAATGTTGAAGGGCTTGGTCATGTAGTCGTCCACGCCGTGGTCGAAGCCGATGAGCTTGTCCATGTCGTCGGACTTGGCGGTGAGCAGAATGATGGGGACGTCGGAAAACTCCCGGATCTTGGCGCAGGCCGTCAGGCCGTCCATTTCCGGCATCATCACGTCCAGCAGTACCAGGTCCGGCTTCTGGCTTTGGGCCAATTGCACCGCCTCCAGGCCGTTGGAGCCGGTAATGACGTCGTAGCCTTCGTTCTGCAAATTGAAACGGATGCCCTTGACCAGCAGTTCCTCATCGTCTACCACAAGAATTTTCATAGCGTTAACCTCCTACTGTCACCAGCTCGCGGATGGCCGCGAACCGCTTCTCGCCAATGCCGGAAATCAGCATCAGCTCTTCGATCCTGGTAAAGGCCCCGTGGGCGGTCCGGTAGTCCACGATCCGCTGGGCCAGCACATCGCCGATACCGGGCAGAGTCTTGAGCTCCGCCACGGTGGCGGTGTTGATATTAATTCGCCCGCTGGAGCTCCCGGCGTTCTCCGTGGCCGGCGGCTGGGAGGCCGGGGGCTGGGTGGAAAGCTGAGCAGCCGGCTGGGTCTCCGGGACCGTGGTCCCGGCGGTGGGAGCGGTGGTCTCCGGGGCGGGGAGGGTAGTGGGGACCGTGGGAGCCTCGGTCTGGGCGGGGAGCATCATCACGGTCACCGGCGCGGCGCTGCCTCCGCCGCCGAGGAACAGCCCCACGGTGAAAGCGGCGACGACGGCGGTGACGGCGAACAGGATATACCCTCCGGCTTTTTTCATGGGACGGCACCTCCCGGGAATTGACTCTTACGGGAAAAGCTGATATAATACCACTATATTATACACGATATTTTCCCGCCGGGCAAGACCGGTTTCTCAGGATAGGAGAAAAACATGAAAAAAATCCGCCGAATCTGCCTGCTGCTCTGCCTGGCTCTGGCGCTGAATCTGCTCCCAACGGCCTACGCCGCCTCGCCGGAGGAGACTTCGGACCCAACGGACGCCACCCAGGAGACCACGGAGCCCCAGCCCACGCCGCCCCCGGGGACCCTCCCGCCCCTGGACCCCAACACGGGGTACAATCTGGATGTGACCAACGGCTGCCACTCGCCGGACGCCGCCGCGCCCATGCGGCAGGAGGTCCTGGCGGGCACCGCCCGCGCCGCCCTGCTTTATGATGAGAACAGCGACACCATGATCTACGGCTGGAACCTGGATCAGAAGGTGGACCCCTCCAGCCTGGTGAAGATCATGACCAGCTTGATCGCTTTGGAGCACATGGACCCCGGCCAGGAGATCACCGTCACCCAGTCGGCCATCGACCATGTCCCCTCGGGGGCCCTGAGCCTGGGCTTGAAGCCGGGGGAGAAGCTGACGCTGGAGCAGCTCCTCTACTGCCTGATGGTCTACTCCGACAACGACTCGGCCCTGGTCATCGCCGAGGCAGCCGGCGGCAGCGAGGCGACCTTCGTCTCCTGGATGAACGAAAAGGCCCGGGAGCTGGGCTGCACCGGCACTAACTTCGTCAACTGCCACGGCATCGACGATCCCATGCAGTATTCCACCGCCCGGGACCTGCTGAAGATCCTCCTGGCCGCCCTGGAATATCCGGTGTTTCGGACGGTCTACGGCGCCTACCACTACGACCTGCCGCCCAACGACGTCTATCCCGAGACGCGGACCCTCTACTCCTCCCACTTTATGCTCAGCGACCTGAGCGTGGAGGGCTATTACGATTCCAGGACCACCGGCGGCAAGACCGGCATCACCGGCGAGGGCCGCCACTCGGTGCTGGTCTCCGCCGAGGAGGATGGTCTGGCGTTGATTGCCATGATCTTGGAGGCGGAGCCGAACATCGACGAAAACGAATACGTGGTGACCTACCGGGAGTTTGACGAGGCGGAGGCCCTGCTGAACATGGGCTTCGGCCACTATGCCTACACCCAGATCATCTATCAGGGCCAGATCTTGGGCCAGCAGACCGTCACCAACGGGGAAAACGCCGTGGCCATCGGCGCCGGGCGGACGGTGTCGGCGGTGCTGCCCACGGGGGTCCAGATGAAGGACCTGGTCCTGCGCTATCAGCAGGGCGGGCGGGTGCTGACCGCCCCGGTGGAGAAGGGCCAGCGGATAGATATTTTGCAGATTTGGTACGGCTCTGTCTGCGTGGCGCAGACGGAGGTCCTGGCTATGAACACCGTTCGCGTCAAGACCCAGTCCCAGGACCTGAACGGCCCGGGCCAGGAGGAGGGGGACGCGGTGACCCGGGGCCTGATCTTCGCCGGGGCCCTGGTGCTGCTGATCCTGGCCCTGGTGGGGGTGCTGTACCTGGTCCGGATCATTCGGACGGCGGCCTATCGGGCAAGGAAAAGAAAGCGGCGGCGGAGCCGCCGGAGGAGTCGGTGATATGCTTACCTGGGAAGAATTGGAAGGAGAATGTCTGCGCTGCACCCACTGCGGCCTGTGCCGGACCCGGCACAATGTGGTTTTCGGCGTGGGGCCCAGGGACGCGGACGTGATGTTCGTGGGCGAAGGGCCCGGGGAGCAGGAGGACCTGCGGGGGGAGCCCTTTGTGGGCCCGGCAGGGAAGCTCCTGGACGATATGCTCTGCATCATCGACCTGGGCCGTCACAACTGCTACATTGCCAACATCGTCAAGTGCCGTCCGCCCCGGAACCGGGACCCCCAGGAGCCCGAGCAGGAGGCGTGCATCGGCTATCTGCGGAACCAGGTGGCTCTGGTGAAGCCCAAAATCATCGTCTGCCTTGGCCGGATCGCCGCCATGAAGCTGATCCAGCCGGACTACCGCATCACCCGGGACCATGGGACCTGGACGGAGAGGAACGGCGTCAGCCTCACGGCCATCTACCACCCCTCGGCTCTCCTCCGGGACCCGTCCAAGCGGCCCGAGACCTTCGAGGACCTGCTCTCCCTCCGGGAACGGATCCGGAAGGTCAACGCGAAAGTATAACATTCCCCCGCCTTTTGGCGGGGGAAACATTTATTTTTCCTCGTAATCCAAAACTTCCTTGGCGATATAAATGGGTCGGTCCTTGCTCTGCTCGAAGATCTTCCCCACATATTCGCCGATGATGCCGATGCAGAAGAGCTGCATCCCGCCCAGCAGCAGGATCAGCACGATGATGGTGGCGTACCCCGGGATATCGATGCCGGCGATGAGCTTTTGCAGCACGACCACCACCAGATAGACCATGGCGGCCAGGGCCGTGGCGCAGCCCAGGTAGGTCGCCAGCCGCAGCGGGGCGGTGGAGAAGCCAATGATGCCCTCGATGGCGTAGTTGGCCAGCTTTCGGAAATTCCACTTGGAGGTCCCGGCGGCCCGGGCCTGGGCGGTGTAGGGGAGGAAGGAGGTGCTGTACCCCACCCAGGCGAAGATGCCCTTGGAAAACCGGTGGTATTCCCCCAGGGACAAAATGCTCTCCGCCACGCTCCGCCGGAAGGTGCGGAAATCGCTGGCGTCGGGGTGGAGCTTGACCTTGGACAGGCAGTTGATGAGGCTGTAAAAGCACTTTTTGAAAGCGGAAAGGATCTTTCCCTCCCCCCGCCGGTCCTGGTAGGCGGCGACCACGTCGTATTCGGGCTGTTGGTCCAGGATCTCCACCATATCCCGGACGATCTCCGGCCGCTGTTGCAGATCCGCGTCGATCAGGGACAGATACTCCCCGGAGGCGTGCTGGAGGCCCGCGTAGAGGGCGGCCTCCTTGCCGAAGTTCCGGGAAAAGCTGATCACCTTCACCGGGCACGCCTGGGCGGCGTGGAGCTTTTTCAGATTGTGCAGGGTGGCGTCCCGGCTCCCGTCGTCCACAAAGACGATCTCATAGTCATACCCGCACCCGTCAAAGGCGCCGATGACCGCCTCCTGGAAGGCCGCTACGTTTTCCGCCTCGTTGTAGCACGGCACGATCAAAGACAGCTTCATATTCCTCATCCTCAAAAAGTAGATGCTCACATTATACCCCCAACGGCCCCGGCCGTCAAGCGGGAAAAGCGGCTATCCAGGCCATCCTGAGCGTTTCCACTCTGTCTGGCGGATCCTGTCCGGACTGCTTGTCCAGGAACAGATCTCCCTCCGGGAGGCCACACGCCGCCGGCGCCCTGCGTTGACGGGCTTCCTTTTGATCTACGCAGGACAGGCGAATATTGCCTGGGTTATTTCCATTTTTCCTCCCAAAGCGCAAAAAAACGGCGGCTGAAACAGCCGCCGCCAAAAAAATTATTTTCGCTCCTTCTGGAGCTGTTCCAGCGCCTCCGTGATCGCCTTCGGCATGGGAATGCCCACCAGCCCCAGATTTTCCACAATGGAAATGATCTCATTGGCGCAGAAGCCGATGCAGACCGCGTCCCGGGCGTAGCTGATCCCCAGAAGCCGGTCAATCTGGACCGCCACCAGGACGAACAGGAGCATCAGCCCCTTTTTGCACAGCCCCTTCAGGCCGTAACCGGAGTCGTAGGCTCCGGAGGGGGTTTTCTGGCTTTTGTGGAATACCAAAGCCACGATGCTGCCGGACAAATAGTCCACACCCATGCACACCAGCAGGGCCGCCAGCGCCGCGTCCCATCCGCCAAAGGCCCAGGCCGCCGCGCCGCCCAGAACGCCGAGAAAAGTGCAGAGCGTTTGCCGCACGTATCTCACCCCCGTCCCAGGAGGGCCTTGAATGCTACAAGGACCTCGGCGGCCTCCTGGCGGGTCAGAGCGCCGTTCCAATTCGTCTCCTTGGGGAACAGGCCCCAGGTCACGGCCTGGTCCCTGGGGTCCACCGGGACCTCCGGGACCCAGCTCCGGCCGTCGATGGCCACGACGGCCTTGGCGATGGCCTCCGCCGCGTCGGCCCGGCGCGTGGTGAGAAATTCCACGCCCACCGCCGAGTCGTGGAAGTCCACCTCCAGCAGACAGGCGGTGGCTTCCGGCGCCCGCAGTTCGAAGAGCCCGGGCCGGGACTGTACGCTGCTGGCCCGGTTGGTTTTCTGCCCCGTGGCGGCCAGCTCCTGGATGAGCCGTTCCGCCAGCGCTTTCCCGCCGGTGTGGTAGAAAGCGATGGGCCCCCAAGCGCCTCCGTTGCCCCCGGCGTTGGAGTGGAGGGCCAGATAGTAGTCCGCCATCATCTTGTTGGCCTCGGCAGGCCGGTCGTCGATGGGGGTGGACTTTGCCGCCCGGAAGTACGTTACGCCACACCGGTCCAGGTGGGGCGTAATGGCGTCGAGCAGCAGGTTCATCTGCTCCATCTCCGTGCCATAGCCGTTGATGCCGATGTTTCCATCCTGATCCGAGGGGCTCAGATACCAAAGATTTGCCATACGAAACTCCTTTCCGATAGATTTGGGGGGATCCCCCTTCATCCCTATGCGCCGGACCGACAAAAGTTGCCTCCATTCGTGCAACCAAGCGCGTCTTGACAATTGGGCCGGAACGTGGTATATTTTCAGTCACAGGGAGAGATGTCCGAGTGGTTTAAGGAGCCAGTCTTGAAAACTGGTGACGCGGCAACGCGCCGTGGGTTCGAATCCCACTCTCTCCGCCATCGTCGTCGCGGACTTTGTATCGTTCGCGACGACTTTTCTTTGAAAAGTCATCTCTCACGCACGCCGTCGCTCCTCCTCACCGCAAAAAGCCGATGGTATCGCCTTTTTTGGGATTTCTGACGGGTAAAAAAGCAGGATATGCGCCGCGAGAGCGTGGAAAGGCAATTTCCCTGATTTGGAAAAGAAAAGAAACGTCTTCCCACAAAGCCTCTTGATTTCCGCTGCCTTTGGTAGTATAATGTTTCAACAGAAAGGGGTGTTTTTTCATGTTAGATCAGAAAATCGCAGAGCTGTTAAACGACCAGGTCAACAAGGAGCTTTATTCGGCCTATCTCTATTTGGATTTCGCAAATTACTACGCGGACGAGGGATTGGACGGATTCGCTCACTGGTATGAGGTCCAGGCCCAGGAGGAGCGGGATCACGCTTTTATGATCCGCAGATACCTGATCAACAATGGCGTGAAGGTGGTATTTCAAGCGGTCGATAAGCCCGATAAAGTGTTTGCCGATCATCTCGCGCCCCTGGAGGCGGGATACGCCCATGAGCAGTATGTGACCTCGCTCATTACGGAGATCTATCACGCGGCCTTTGAGCGGAAAGATTACAGGACCATGCAATTCCTGGATTGGTTCATCAAGGAGCAGGGTGAGGAGGAGACCACCGCCGACGATATGGTCAAGAAAATGAAGCTCTTTGGAAAGGACGCCAAGGGACTTTACGCCTTAAATCAGGAGCTGGCGGCAAGAGTGTATGCCCCGTCCACCACAGGTCCGGCAATGTAAGTGAGCATTTGGCGGTCCCTTTCGCATCGCGGGAGGCGCTTTGCCGACGCGATCCATGGAATGGCCGAAAATAGACTGTCATTTGTGAGGAACCCGAAAAAAGCAGCCCCATGTGGGGGCTGCTTTTTTTGACGGAAAGGATGGGTGCGTTCCGGCGTGGGCGTTGGGAGCGGACTTCGCTTCACGCGGGCGCCGCCTTGCGCTTTTCTGAGAAAAGGCCAAGGGATCGCAGGGAAGTACGGCATCCCCGACGATCGGTATGCCATATTGAAATAGGAAAATATATGAAAATAAATGAAAACATAGGTTGACAAAGGAAAACTTGCGTGTTATACTGAAGCCATCCTCCGGGAAGCGCGCCCCGGCGGAACTTTCGAAAGGAGGAATCGCAATGAGCATTCCCGAAAAACTGTATTCCGTGGAGGATCTGGCAAAAATCACCTATCTCTCCACCCGCACCATCCGCAACTATCTGCGGGACGGCTTGCTGACCGGCCGAAAAATCGGGGGTCAATGGCGCTTTGCCGAGGAGGACATCGAAAAATTCCTGACGCAGGGGAAGGTCCGGTCCGACATGGCTTCGGAGCAGCGCCAGCAGGTCCTGGACTTTATGGACGGCCTAAACTCCGATGTTCCCGGCCCCACTCAGATCTGTACCATCGTGGACCTCTACCTTCCCCGGCCGGAGGTGGAGGACAAGATGAACGCCGTCTGCGGCATCGCGGAACAGTGCAAAGGGTACATGACCTTCAAGTACGACTATTCAGATGACGAGGGGAGGGGAAGATTCCTGTTTTTCACCTCCGATCCTGTCTTCCTGGAAAAGGCAATGGCGGCCCTGAAAGGGAAAAATGTCCCCGACGGCAGCGGCGCATAAGGTAGTATCGACAATAAACTGAAACAGGGTATTTTGTTTGCGTTTCGTCAATTTGGGAATCGTCCGATTTTTGCCACCACGGCCATTGTAGCAAAAATCGGGAATTTCGGCAAAAAAGAGCCCCCGGACGGCATCCGTCCGGGGGCAAGGCTCAGATCAGCGTTACGTTTCGGACCTCCCGATCCAGCGTAGACCACTCCGCCAGCCATTCCACCCGCTCCGGCGGGAAACGCCGGGGCTTGGAGCAGATCCAATGGCCCGGAGAGTGGGGGGCGGACAGGATGAGAGCCACGGGCCCATCGGCCCCCGGCCTGGGGGGATCGTCGGGGGAGACGTCCCGGAGCCGGAGGCCCCGGGTCTCCGGGTCTAGGCGGTAGGCCATTTGGGTGAAGGACAGGGTCCCAAGGTCCTGCCGGGAAATGGACTGCTGTTCCGCTTCTTCCACGGTCAGCACCGTCTCCGCCCCGGTGAGGGGGTGGCGCAGAGATAGGGAACCTCCCGCTTCCGGGGTGAGGAACCGGTCCCCGGGCAGCCAGATGGGCCGGGGCCGGAGGGTAAGGGAGAGGGCGGAGAGCTTTTTCGGCCGCGCCTCCCAGGGGAAGCGGACCCGGTAGAGGACCCAGACCTGGCTGGGATCCAGGCCGTAGTGCTCCAGGACCCACTTGGCGTCGCCCTCCTCCCGCCCGGGGACAGAGGCGGCGCCATAGCTGCCTGCCGAGGGGAGGACCTCCGTGCCCAGGGCGGCTTCACAGCAAAATTCCAGGTCAAGGGGATCTTCCGCCTCCGCCAGGCGCTGTTCCTCCGGCGTCAGATCCCGATCCCCCCATTTTTCCCAGAAGGCCCGGTACCGCTCCGGCGCGATTTGGACGCAGAGGTCCGCCACCAGCCCCTTAGCGCAGAGGTAGACCGCCGGAACGTGCCAGATCTCCCGGCCCCAGGGGAAGGCGACGTTTACAGGCACCTCCTTGCCAGCCCGGCCCGTTCCGCCGAAGAAGCCGCCGTCATAGCGGACCTTCCACGCGGGCTTTTGAGGCGGGGAGGGGAGGGAGTCGTAATACTCCGGCGGAAAACGGAGCCGCTTCAGGTCCAGCTCCGCCCCGACTTCCTTCAGATAGGCGTAGGGCTCCGGCATGGGCGTCAAGCCGAAGGTTCCCCGAAGCCGGCCCAGCGTCTCCGCCTGTTCCGCCGTGGGCGGATCGTCTGCCAAAAACTGCCGGAACTGGGCCTCATCCAGAAACCATGCCTGCTCCAGGGCGGCGGTGTGGCCGCAGGCGAGGAGCAGGCGGAGAAAATCTTCAAAGGAACGGGCGATTAAGTTTACATAATTTCCTGTTCCATTCATCGGCCCAACTGCGAAGACCTGCTCTCCAAAGTCGGGGACCAGACAGAAGTGGCCCCCGTCCACCCCAGTCCAGCCGACGACACGGGCGCCAAGGGGCGTGCAGAAATACCCGCCCGTCTCGGGCCCGGCCGAAAAGCCCAGGCAGTCAAGGGAAAGCCCCGCCTTCCGATATTCCGAATATGTTACCATTTTCCGCCTCCGAAAACCAGGGCCGGTCCCTTTCGGACCGGCCCCAAAAAGCTATGTGATGAAGGGCATGGGATTGATGTACTCCCCATTATACATGATCGCGAAGTGCAGATGGGGCCCGGTGACGCCGCCGGTGGCGCCGGAGTAGGCGATGAGCTGCCCTGCGGAGACATACTCGCCCTCGGAGACCACGTAGTAGGACAGGTGCATATACGCCGAAACGTATCCGTCCCCGTGGTCCAGCATGACGTAGATGCCCGCGCCGCCGTCCTCGGTGTCGGTGAGCCAGACCACGCCGCTGCGGGTCGCGTACACCGGGGTGCCGATGTCCGCGTCCAGATCCACGCCGTAGTGCATCCGCCCGCCGCCGTAGACCGGGTGCTCGTCCCGCCAGCCGAAGACGTCGTTGACCGCCGCGATAAAGGGTAGGGGATAGAGCCACTCTCCGCTGCTGCCGTACCCGGCGGAGCCGGAGCCGGTATTGGAGCCGCCACCGGAGCTGGGCTCGGTGTCGCCGCCGGAGGAGGACCCGCCGCTCCCCTCGCCGTCGCCGGTGTTGGCGCCGGAGTCGCCCACGCCGGAGGTGGGAGCGGTGGTGGGCTGCGTTGTGGGGGGCTCGGAGGTGGCCAGCCATTCCAGGAAGGCGGCCCGGTCATAGTCCGCCTCCATCTGGGCCAGCCGTTCATGGAGCTCGTTTTCCTTGGCATGGCTCTCGTTCAGATATTGCTGGTATTCCACCTGACGGGACTGCAACTGTAGGAGCAGCGCGTCGGACTGCGTGCGCTTGTCCGCCAGGGTGGTCTGGGTGGCGGTGAGCTGGATCCGGGCGTTTTGCAGATTGTCCCGCTCGGTCTCCAGGTCTTGGCGGGCGGCATCCACCTGCCGGGCGGCCTCCCGGAGGGCGTCCAGACGCCGCTGGTCCGCCGCGGCGATCTCCTCGATCATGTTCAGACGGTCCAGGAAGTCGGCAAAGCTGTTGGCCTTGAACAGAACGGACCAATAGGACAGCTTTCCGTTTTCCTCCATGGCCCGGATCCGCTCCCGGTTCTTTTCATTCAGTTCCGCCAGCCGGTCCTGGGCGGCGGTGAGCTCGTCCTGCTTGTCCGCGATGAGGACCGCGTAGGCGGAGAGCTGTTCGTTGATATTGTCGATTTGGCGGTTCAGCAGAAAGACCTGTTGGTCCAGGCGGCTTTTCTGGTCCACGATCTGCTGCATATTGGTCAAATTCTCCGCCATCTGGGACTCCAGATCGGCCATTTCCTGCCCAAGGGACGCCTGCTCCTCCTCAAGAGCGTCGATCTGCTCCCGGATCTCGCTGGAAGTGGCGGCCTGGGCGGCGGGCGCGGTGGGGCAGAGCCCCAGCAGAAGGGCGGCGGACAGGATCAGCGCCAGAAATTCGCGGTGATGACGCTGCATATATGCTGCCTCCTTTAGATAGGATCGCTACAATTGTAACACTTTGTAACTGCCTTTGTCAATAGCGGATCGAAATCAACTGTAAATAAATTGTAAACCCGGAAAAAACCGCTTGACAAATCCGTCTACTGGTAGTAGACTATACCCAGAGTCTACTGCCAGTAGACGGGAGGAGGGAACAGCATGGAACAGATGCGATTGGGTCCGGTGGAGTCCCGGTTCGCGGACATGATCTGGCGCAGCGAGCCCGTGACCACGTCGGCCCTGGTGGCCGAGGCGGAGGAGGCCCTGTCCTGGAAGCGGACCACCACCTACACCATTCTCAAGCGGCTTTGCCAGCGGGGGATGTTCCAGAACCAGGGCGGCACCGTGACCAGTCTGGTCTCCCGGGAGGAGTTCTACGCCAGGCAGAGCGAAAAATTCGTGGAGGAGACTTTCCAGGGCTCCCTGCCCGCCTTTCTGACGGCCTTCGGCTACCGAAAGCGGCTCTCCGCCGAGGAGATCGCCGCTCTGGAGACCCTCGTGGAAAAGATGCGGGGGTGCCGGGAATGAACGATGTTTTTTGAAAGTTCTCCGCGTGAGCCCACCGCCGGCCCGGTGATCCCGCTTCTGCCGCCGGTGCGGCGGGGGCGTGGGAAACGCGGAACAAATGGTCTTCCGCTGGGGGTCCGGCGGGACGGAGACGGTGGTTTTCCGCTCTCGCTGGGCGCCTTTACACAATTCACTGTTGCATGAAAGAGGATTGATGACGATGAAACATTCCAAAACGACCCATTTCCTTCGCTTCCTGGCCCTGGCTCTGGCGGCGCTGCTGCTGTGCGGCTGCCACCAGGAGCCAGCGCCCACCGAGACGGAGGCCCCCACCACCGTCGCGCCCACCGAGACGACGGCCCCCGAGACCAAGCCCACCGGCATGACCGTGGGACCCGACTTCCAGGTCGTGCGGGAGCCGGAGGCGGTTTCCATCTACCCCTTCACCGACGAGGAGCTTGCCGCCGCCCGGCAGGCGGCCATGGCGGAGGTGGGGGCGCTCCAGGCGGAGCCGGGGCTCCTGAGCTTCCGGCTGGACCTGCTGGCCTTCGATCCCATCGCAACGGATGTGGCGGTCCGGCAGCAGATAGCCTCCGGCTGGTATCCCGAGTGGACCGAGGAGGATTTCTACAGCCGCCACTGTATCTTCACCCTGCTCTACACCGCGTCCTATGACCACGATGTCACCAGTCTGCCCGACGTCGAGTGGGAGCCCCGGATCGTCCACCTCTACCGGCCCGACAAGGACCAGCCCTGGCAGGTGGGCGGCTTCGGAGCTTCGGATTCTCAGTATCCCGCCCGGCTGCGGAACGTGACGGACCTGCCCGTGGAGGGCCAGATCCTGGCCTCCTACGACCTGGGCAAGGGGGAGTATCTGGCCTACGTCCGGGACAGCGCGGGAAATATCACCTTCCAGCACCTCACCGACGTGGTGGCTCCGGAGCTTCAGGAGATGTACCGCCAGAATGAGGACATGGTGGGCTGGCTCAGCTTCCCGGACAGCGAGGACATCATCATCGACTACCCCGTGATGCACCACCCGGAGGAGAAGGACTACTACCTCCACGCCAATTTCCAGGAGGAGTACAGCAACCACGGCACCCTCTACATCAAGGAGGACTGCGACGTCTTCCTCCCCACGGACAACGTGGTCATCTACGGCCACAACATGAAGGACGGCTCCATGTTCGCCGGCCTCCTCCAATACCAGAGCAAGGACTTCTGGGAGGACAACCAGACCTTCGTCTTCCAGACCCTGACGGAGAAGCACACCTATCAAATCTTCGCCGTGTTCATCACCTCGGGATACTACGGCATCGGATATCCCTTCCATATGTTCGTAACCGCTGAGAGCGCCGAAGATTTCAACCAGTTCGTGGCGGATGTGAAGGACCTGGCCCTCTACGACACGGGCATCTCCGCCGAGTACGGGGATAAGCTCATCACCATGTCCACCTGCGAATACTCCCTGGACAACGGCCGCCTGGTGGTCGTAGCCAAGCGGATCGACGATCCGGCCACGCCCGCCGCGTCCTGACCGGCGCGCTGGCTGTTTGATGGATGGGTACGATTTTGTGGGATGATTCATCCGGCCAGAGAATATCCCGCCGCAAGAAAGGATGCTTTCCAATGGACCGAACGTTCCGACGCTTTTGCGTGGTCTTGCTCGCGATCCTGAGCTGTGGATTCTTGTGGGGCTGCGACGGGGCTTCCCCCCAGTCGTCCCTGCCGCCCCATCTGGATCTGGATGGGCCCCCTGCCGGCCCCACGGACGCCCCAGGGGCTCCTGCCGAACCCTCCCCGCCGCCGCATACTCAGGAGACGGCGGAGCCTACGACCGAGCCGACGGCGGAATCTACGGAGTCCACCACGGAGCCGCCGGTCTCCCGCCAGCCGGGGGATACCACGGACACCTTCGACCTGTCCCGGGCGGAGGCGTATCCCGCCGACGCGGACTGCGGGGAGCTGGAGCTGCTGGAAAAATGGATGGCGGTGGAGGGCCTTACCTGGGCCGATTTGGAGGAGCGGGACTGCCACCAATTGGTGCTGTGCGTGGCCCGTTCCGACGATCCCATCCGCACCCGGACCACCTGCTATGAAAAGGGGCCGGAGGGCTGGGCCGCCGTGGAGGGCTTGACCCGGATGGCCGGATTTGTGGGCCGGGAGGGGGTCCTCCACGACCGGGTGGTGGGGTCCTACACCTCCCCGGCGGGCCTCTGGGCCCTGGGCATGGCCTTCGGCAACGAGGCCCGGCCCGAGGGGCTGAAGCTGCCCTGGCGGGACGTGACGGAAAACTCCGACTGGGTCTGTGACTTTGCCTCCCCCTATTACAACACCTGGCAGGAGCGGGGGGACCCCAACGTGGAGCCCTGGGACCAGGACGAGGTGGAGCATTTGGAGGACTACCCCGTGAGCTACGCCTATGCCTGTGTCATCGAGTTCAACACGCCGCCCTACACCGTCCCGGAGCGGGGGAGCGCCATCTTTTTCCACTGTGCCTCGGACTATACCGCCGGCTGCGTGGGCCTGCCCCGGGAGGACCTGCTCACCACATTGCTCTGGCTGGACCCAGCGGAAAATCCCTATATTCTCGTCACCGGCTGGCCGAAGGCTTAGAAGGGAGGAGGAGCGCTATTTCCCGGAAACAGACTGCTGCTACACGTCCCCGGGCGGGATCGAGTACGCGGAGGGATTTCTCTTTACGGACGGTTCCTATGATGCGGCGACCCATCTTGTGCGGCGATACATGAAATGGACCTACCGCCAGGCAGGTCCATTCCCTTATACTTATAATTGACCGAAGACGTCTCCCAGACTTTCATGGAGCACCAGGTCCGCCTGACTGTCGTAGGGGGTGGCGTCCCGGTTGATGAGGACCAGACGGCGGCCACGGTAGTATTGCAGAAGCCCGGCGGCGGGGTACACCGTCAGGCTGGTGCCCGCTACGATCAGCATATCCGCCTTGCGAATGGCGGAGATGCTTTTTTCCAGGGTGCTATAGTCCAACTGCTCCTCGTAGAGGACCACGTCGGGCTTGACGATGCCGCCGCAGTCGCATCTGGGGACGCCCTTGCTGTCCCGGATGAACTCGGCGGGGTAGGACTTCCCGCATTTGACGCAGTAGTTGCGAAGCACGCTACCGTGAAGCTCGTAGACGTTCTTGGAGCCGGCCTTTTGGTGCAGGCCGTCGATGTTCTGCGTCACCACCGCCAGGAGCTTGCCTTCCTTCTCCCACTGGGCCAGCTTGCGGTGGGTCACGTTGGGGGAGAAGCCAAGGGGCAGCATCTTTTCCCGGTAGAAGCGGTAGAAATACTCCGGGTTCCGCTGGAAAAAGCTGTGACTGATGATGGTCTCCGGGGGATACTCGAATTTCTGATGGTACAGCCCGTCCACGCTCCGGAAATCCGGGATGCCGGACTCGGTGCTGACCCCCGCGCCGCCGAAAAAGACGATCTTCTTACTCTCCGCGATCCATTGCTTCAGAGTTTCCAGGTGTTCCATCTTCCTCCTCCATTTCCCGCAGCAGCTTTTTGTCTTCCTTGCCGCTGAGATCCAATTTTTCGTACATATCGGGCCGCCTTGCCCGGGTCCGGCGGAGAGACTGCTTCCGCCGCCAGCGGGCCACCCTGGCGTGGTCCCCGGAGAGCAGGATCGGGGGGACCGCCCGGCCGTGCCAGACCGCCGGGCGGGTGTACTGGGGATATTCCAGCAGCCCGGCATAGTGGCTCTCCTCCTGGAAGCACTCCGGGTCCGACAGGACCCCGGGCACCATGCGGCACACCGCGTCGGCCACCGCCATGGCGGCGATCTCCCCGCCGGTGAGGACAAAGTCCCCCAGGGAGATTTCCTCGTCCACGCACTCGTCGATGAAGCGTTGGTCCACGCCCTCGTAGTGGCCGCAGACCAGGACCAGATCGTCCAGTTTGCTCAGACGGATGGCGTCGGCCTGGGTGAAAGTGCGACCGCAGGGGGAGAGGAACACCGTGTGGACCGGGGCCCCGGCCTCGTCGCAGACCGCCTCCCAGCAGCGGTACAGAGGGTCCGCCTGCAAAATGGCGCCCCGGCCGCCGCCGTAGGGGTAGTCGTCCACCTGCATCTGACGGCTGGCGGTGTAGTCCCGGATCTGCCAGGCCTCGATGCGGAGAATGCCCCGGTCCTGGGCCCGGCCCAGGATGCTGTCCGCCAGCACGTCGGCCACCGAGTCGGGGAAAAGCGTTAAAATATCAATCCGCATCGTCTTCCATCCCTTCGATGAGCCGGACCTCCATCCGGTTGGCCTCCACGTCGGTCCGAAGGATAAATTCCCTCACCGCCGGGATGAGGTAGCGCTTTTCCCCCCGGACGGCGTAGACCTTGTTGCCAGGGTAGTCCAGCACCTCCTCCAGGACGCCGAGCTTTTCCCCCTGGGCGTAGACCTCCATCCCCTCCAGCTCCGAAACGAACAGAGCTTCCGGAGCCGCGTCGGCCCGGTAGACCTCCACGGTCTTCCCCCGGAGGGCCTGGGCGGCCTCCACCGTGTCCACGCCCCGGAGCTTGAGAAGGTCGCAGGTCTTCTGGACCCGGCACTTTTCCACGGCGTATTCCGTCCCGTCTATCCGCACCCGGGAAAAGGCCGTGAGAAACTCCGGCCCGTCGGCCCAGGGAAGGACCTTGACCTCCCCACGGATGCCGTGGACGGAGACGATCTGCCCCGCCTGCAAAAAATCCACTTTCATGTCCGCTCCTCCAAAAGAGAAATGCGTGACGCGCCCGGCGTCACGCATAATCCGTCAATCCATGATCTCTACCGTGACCTTTTCCCCGGTGCGCTGGGCGACGGTCTTGACAATGGTGCGGATCTCACGGGCAATGCGGCCCTGACGGCCGATGACCTTGCCCATGTCTCCGGGAGCCACCCGAAGCTCCAAAACCGTCTCTCCGGCGTCCTTGGATTCGGTCACGGTGACTGCCTCTGGATCATCCACCAAATTCTTTGCCAAGTACAGCAAGAGTTCTTTCATTCCGATTCTCCTTTGGGTTCCTTACAGCACGCCGGCCTTTTTCAACAGACCCCGGACGGTGTCCGTGGGCTGCGCGCCGTTCTTGATCCAGGACTGGGCCTTCTCGGCGTCCACGGTAATGGCGGCCGGGTCGGCGAGGGGGTTGTAGGTGCCGATCTCCTCGATGCAGCGGCCATCCCGGGGAGAGCGGGAATCCGCGACCACGATGCGGTAGTAAGGCGTCTTCTTGGCGCCCATTCTTCTGAGCCGGATCTTGACCATGAGTGTATTCACCTCCATCGTAAATCTCTATATCGCAAAGCAATTTGCTTTCAGCGAACCGATTAAAATCCGAAGCCTCCGGGGAATCCGCCAAAGCCCCGCATACGCTTCCGCTTCTTTCCGGCCCCCGGGCCGGAGAACTGGCGGATCAGGGTCCGCATCTGCTCAAAGGATCTGAGCAGCCGGTTTACATCCTCCACCCGGAGCCCCGCGCCGGCGGCGATCCGCTTCTTCCGGCTGGCGCCGATGATGTTGGGATTTTCCCGCTCCCGGGGGGTCATGGAGAGGATGATGGCCTCGGTGTGGGCCATGGCCTTCTCGTCGAGCTGCACGTTTTTCAGGCTCGCGCCGCCGGGGATCTGGGCCAGTATGTCCTGCATGGAGCCCATGCCCTTGAGCTGGACGAGCTGGTCGTAGAAATCCTGGAGGGTAAAGCGGTTGGATTTCAGCTTTTCCTCCATTTCGGCGGCCTTTTTGGCGTCGTAGGCCCGCTCGGCCTTCTCAATGAGGGTCAGCACGTCCCCCATGCCCAGGATGCGGGAGGCCATCCGGTCGGGGTGGAAGACCTCGATGTCCTCCAGCTTTTCGCCGGTGCCGGCAAACTTGATGGGTTTTCCGGTGACGGCCCGGACCGACAGGGCCGCGCCGCCTCTGGCGTCGCCGTCCAGTTTGGTCAGCATCACGGAGTCGATGTCCAGCCATTCGTTGAAGCTCTGGGCGGCGTTCACCGCGTCCTGGCCGGTCATGGCGTCCACCACCAGCATGATCTCGTCGGGCTTCACGGCGGATTTGATGTTTTTCAGCTCCTCCATCAGCGTCTCGTCGATGTGGAGCCGGCCGGCGGTGTCCAAAAACACCATGTCGTGACCCCGCTGGCGGGCGTAGCGCACCGCCTCCTTGGCGATGGCGACGGGGTCTTCCTGGCCCATCTCAAAGACCGGGATGCCCAGCTTCTCCCCGCAGACCTTGAGCTGGGTGATGGCGGCGGGGCGGTAGATGTCGCAGGCCACCAGAAGGGGATTCCGGCCCTGGCGCTTCATGAGCCCGGCCAGCTTGGAGCCGTTCGTGGTCTTGCCCGCGCCCTGGAGGCCCACCAGCATGACCACTGTGGGCCCGTTGGGGTTCATGGTGATGTGCCTGGCCTCGCTGCCCATGAGCTTGGTCAGCTCCTCGTTCACGATCTTCACGATCATCTGGGCGGGGGTCAGGGATTCCAGAACGTCCGCGCCGATGCAGCGCTCCGTTGCGGCCTTGGTAAAGTCCTTGACCACCTTGTAGCTCACGTCGGCCTCCAGCAGGGCCATACGGATCTCCCGCATGGCCTCCTTCACGTCGGCCTCTTTTAGCCGGCCCTTGCCCCGGAGCTTTTGAAAGGCGGCGGATATTTTTTCGGTGAGTCCTTCAAATGCCATGGCTTACTCCTCAAGCGTTCCGACGGCGGACAGAATGGTCCCGGCAAGGGCCCGGACCTCCTGGTCCTCCATTTTCAAAAGTCCCTCCGCCGCCTCATGGATGGTCCTGGCCGCCTGGCGGCAGGCCCGGTCCCGACGGAGACAGCCGGCGGTTTCCTCCCAATCCCTCAGTTGGGCCTCCGCCCGGGCCAAAATATCATGGACTCCCTGGCGGCTGACCTGGAGCTCCTGGGCCATCTCCCCCAGGGAAAGGTCCTGGTTGTAGCGCATATCGATGCACCGCCGCTGCTTTTCCGTGAGCAGATCGCCGTAGTAATCAAACAGCAATGTCATTTCCACAGCTTCCATGGCGGCCTCCTGTCAAGGCAATTCCTTGATAGTTGGTATTATACGGCATTGGGACGGGTTTGTCAAGTGTTTTTCCTTTACATTTCCCCGATTTTGTACCACCGGGATAGGACCTCCCGCTTCCGGAACCCCAGCCGGGCATAGAGAGCCAGGGCCTTTTCGTTGGCGGAGGCCGCGTCCAGGGTGATCTCCGGCCCTTCCAGCGCCGCCGCCAGGGCCAAAACGGCCTCTCGCCCCCCGCCGGGGGCCAGGGCGGCGACGGCGTGGATCTCGTTTTCCGCGCCCTTTGCGATCCCCACGGTCCGCCCCTCCCGCCGGACGAAGTACGCCTCCCCGGCTTTCAGAATGGCCTGCCCCAGGGCGTGACTCAGCCACACGGCGTTGGGGACGGCGCGGAACTTCCGGTTGTAGAGTGCCACCCACTCGGGCAGCGTCTCCGCCTCTACAGGGACCAGCTCCGCCCCGGTGGGGGGCAGGGCGTCCTTGAGGGCCACCATCCGCCAGATCTCCGTGGACACCGGCCAGGCCGCCAGCTCGGGGCACCCTGTGGCGTACACCGCCTCCGCCCCGGCGGCGCGGCAAAACTGGGCGCACTCGGCGGCCAGCGCTTTCCCGTCCCGGGCCGAGAGGACCCGGACATAGGCGGTCCCAAACCCCGGGACGGAGCCCAGGATCAGGTTTGCGGCGCCGTTTTCGGTGGTAAACAGCGGAATGTCCTTCATGTTTCCCCTCCTTTCTCCGGGATTTGACAAATCCCGAGCCCATGTGCTATAATCCCCCCAGAAAAGGGGGCGTTTTCAAATGGAACGGGCGGTATTTTTCGATCTGGACGGGACCCTCACCGATTCCGGGGAGGGGATCCTCAACTGCGCCGAGCTGACGCTGCGGCATTTTTCCCTGCCGGTACCGGACCGGGAGGCCATGCGGGTCTTTGTGGGCCCGCCACTGCGGGATACCTTTCTCCGCTTCGGCGTCCCGGCGGAGCGGATGGAGGAGGCCATCGCGGTCTATCGGAGCCGGTACAACACCGTGGGAAAATTTGAAAATTTCCCCTATCCCGGCATCGAGGCCGCCCTGCGGCGGTTGAAGGACGCGGGACGGACCCTCTATGTGGCCACCTCCAAGCCGGAGGCGCTGTCCATAGAAATTCTGACCCATTTCGGCCTTTCCAAGTATTTTGACCGCATCTGCGGCGGCACCCCCGACGGCAGCCGGGACGCAAAGGACCGGGTCATTGCCTATCTGCTCTCCCAGATCCCGGCGTCGAAGACCGTGATGGTGGGGGACACCGCTTTCGACGTTCTGGGCGCGGCGGCCCACGGCATTCCAACGGTGGGCGCCTCCTGGGGCTATGGGGAAGTCGGCGCCATGGAGGCGGCCGGCGCGGCGGCCATTGCGGACACGCCGGAGGAGCTGACGGACCTTCTTCTGGCGGAAAAACTGTGGAAAGAACCTTGTGGGCGCTGAAAGCAGCGCCCACAGATTTTATTTCAGCCGTTCCAGGGCCGCCCGGACCCGGCCGTTGGCCCGGTCCCAGCCCAGGACGCGGATCACCGTGTAAAGATCCGGGGAATTGGTCTTCCCGGTGATGGCCACCCGCAGGAAGCCCGACACATCCGCCACGGTGCCGGGGAACGCCTCGGGATCGGCCTTGTAGGCCCGCATATCCGTGGTGAAGCCGATCTCCTCCGTGATGGCCTTGATTCTGTCAAACCAGGCTGCGGCGTCGTCCGCCGGGTCGCCGGTCTCCAAGTACCGGGCCAGCACCTTTGCCACCGTCTCCCTGGGGAATTTGGGGTCAAATTCCGGGGCCGCCAGGTATTCGTCGTAGAAAAAGCCCATGTATTCCTTGGCGTCCTTCCAGGTGGCTAGGTCCTTCCGGGGCTTTTTTCCGCCCCGGCCGATGGCGAAAATGGCCTCGACATAGGCGGGGTCGGCGGCCAGCTTGGCCCCAAACGCCGGGTCATACTGCTGTGCCCACTGGGTCAGCAGCGCGCAGACCTTCTGAGCGGGCATCTTGGCGATCTCATTTTTCGACACGTCGGTGAGCTTGGCGTAGTCGAACAGATTCCCGGCGGGATTCAGCTTTTTCGCGCTGAAGGGGAAGTCTGCCGCGTCGGCAACAGGGTTGGCCCGCCGCCAGTCCTCGTAGTTGGAGTTTAGGAGGGTCATGATGTATTCATACACCGCCTCCACCGGGAAGCCCTCCGCCTGGTAGTAGGTCAGGGCCAGCTCCGGGTCCTTCCGCTTGGACAGCTTCCGCTTGGAGGCCCCGTCCATCTTCATCAGCGGGCCGATGTGGACGTATTTGGGCAGCTTGAAGCCCAGGGCCTGGAACAGTTGAATGTGAAAGGGCAGGCTGGGCAGCCACTCGTCTCCCCGGACCACGTGGGTGGTCCGCATCAGGTGGTCGTCCACCGCGTGGGCAAAGTGATAGGTGGGGATGCCGTCGGCCTTCAGAAGGACGTGGTCCACATCGTTTTCCGTCACCGTCAGGGTCCCCTTCACCAGATCGTTGAATTTGAACTGGCGGCTGCTGTCGCCCGGGCTGCGGAACCGCAGGACCCAGGGCTTCCCGGCGGCGAGAGCGGCCTTCACGTCCTCCATGGGCCGGTCCCGCCAAAGGGCGTAGTGCCCATAGTAGCCGGTGGTCTCCTTGTTGGCCTCCTGCCGCTCCCGCATGGCGGACAGCTCCTCCTCGGTGCAGAAGCAGGGGTAGGCCATGCCCTTTTCCACCAGGAGCTTGGCATAGACGTGGTAAATTTCCGCCCGCTGGCGCTGGCGGTAGGGGCCGTAATCTCCCCGGTCCCCGTTCACGGCGGCGCCCTCGTCGAAGGCGATGCCGTAGTGCTTCAGACTTTCGATCAGGACCTCCACCGCCCCGGGGACCTCCCGCTTGGCGTCGGTATCCTCCACCCGGAGGAACAGCACGCCGCCGGTGCGGTGGGCCATCCGCTCGGCGGTCAGGCCCTGGACCAGGTTGCCCAGGTGGACAAAGCCGGTGGGGGAGGGGGCCATCCGGGTCACCACCGCCCCCTCGGGCAGGTTCCGGGGGGGATATTTTGCCTCCAGGTCCTCCGGCGTCATGGTCACCTGGGGAAATAAGAGCTGAGAAAGGGTCTCCATAGCAATACCTTCCTTTTCCGTTTGCCATATGATACCATTTTCTCCGGGGAAAGTCAATTTCTTCGTTGCGTTTTTCGGTCCGCTGTGGTAAAATACAGAAAAAGGGAAAGAGGGGATTTCCATGGATGAAGCCAGAAAGACGATGCTCTCCGGCATCAAGCCCTCCGGGGACCTGACCCTGGGGAGCTATTTGGGGGCCATCAAGAACTGGGCGGCCCGGGCGGAGGAATACGACTGCTATTATTTCATGGCGGACCTGCACGCCATCACGGTCCGGCAGAATCCGGTGGACCTTCGCCGCAGGACCCTGGAGCAGCTTGCCCAGTATATCGCCTGCGGCCTGGACCCGGAGAAGAACACCCTGTTCGTCCAGAGCCACGTCCACCAGCACGCGGAGCTGGGCTGGGTCCTGAACTGCTACGCTATGTTTGGCGAGCTGAGCCGGATGACCCAGTTCAAGGACAAGAGCGCAAAAAACGCGGACAATATCAACGGCGGCCTGTTCACCTATCCCTGTCTCATGGCGGCGGACATTCTGCTCTACCAGCCGGACTATGTGCCTGTGGGGGAGGATCAGAAGCAGCACGTGGAGCTGTGCCACACCATCGCCCGCCGGTTCAACGGCATTTACGGCGACGTGTTCAAGCTCCCCGAGCCCTATATCCCCAAGGTGGGGGCACGGATCATGAGTCTGGCGGACCCCACCTCCAAGATGTCCAAGTCCGAGGAGGAGAACGGCGGCGCCGTGCTGCTGATGGACCCGCCGGAGACCATTGCCCGCTTGTTCAAGCGGGCGGTGACGGACTCGGAGACCAGCGTCCGCTTTGACCGGGAGAACAAGCCCGGCGTGTCCAACCTGATGACCATTTACTCCGCCTGCACCGGCAAGACCTATGAGCAGATCGAGGCGGAGTTTGCCGGCCAGGGCTACGGCAGTTTCAAGACCCAGGTGGGCCAGGCGGTGATCGAGACCCTCCGCCCCATCCGGGAGGAGGCGGGCCGCCTGATGAAGGACAAGGCGTACCTGGAGGGCGTCTACCGCGCCGGGGCGGAAAAGGCCGGCCGGATCGCGGAGAAGACCCTGCGGAAGGTGTACAAGAAGGTGGGCTTCGTGGCCCGTTAGACCCGAAAAACAAGAAAGCGCCGCCTCCCCAGGCCCGGGGAGGCGGCTTTTTCATGAGGATATCAAAAACCTCCCCGACGGGGGAGGGGGTGTTTTCAGAGGGTCTGGTCCGAGTCGCTGGGGACGTATTGGAGGATCGCGGTGACCGGGCAGTCCAGGGCGCGGCACAGGTCGTTGAGGGTGGTGGTGGTAATGGGCTTATTTTTGCGGAGCTTATCCAGGGTGGAGCTGGAAATGTGATAGTGCTTGATAAGGGTGTAGGTGGATTCCCGGGAGTTTTTCAGCGTTTCCCAAAAGGGCGTGTAGACGATCATATCGGTCCCTCCTGTCATGATGAAATTATGATAGGGGGGAATCGTTATCTTGACAATAGTCGATATAGTGACCATAATGTATTCCAAGGGAGGGCGTCAAAAACCTCCCCGACCGGGGAGGCGTCAAGTATGATAGGAGAGCAGGAAGTCCCAGAATCTTTCCAAAGTCCGGCGGTCCTCCGGCGAGAGCCGCTCCCAGCGCGCCAGGAGGGCCCTTTGGTCCTCGGAAAGGGGGAGGGCGACCGGCTCGGACCCGAAAAACTGGCTGAGGGTGATCCCGAATCCGCTGCAAATGCGGCTCAGGGTATAGATGGAAGGGGCGTAGGTCTTCCTGAGCATCGTGCAGAGGGTCGAATAGGCGATCCCGGTTTCCTTTGCCAGCCGGTAGACAGACCAGCCCCGCTCCTCGCAAAGTGCATGGATGCGCCGAATCACTTCACTATCCTCCACTGTAATCACCTCGCTTTATTGTACCCGTTATGACGTTTTGCCGATAGGTAATATTTTATGCTATAATCCTCTTGACATTATAACGGAATTACGTTATAATTTGAACGTAAACAGACGCAAAAGCGATATACTGTGGGAATTTTGAAATGAGGTGTGATTTAATGCGACAATTCAAAAGTTTAGTGTGCATTTTGCTGATTCTTGCTCTTGTTTTTGCAGTATGCCCAAATTATACGGCTTATGCTGAGGAAGAGCAAGATGTGGCAGATAGTGGAGGCAGCCGGCAAGTTGATGACTTGCTAGGAAACAAAGGTATGCCTGATTCCAGCGAGGCAGAAGGCCAAGCAGTTTTGCAGGCTCTTAATGAGAATAATGCCTATGACACAATGGCAACCACAACCTCCACAGGCCTGAGCCTAGACCAATTGAGGGAAAAGTTTCCGGCGGGGAAGTATTGGAATCATGCTGATAGACCAGGTAACTCCAATGCTGTGAATAATCAAGACGGGTATACTTCAATACCTTGTCCTAAGCACGGCAACGTAGGTTCCTCTTCTCAGACTTGTAATGGATTTGTTCCGTATGGTTCAACACAATTATCGTGGCAATGCATGGGCTTCGCTGAGAAACTCGGTTTTGACGCAACTGGCTATAATCCAAGAGATAATGCCCATGGATGGTATACATACACAAATTCTTCTGCTTTGGACAACTTAAAACCGGGAGATATTGTTCGGTTCCATAATTTCAGCGGGTATGATCATTCAATTTACGTTATACGAGTAGACGGCGACAAGGTAGTTTATGCTGATTGCAATCATGATGGACACTGTATCATTCGGTGGGACAATTGGATTTCTAAAGAAACCTTGCGAGGGAGATTTATTCATGTCCGTTCTGCACCTAGCCCGGTAAGCACATCTTGTAGTTGCTCTACTTCGTATGCAGGACTGTATATTTGCACTTCCAATGATACCTTATTAATCCGCAATGGACATGGTACGTCGTACACAGCAATTGGAAGTATCCCACATTGGGCTGGTACATGGGTAACGAAAGCAAGTGGTACGGGAAGCTCTGACTGGGCGCACGTTACTTATAATGGTATTACTGGATTCAGCAGTATGCAGTATTTGGCAAAGGCACAACTCAGAGTACATGCCTACATTTCAAATACAAAGATGGGTGCTGCGGCAACGATAAATCAGGGAGATAATGCCTATCTTTGCTATCGCTTTTATGAAAACCTGACTGACAAAAATATAGATCAGTTACACACTTACAACTACACTGTTAAAGAAACAATATACAATCCTGACGGTACGGTTGCCAATACGTGTACCTACACTAATGACAATAACTGGATTAGTGTAAGATGCAATATAGCAGGAACATATACATTTAAAATCGAGGTTACTGGTGATATTGGCGGGACAGTTAATGGTTCCTTTACGGTAAAAGCAGCCTCGCCAAAAGAAATACACGTTTCTAGTTCTTCTGTGAATCTGGTTATTGGTGGTACGGATAGTCAGACAATTGAAGTGTGGACTACAGGTTTTTATTCTAAGCAAACAAAGCTTTGGTGGGGAACCGATAACGATGATAATGTGGCTTGTGCTTGGGGAGATCAAACCTCTGATGGGAAGTATAAATTAACCTTTACTGCCAAAAAGGTTGGAACGACCAACGTAACGGTTGCAGTAGCAGATAAAGAAACAGAGGCAGTACTCAGCTCTTGCGTTGTCAAAGTTACTGTAACAGCAAAGACCTATACTGTTTCTTATAATGCTAATGGTGGAAACAACCCACCAGCATCCCAAACCAAAACACATGGGGTTGCGCTGACCTTGACCAAAGCGACTCCGACTCGGTCTGGATATACCTTCCAAGGTTGGGGAACTTCGTCGGGAGCGACGTCTCCGACTTATCAACCAGGCGGCACGTACACGGCCAACGCCAGCGCAACGCTCTATGCAGTCTGGAAGCAAAACGCAGTCACTCTTACCAAAATTGAGATTGCGACCAAGCCTTCTAAACTCACGTATGAGGTTGGAGAAAGTCTGAACACCGCCGGCTTGACGTTGAAAGCGACCTACAGCGATAACTCAACGCGAACCATTACCAGCGGGTTTACCACCAGCGGTTTCAGCTCGGATTCGCCCGGGACCAAGACCGTCACCGTGAATTATCAAGGCAAAACCGCTAAATTCGAGGTAACGGTTAAGGCTAAGTCCGATTCGAATACCCCCAAGGTTGTTGCAACTACAGTAAACGGAAAACCCGGCAGCCTGGTCCAGGTGAAGATCATGCTTGAGAAGAACCCAGGCATTGCTTCGCTGAAACTGCTAGTTACGCTTGATCCCCAACTGACAGCGGAGTCGGTGGTTTACAACGAGTCCATTGGCGGGATGTTTATGCAGCCCCAGACGATGAAAAGCCCCCTGATTCTCAACTGGTTTAACGGCGCGGCGGACTTGAAAGAAGCAAATCCCCTGTTCGCGACGCTGAACATCCGGATCTCTGGAAGCGCCAAGACCGGAAGCACCTTGCCCATCACCATAAGCTATGAGCAGAACAACGTCTACAACATCCGGGAGGAAGACGTCTATCTGGAAGTGGTGAACGGCGGCGTAAAGGTCGCGGAGTACATGAGCGGTGACATGAATGGGGACAACGTTGTGGACAACAAGGACTTGACCCGCCTGTTCCAATACCTGTCCAGTTACAGCGGCGCGGATTTGGCGGTCTCTGGCGATGTAAATAAAGACGGCAAGGTGGACAACAAGGATTTGACCCGGCTGTTCCAGTACCTTTCCGGCTGGCAAGTTCAAATTTACTAATTAATATGGAGGAATTAAAAATGTCTATTAAAAAAGCGTCTCTTGCCCTTCTTCTGATTGTGGCGATCTTGTTGACGGCTTTGCCCGCCTTTGCGGATGGGGACCCTACCTTTGCGGTGGATGAAGTTAGCGCCAAGCCCGGCGACACTGTTACGGTTAAAATCAATGTTGTCAATAATCCGGGCATTGCCTCTATCAAGCTGGAAATGACCTTCGATGATGACCTGACCCTCGAGACGATTGAATATAACAAAGATATTGGCGGCATGAGTATGCTACCCCAGACGAATGACAGCCCCGTGATTCTCAACTGGTTCAACGGTGCCGCCAACTCCGAGGGTGACTGGACCTTTGCTACGCTGACCTTTACGGTGGCGGACAATGCCAGGACCGGCGAGCATCCCATCAACATCACCTATACCCAGAATAATGTGTATAACATTGACGAGGAAGACGTGTATTTCGCCATCCAAAACGGCTCCATCACCGTCTCTGTGGATCCCACCGGTGTGAATCTGAGCGAGACGGACCTCAAACTGCACCAGGGCGCCTCCAAGACCCTGACCGCCACCGTCACGCCGCCCAACGCCAGCCAGAGCGTGACCTGGAAGTCCGACCATCCCAATGTGGCTACCGTGGACGCCTCCGGTAAGGTCACCGCCGTCTCCGGCGGCGCGGCCACCATCACCGCCACCACCGCCGACGGCAAGCGCTCCGCCTCCTGCGTCGTCACCGTGGAGCCCCACACCTTCACCGGCGCCTACCAGACCGACGCCGAAAACCACTGGCAGCTCTGCGCCTGCGGCGAGCAGGGCCCCAAGACCGCCCACACCTTCGAATGGGTGGTGGACAAGCCCGCCACCTCGGAGGACACCGGTCTCAAGCACGAGGAATGTACCGTCTGCGGCTACAAGCGAAACGAAAACACCGTCATTCCCAAGCATGAGCACACCCTGGAAAAGGTCCCGGCCAACCCCGCCACCCACTTCGCCGACGGCAACATCGAATACTGGAAATGCACCGAGTGCGGCCAGCTCTTTGCCGACCCGGAGGGGAAGACCCCCATCTCCAAGGAGGATACCATCGACCCCATGATTCCCCACACCTTCGGCGAGGAATGGACCTCCGACGCCACCAACCACTGGCATGAATGTACCTGCGGCGAAAAGAGCGACGTGGCGGCCCACACCTTCGGCGAGTGGGAAGTGACCAAAGAGGCCACCGCCAACGAGAGCGGCAGCCGGAAGCGGATATGCACTGTCTGCGGCTACGAGCAGGTGGAGACCATCCCCGTTGACCGCCCTGTGCTGCCCGACCTTCCCGTCCCCACGACCGCTCCCTCCGCCACCTCCCCCGCCTCTCCCTCCACCACCCCCAGCGATCCGCCTAAGACCGGCGATCCCGCCGCGCCCGCCCTCTGGGCGAGCCTCGCGGGCCTCTCCGTCCTGGCGGCCCTCGCTGTGGCCCTTCCGCGCAGAAACAAGCACGAATAATCCGCGCGGCGCCCCCGGCCAAATGCCGGGGGCGATTTTTTTCTCGCTTTTTCAAAAAAGAAGGGGCAGTTTCCACAATATAGTTGACTTTTTTCCAAAAAAGTGTATACTATTTGCATAACAAGTCCGGCGGCCCCGCCTGATTTTTGATTTTATGTGAAGGATGTGTCGATCATGTACGGAAAGCTACTGGGAGCCATTGATTTTGTGTCCCGCTCCGACCCCGACCTGGCTGCCATGATGGGCCGGGAACTGGACCGGCAGTTGAACGGGCTGGAGCTCATCGCCTCGGAGAATTTCGCGTCCCCGGCGGTCATCGCCGCCATGGGCTCCGTGCTCACCAATAAATACGCCGAGGGCCTCCCCGGCAAGCGCTACTATGGCGGCTGCCAATTCGTGGACGAGGTGGAGAGCCTCTGCATCCAGCGGGCCAAGGATCTGTTCGGGGCGGAATTCGCCAACGTCCAGCCCCATTCCGGCGCCCAGGCCAACGCCGCGGTGCAGCTCGCTTTCCTTCAGCCCGGCGATACCTTGATGGGCATGAGCCTGGCAAACGGCGGCCACCTGTCCCACGGAAGCCCCGCCAATATCTCCGGCAAATACTATAAAGTCGTGTCCTACGACGTGGACCATACCACCGGCCGCATCGACTATGACCAGGTCCGGGATTTGGCCAGAAAAAGCTGCCCCAAGCTCATCATCGCCGGGGCCTCCGCCTATCCTCGGGAAATCGACTTCTCCATCTTCGCCGACATCGCCCACGAGGTGGGGGCCGTGCTGATGGTGGACATGGCCCATATCGCGGGTCTGGTGGCCGGCGGGGTCCATCAGAGCCCCGTTCCCTACGCGGATGTTGTCACCACCACCACCCACAAGACCCTCCGCGGCCCCCGGGGCGGCCTGATCCTGGCAAAGGAGGAGTACGCCAAGAAGCTGAACTCCGCCGTCTTCCCCGGCACCCAGGGCGGCCCCTTGGAGCACGTCATTGCAGCCAAGGCCGTGTGCCTGAAGGAGGCCATGAGCGACGATTTCAAGACCTACGCCAAAAACGTGGTGTCTAACGCCAAGGTCCTGGCCCAGGCCCTGCTGGAGGAGGGCTTCGACCTGGTCACCGGCGGCACGGACAACCACCTGATGCTGGCGGACCTGCGGCCCATGGGCATCACCGGCAAGGAGCTGCAAAACCGCCTGGACGCCAACCACATCACGCTGAACAAGAACGCCATCCCTGGGGACCCGGAGAAGCCTGCCGTCACCAGCGGCGTCCGGATCGGCACCGCCGCCGTCACCACCCGGGGCCTGGGGGCGGAGGAAATGCGGATCATCGCCAGGTGCATCGGCATGACCGCCCGGGACTTTGAGGGCACCGGCGAGGAGGTCCGCGCCACCGTGGCGGACATCTGCCGGAAGTACCCTCTTTATCAGCTATGACCTCCCAGGCGCTGGGATTCCGGTTTTACGCCTCCATTTCCGATTTCTTCCGGGACCGGAAGATCCCCCTCCCGGAGGGAGTGGAGCAGCGGCGGAATCTGACCTATGGCCCCCATGGCCGGGCGAACCGCCTGGACGTATTCTATCCCCGGACCGCCGAGGGAAAACTGCCCACGATCGTAAACGTCCACGGAGGCGGATATGTCTATGGCAGCAAGGAGATCTATCGCCGCTACTGCATGGACCTGGCCCGGCGGGGCTTCGCGGTGGTGAGTTTCAACTACCGGCTGGCCCCAAAATGGAAATTTCCCACGCCCCTGGAGGACCTGAACCGGGTCTTGACCTGGCTGACGGAGGCGGAGCCCGGCCTGCGCCTGGACCCGGACCGTGTGGCGCTGGTGGGGGACTCGGCGGGGGCGCAGCTTGCCAGCCAGTATGCCGCCATTTGGGCGAATCCAGAGTATGCATCGCTTTTCTCCTTCCGGACGCCCCGGGTCGCCATCCGCGCGCTGGGTCTGAACTGCGGAATGTACGATCTGGCGAAGCGGGCGAAAAAGCCCCGGGAGGGGGTCCAACTGGACTACTTCGGGGACCTGCCCGAGGACGACCCCCGTCTTCGGGAGCTGGACGCCATTGGGGGGAACTATCCGCCGGCCTATCTCGCCACCGCCTGCCATGATTTCCTCCGGGACGCGGCGGAGCCCATGTGCCGTTTCCTCCGGGAGAAGGGCGTGGAGGCCCAGTGGAAGTGCTACGGCTCGGAGGACCGGGAGCAGGTGGCCCATGTGTTCCATGTGAATCTGCTCCTGCTGGAGGCGGGCGCCTGCAACGACGACGAGTGCGCTTTCTTCCGAAAATACCTGTAACGACCTTCCAAATGGGACCCGCTTCGCTGGGCTCCCATTTGGAGGGGATTGCAGGCTGACCCGCGCACGCGCCGGTCTTTCGCCCGGCTCGCACACTCTCAGCCTGAGAGGTATTTTTTGCCAGGTACACGCCCTGGCAAAAAATGATTTAGATTGATTTGCTGTCTGCGGATGGCAAACTCGGAAAAGCTATTTGACAAGCTGTCCCGCCCCTCGAAAGAGGGGCGGGAAACATATTTAATATCCTTATATCCACCATTCCGGTGTCAGCTCACCCAAGGTCACGGTCCTGCCGGTTTCGTAGTCCATCATGATCTCGATGTCCCGATAGGTTTCGGGCATGAGCTGGACCATCAGTTCCCGACAGGCCCCGCAGGGAGCGCCGGTCCTGCCGTTGTCCATGAGGGCCAGGACCTTCACGATCTCGCTCTCCCCGCAGGTGAGCATCTGAAAAATGGCGTTTCGTTCCGCGCAGATGCCCAGAGTGGAGCAGGTGTCCACGCAGACCCCGGTATAGATCTTTCCAGACCGGGAGAGAATGGCTGCGGCCACGCCGCCGGCCTCCACATACGGGGAGATCTTCCGCCCGTTCTGGACCGCCCTGGCCGCCTGATACAGTTCTTTCCAAATGGTGTCCATCATTCCTCCGAAGTTTACTGGATCAACAAGGCGAATTGCCGTCGATCATAATGTGGATGATCTCCTTATCCGTCTCCTTCATGCCCACCCGGGCCAGACGGCCCACATTGGCGATGGTGTTTTCCACGCCCTTGACCAAGATCCCGTCCCCGCCGTAAAACTGGGTCCCCTGCATCTGCATCTGCATCCCCAGCAGCCCAGCCTCCACCGCCGAGGCGATCTTGGCGGCGCAGCTTGCCTTGGCCCCGTCGCAGATCATGCCGGAGTTGATGGCCACGGCGTTGACCACGGTGTGAGCGACTTCATGGGACCGCCCGCCGTAGAGGTAGGTGATGCCGGCGGCGGCTCCGCATCCGGCGCTGGTGGCCCCGCAGTAGGCGGAGAGGCACCCGATGCCGGTTTTTAGATGAATGGTGGTGAGGTTGGCCACGACCAGGGCCCGAAGCAGCAGCTCCCGGCTGGCGTGCAGTTCCTCGGCGTAGACGATCACGGGCAGGGAAGTGGTGAGCCCTTGGTTTCCGCTGCCGGAGTTGATGACCACCGGCAACTCGCACCCGCTCATCCGGGCGTCGGACCCGGCGGCGGCCATGGCCTTGGCCCGGTTGTGGACGTCCTTTCCATAGGCCCGGAGCAGGACCTTCCCGATGCCCGCCCCCCAGTCGCCCCGGAGTCCTTCCCGGGCGATGGCGGTGTTGTACGCGATCTGCCGGTCCAGAATGGGGGCCGCCTCCTCCAGGCTTACCCGGCCGGCGAAATCCACGATCCGCTCGATGCTCAGCTCCTCCCGCCCCGGGGCTGCCGTCTGGGCGGTCTCGACCCAGGGCTTTTCCAGAAGGACCTCGCCGTCCCGCTCCACCCGGATGACGTTGGTATGCTTTCCGGCGATCTGGACAAAGGCCCGGTGTTCCCCGGCCCGAACCTCCACCTGAATGTCAAAGACATATCCCGACTCAGAGGGCAGCACCCGGATGGGCGTCTCCTCCAAATACCGGGCCATTTCCCCGATCTGCGCCTCGGTCACCCGGGACAGGACCTGCAGCTCTGCCTCGGCGTCTCCGGCCACGATCCCGGCGGCTGCGGCGGCGGGAATGCCCCTCAGCCCCCCGGTGTGGGGGACCACCACGCTCTTCACGTTTTTGACGATATTGGCGCTGACGAACAGGGTCGCTTCCCGAGGGATCGTCCCCAGCGTCTCCCGCGCCAGCGCGGCGGCATAAGCCACGGCGATCGGCTCGGTACACCCCATGGCGGGCACCAATTCCTGACGAAGGATGTCGAGAAACAGGGCGTCAAGCTGCGCGTCGGTCATAGCTTCGTCCTCCTTTGGCTGTTTGGGACTATTATAGGGGAAGGAACGGGAAAAAGCAAGAAAAAAATCCCTGCCCTTTTTGGGGGAAAATGTCCAAAAGTGTACTTTTTGACAGAATATAATTCCCTTTTCTGCCACCGATCCCATCAAGAAAGCGGTTTGCCGCCCCCGTCTGGGGGCGGCAAAGTTTACAATTCCTTCCTCAGGGCCTTGTAAATCAGCTCCATATCCAGGCTCTCCCGCAGGACCTGGGCCAGCTTGTCGTACTGCCGTTCCTTGTAGGCGGTGACATCAAAGGCGCCGAGCTGATCAAAATCCACGCCCTTTTTTCGGCAAAGCGCCCGCAGCAGGGCGTCCGCTACCCCGGGGGCGTCGAACAGACCGTGGATGTAGCTGCCGTAGACGCCGCCCCGGCTGACGATGGGGGGGAGGCGGTCCCCGCTACGGCCCATGTGGATTTCATAACCGGTATACTTTAGTCCGCTCAGAGGGGACAGAAGCCCCTCCAGGATGCCAAAGCTGCCGGACACCTGGGTCTGGACCTTCTGTCCGCAGAACACCGTTTCCAAATCGAGGAGTCCCATGCCCTGGACCGTCCGGGGCCCGCCGGATTCCACGCCCTCCGGGTCGGAGATCGCGCGGCCCAGCATTTGATAGCCGCCGCAGATGCCGAAGACCGGCGTTCCCCCGGCGGCTGCCTTTTTGACGGCCGCCTCCAAACCGCTCTGCCGCAGCCAGAGCAGGTCCGAGAGGGTGCTCTTGGTGCCGGGCAGGAAGATCAGATCCGGCTGGCGGAGCTGGGAGACCCGCTCCACATAGCGCAGCGATACGTTCGCGTACCGCTCGAAGGGGGAGAAGTCCGTAAAATTGGAGATCCTTGGCAGGCGGATCACGGCGATATCCACCAGCTTTTCCGGCTCCCGCCGGGAAATGCGGCCGCTGAGGCTGTCCTCGTCGTCGATGTCCACGTAGGTGAAGGGCACTACCCCCGCCACCGGGACGCCGCAGAGGGCTTCGAGCTGTTTGAGGCCCGGCTCCAGGATGGCCCGGTCCCCCCGGAATTTGTTGATAATGGTGCCCTTGATCCGGGCGCGTTCCTCCGGCTCCAGCAGGGCCACTGTGCCGTAGAGCTGGGCGAAGACCCCGCCCCGGTCGATGTCCCCCACCAGGAACACCGGCGCGTCGGCCATGCGGGCCATGCCCATGTTCACAATGTCGTCGTCCTTGAGATTGATCTCCGCCGGACTGCCGGCCCCCTCGATGACGATGATGTCGTACTCGGCGGCCAGGGAGCGGTAGGCGTCCAGAATGGCGGGGATGTACTCCCGCTTCCGGCGGTAGTAGTCCATGGCCCGCAGATTGCCCTGGACCTGCCCGGCTACGATGACCTGGCTGCCCACGTCGGTGGTGGGCTTGAGCAAAATGGGATTCATCCGCACGTCGGGGGCGATGCCTGCCGCCTCCGCCTGGACCACCTGGGCACGGCCCATCTCCCCGCCGTCGGCGGTGATGAAGGAATTGAGGGCCATGTTCTGGCTCTTAAAGGGGGCCACCCGGTAGCCGTCCTGCCGGAACAGGCGGCACAGGCCCGCCGCGATGAGGCTCTTGCCCGCGTTGGACATGGTGCCTTGGATCATGATGGAGTTTGCCATGGGACGCACCTCAGTTTTCAAGGGTAAAAATGTAGATCGGATTCTGGCCGGTCATCAGATGGTAGGGCCCCGCCTTCCGGCCCCGGGCCACCGTCAGGCTGACCACCTCGGACTTGGCCCAGCCGGCCATGGCCTCGCTGAGCCGGCCCACCGATTCAATGGCAATGGCGGTGGCGACGATCTTTACCGCCGGATTTTTCGCCCGGAGGGCCTCCAAAATGGCGGGCAGCTCGCTGCCCGCGCCGCCGATGAAAACATGAGTGGGCGGCGGAAGGGGCGCTAGGGCCGCCGGGGCCTTTCCGGAGACCACCGTCAGATTGTCCAGGAAGAAGCGCTTCCGGTTTTCCTCCAGGAGGGCCGCCGCATCTTCCCTTTGCTCGATGGCGTAGACCCGCCCCCCGGGGACCTGAAGGGCCATCTCCACAGAGACGGACCCCGTCCCCGCGCCGATGTCGTAGCAGACCGCGTCCTCCGGCAGGGCCAGCTTGGACAGGCACACGGCCCGGACCTCGCTTTTGGTCATGGGCACCACATTGCCCTCGGCGCCGCCCCGGAGGAACGCCTCGTCCGGCAGACCCGCGGGCAGACGCCAGCTCCGGCTGTGCTCGATGAGTACCGCGCTGAGGGAGGCGAAGGGGCGGCCGACCCAGTCCTTTGCCTGGGCGGAGAGGACGGCTTCCTCCGGGTAGCCTAGGTTTTGGCCCACGGTGACCTTGGCCCCGCCGAAGCCCCCCTGGGTCAGCCTTTCACAGAGACGGGATACCCCGTCCTCTCCGCCTACCAGAGCGAAGACCCGCCGGTGGCGGAAGACGTGGGGGAGGATGTCCGTGTCTCTGCCATGGAGGCTCACGGGATGGACGTCCTCATAGGAAGTTCCCAGTCTGGCACAGAGGGCGCTGAGACTGCTGACCCCTGGAAGGACCTCCACGCGGCAGCCGTCCAGCAGGGGCAGCAGCTTTTTTGTGCCGCTGAAAAAGCCCGTGTCCCCGGACATGACCACGGCAAACCGGGAAAACTCCCGGTGGCCGGCGATGACGTCCCGGATCGCCTCCGGGGCGATGGCGGTGTGGACTTCCTGGCCGGGAGCGGCCAGGGCCAGCATCCGTTTGGCGCCGATTAGGCACTCCGCCTCTCGGAGCGCGCGGTGGACCTCCAGGGTCACGCCGTCGGGGCCTCCGGGGCCGATGCCCACGATCTTGACGCTGGGGCGGCGGACCAGCCCGAAGCGCTCCGTCAGACGGTCCAGCACCGCCTCTAGGGAGAGGCCCTCCCCCTGGGGCGGGCGGCCAATGACCACCAGCGCGGCTCCCGCATCCCTGGCGGCGGCGGCCTTTTCCCCGAAGCCCCCGGCGGGACCGGCCTCCTTGGTGACCAGGAATCTGGCACCGATCATGCGGAGGGTGGCGGCGTTCATTTCCTGGGAAAAAGGCCCCTGCATGGCCAGAATATGGGCCGGGGCAAGTCCGGCCTCCCGGCAGGCGGCGAGGCTGGACTCCATGGGCAGGACCCGGGCGTAGACCCGCTGGGAAAAGTCCGGGATGGCGGCGAATTTTGCCAGATCCTTGCTGCCAGTGGTCAGCAGGATCGGTCCCTCCGTTTCCCCTAAGTAGTTCACGGCGGCGGGAATGTCGGAAAAATACAGCCCCTCCCCGCCGCCGCCCTTCTGCCGCAGGAGCCGGAGGTACTCGGTGCCCGTCTCCCGGCAGGCGGCCCGGAGATTTTCCGTCACCGCCTGGGCGTAGGGGTGGGTGGCGTCGATGACCAGATCGAAGGCCTCCGCCGAGAAAAGTGCCGCCATTTCCGCCCGGTCCATCCGTCTTGCGGAGAGGGTGAGATTTTCGCCCTGGGGAAGAAGGGCCTCCCCGTATTCCGTGGCCACGCAGACGGTGACGGCCACCGGCTGCCCTGCCAGAAAGGACACCAGACGCCGTCCCTCCGTGGTTCCGGCGAAGACGCAGAGCTTAGACATTGGGGTATCCTCTGGGCGTCACCAGCTTGCCGCCGATGATCTGGGTGGTGGAATTGCCCACAAAGGCGGTGCAGAACATATCCGCAGGATAATCCCGGAGCCGTTCCAGGGTCAGCAGCTCCCAGCTTTCGCCCTCCCGACCCACGTTGCGGACAATGCCGCAGGGCCGGTCCGCCGGGAGGCGTTTCAGCAGACGCTGGCAGGCCAGCCGGAGGGTGTCGGGGCGGGCGCCGCTGGCGGGATTGTAGAGGACCAGGGCATAGTCTCCGGAGACGGCGGCGTCCAGCCGCTTTTCAATGAGCTCCCAGGGGGTCAGCCGGTTGCTGAGACTGAGGACGCAGAAATCGTGGGTCAGAGGGGCGCCCAGCAGGGCCCCGCCGCTGAGGGCCGCCGTCAGCCCGGGGATCACCTCGATCTCCGGCTCCCGGTCCGTGCCCCGGAGCTCATACAGGAGCCCCGCCATGCCGTAGACCCCGCTGTCCCCGGAGCAGACCATGGCCACCCGCTTTCCCTCCCGGGCGGCGGAAAGGGCCATGCGGCAGCGCCGGGCCTCCCCTGTCATGGGGGTGGTGATGATCTCCTTGCCGGGGTAACGGTCCTTTACTAAGTTTACATAAACTGTATACCCTGCCAGGACCTGACATTCCCGGATGGCCCGGTCGGCCAGAAAGGTCATATTCGCATCATTTCCTGGGCCAATGCCCACGACCGTTACTTTTCCCATGAAGAAACCTCCCAATTTTGTTCGGCCACCGCCACCGTGACGCCGGCGCGGGCCGTTTTTTTCACCAAAAGGCGGCCGCCCCGCCAAAGGGCGGCCCGCTCGCAGACATTGTCCACCCCGGTGACCTGGCGGACAAAGGCGGAGGGGGTGAAGTCCCCCGGAACGCGCAGCAGCTCTTCCGCAGAGGCAAAGCGAATGGGGATGCCCGCTTCCCGGCAGAATTCCAGAAGACCCGCTTCGTCCTTCTTGAGGTCGATGGAGGCGGCTTCCCGAAGGGCCTCCATCCGAAGCCCCGCTTCGCCGAGGACCGCCGTCACCGCCTCCCAGAGGGCTTCTTTTGAAATTCCCCGGCGGCAGCCGATGCCCAGGGTGAGGACCTTGGGGATCAGCAGCAGGGTCCGGCGGTAGGGCCTTTCGTCCCGGCAGGAGACGCGGATGCCCAGGTCCCCGGTCTCCCCGGCGATCAGGCCCGCCGGTAGGGGAGCGGGGAGGGGTCTGTCCGCGGAAATGGGGACCTGTCCCTCCAAAACGGTGGCGGAGACCGCCTTGGCCAGGTCCATATCGGACAGGACCATGCCGTGGGCGGCGGCCCAGGCGTCCACGGAGAATCTGTGGTGGATGTCCGTGGCGGTGGTGATCACCGCCGTGGCGCCCAGGGCCCGGGCCAGCTTGGCGGCCAGGGCGTTGGCACCGCCGATGTGGCCGGAGAGCAGGGGAATGACGAACCGCCCCAGCTCGTCCACCGCCACCACCGCCGGGTCGAACCGCTTGTCCCGGACGTGGGGGGCGATGGCCCGGACGGCGATCCCCGTGCTGCCTACGAAGATCAGGGCTTCACAGCTCTGAAAATAGGGCCCCACAAATTCCGAAAGGGGAGAGGCGGTGGGGGCAAATTCCGGCAGGTGAAACTTTTCCGGGGCGAAAAGACGGGTATCTCCCTCCAGCGCCGCCCGGATTCGCAGGGCCGTGCGGCTCCCCTGGCGGCTGAAGGCGAAGAGGGCGATCATGCCTTTTCCCCGGCCCGGAAGCCGGTGGAGAAGTCTGGGGCGTAGAGCCGGGAGCGGAGGTACTCCGGCCCCATGCAGCCGCCCACGATGATGAGGGCGGTGCTGCGGATCCCGCTTTTTTCCACAGTTTCGTGGAGGGTCCCCACCGTGCAGGGGAAGATCTTCTCGTCGGGCCAGGTGGCCTTGTAGACGACGGCTGCCGGGGTCTGAGGGGCATAGCCGCCGGAAAGAAGCTCGCTTTGGAGTTTTTCCGTCAGGCCGGTGCTGAGGAAGAGGACCATGGTGGCCCCATGCCTGGCAAAGGAGGCGATGTCCTCCCCCTCGGGCATGGGGGTCCGTCCGGCGGTGCGGGTGATGATGACGCTCTGGCTCACCCCGGGCAGGGTGTACTCGGCCCTTAGGGAGGCCGCCGCCCCGCAGAAGGCGCTGACGCCGGGGCAGACGTCATAGGCAACGCCCCGCCTGTCCAGCTCGTCAAACTGCTCCCGGACCGCGCCGTAGATGCTGGGATCCCCGGAGTGGAGCCGGACGGTGGTCTTGCCGGCGGCCTCCGCCGCCTCCACGACGGCGAGGACCTGCTCCAGGGTCATGCGGGCGCTGTCATGGAGCTCCGCGCCGGGCCGGACGTATTCCAGCAGCTCCGGGTTGACCAGGGAGCCGGCGTAGATCACCACGTCGGCCTCCGAAAGGAGCTTTGCCCCCCGGACGGTGATCAGATCCTTGGCGCCGCAGCCGGCGCCCACGAAATGAACCATATTCTATTCCTCCTGAATCGATTTCAGCAGAGCCTGGGCGTTTTCCGACTGACCCAGGATGCCGTAGACTTTGGAAAACAGGACGCAGCCGACCTCCATTTCCCCCGCCCGCCGGGCGAGGGCTTTCGCGGCCCGCTCCGTCACCCGGGAGAGCATTTGGTCCGCGACCCCCGCCTCCCGGGCAATGCGGATGGCGTCGTCACAGGTGACGGCCTCCAGCATGGCCTGGGCGGCCCCGGCGGACAGACCGCAGGCGGCGGCGTGGGCGGTCAGCAGCTCCATCCGGCAGTCGCCGTACTTGGAGTGGGTGTTCAGCATCCCGCCGGAGAGCTTCACCAGCTTCCCCACATGGCCCACCAGCAGGGCGCCCCGGAAGCCCAGCTCCCGGCACAGGTCCAGGCTGTCCCCAATAAAATTGGAGGTCTGGACCGCCTTGGCCGGGTCCATGCCCAGACCCTCCCGGAGGAAGTCCGCACCGTAGTTTCCAGGGGTCAGCAGGGCGTATTCCGCCCCCGACGCCCGGCGCTGTCGCAGCTCCACCCGGATGGTGTCGATGAGGGCCTGTTCGCTCATGGGCTCCACAATGCCCGTGGTGCCCAAGATGGAGATGCCCCCCTCGATCCCCAGCCGGGGATTGAAGGTTTTCTTGGCGAGGGCCTCCCCCTCGGGAACGGAGATCGTGACGGAGAGGCCCCCCGTCTCGTCCAGAAGACGGCAGACCTCCTCCACGTTTTCCCGGATCATCCGCCGGGGGACGGAGTTGATGGCGGCCTGGCCCACGGGCTGGTCCAGCCCCGGCTTGGTCACCCGGCCCACGCCCTGGCCGCCTTCGATGTGGACGCCGGGCCGGGCCGTCCGGGCCACCCGGGCTATGATGTGGGCGCCGCTGGTGATGTCCGGGTCGTCGCCCCCGTCCTTGACGACGGCGCAGGTGACGGCCTCCGTCTCCCGGCGGATGACAGCGACCTCCAGCTCCAGGCGGATGCCCTTGGGGGTGGTCAGGGAGATCTCCCGCCGCTCCCTTCCGGTCAGCAGCATCCAGGCCGCCGCCTTGGCCGCCGCCGCGGCGCAGGAGCCGGTGGTGTATCCCAGACGGAGGCGCTTGCCCTCTTTGACGATGTATTCTTCCATCAGCGCGAGATCTGATAGAGCAGGGCGTTGCAGATGGCGGCGGCTACGTTGCTGCCGCCCTTCCGGCCCACGGCGACGATGTAAGGGGCCGGATCGCCCAGGATCAGCTCCTTGCTCTCCACCACGTTGACGAAGCCCACGGGCACGCCGATGATGAGCTGGGGACGGACCTTTCCCGCCTCCATCAGACGGTGGAGGGCGATCAGGGCCGTGGGGGCGTTGCCGATGGCGAAGACGCAGGGGGCGTCCAGCTCCGCGGCCTTTTCCATAGCCACAGCGGCCCGGGTGACGCCCCGGGACTTGGCCTCGGTGGCCACGTCGGGATCGGCGATGAAGCAGTGGACCTGGCCCCCCAGCTTGGAAAGGACGGTCTTGTTGATGCCGGAGAGGGCCATGGTGGTGTCGGTGACGATGTGGCACCCGGCCCGAAGGACCTCGACGCCCTTGGCCACCGCTCCGGGGGAGAAGCGGAGATTGTCCGCGTAGTCAAAGTCGGCGGTGGTGTGGATCACTCGCTTGATGACGGCCTCGTTCTCCGGGTCCAGGGCCCGGTCCCCCAGGAGCTCCGTGATGATGGCCATGCTGCGGCGCTCGATCTCCATGGGCTTTACGATCTCAAACATGGTTTTTCTCCTCCAAACAGGCGCGGTAAAAGTTTTCCGCCAGAGACGGACAGGCGTAGAAATGAAAATGGGGGAATCCGGCATACAGCCGGTCCGTCGCCCAGGCGCAGTCCCAGCGCCGCCCGTTTGCCTTCCTGGCGGAGAAAGCGCCGCCCGGGTCCGGCAGGTCATAGTAGTGAAATTCGTGGGCGGGAAAGGCTTCCCCAGCCTTACAAAGCAGATTGTCCGCCTTGGCGGTGAGGGTGACATACCCAAAGCGAGAGAGACGGCCCGTATTCACGGCCTCCCCGGGGAGAAAACCCACCATGGGCCGGCCCTCCAAAGCCTGCGCCAGGTACAGGAAGCCGCCGCACTCGGCGATACAGGGCAGTCCCCCCGCCAGGGCCCTGCGGATGTCCTCCCGAAGGGAGACATTCTCGCTGAGACGAAGCGCGTAGAGCTCCGGGTATCCGCCCCCCAGGTAGAGCCCCTGGACGTCCTCCGGCAGGGCGGGGCTCTCCAGGGGACTGAAGGGCACGATCTGGGCCCCCAGCTCCCGCAGAGCGGCAAGGTTGTCCTCATAGTAGAAGCAAAACGCCTCGTCCTGGGCCACGGCGATCCGAACCGGGGGCAGCTTTGGAAAGGTCACGGGCGTGTAAGAGAGGGCCGGGGCGGACCGGGCCAGCTCCAGCAGGCCGTCCAGGTCCAGGCTCTTTTCCGCCTGCTCCGCCAGGAGGGCCAGCTTGCCCTGGAGGTCCGACACCTCTCCGGCGGTGACCAGTCCCAGGTGGCGGCTCTCCAGGGCCGCCTCCGGCAGTCTGGGCAGGTAGCCCAGAGGCCGGACCCGGCTGCCAAACCGCTCTCCGATGGCCTTTGCCAGGGCCGGGTACGTTGCGGCGCCGCACTGATTCAGGATCACGCCCCGGATGCCGCTGTCGGGCCGGAAGGAGACAAAGCCCTCGATGGAAGCCAGGACGGACAGGGAGGCCCCCCGGGCGTTGACGACGAGGACCGTGGGGGTCGAGGTGGCCTTGGCGATCTCGTAGGTGCTGCCTTGGAGGGAGTCCAGCCCCCGGCCGTCGTAATAACCCATGACCCCTTCCAGAACGCTCACGTCCCGGTCCCGGCTGTTTCTGGACAGGAGATACCGGGCGGTGTTTTCCGAGAAGAAAAAGAGGTCCAGATTGGCGCTCTTGGCTCCAATGACCCGGCTGTGAAACATGGGGTCGATGTAGTCCGGCCCGCATTTGAAGGCCCCCAGGGCCAGCCCCCGGTTTTTCAGAGCCTGGAGGACGGCGCAGGTGACGGTGGTCTTGCCGCAGCCGCTGCCCGTCCCCGCCAGCAGGACCCGAGGCGTGCCGGCGGGCCCGGCGGGGGCCTCCGGCGGCCGGCTGGCCAGGGCCGAGATGTCGGAAAACCGGCTCAGGACCCGCTGATAGCCGCCGGGGCTGTGGGGGACCAGACAGCCGGAGCAGTCCTTGATCCCCTTGGCGGTGTAGCGGAAATTGCCGCCGCACCGGTCCCCCAGGGCGTAGAGGGGGCAGTAGCAGAACAGACAGTTGAAGTCCTCCGGGTGCTGGGTCGAGTGGCAGGGGAAGTATTTGCAGGCTTGGTTTTGAAAAAAGGAATAGTCGTTATTCGGCATTTTAAGCACCTTCTTTGACGAAAACCGGCTGTAGCCAGTCCAGATGCCGGCCGGTCCGGGGATCGGTGGCATGGTCGGCGGTGACCCGGACGCCGTGGCGGGAGGCCAGCAGAGGCGGCAGAACGGTGGCGTCCGCACGCATTAAAAAGTCCCGTTTTTCCTCGGGGGAGAGGCGGTGGGAGGCCTCGTCCGCACCGTTGAGATGGAGCAGAACAAAATCGTATTTTTCCGCCGCTTCCAGGGCGGCCCGGGTCTTGGCGGACAGGTCCGTGTCCGTATCCCCGGTGGCACCGGGGACGTTTCTCAGCTCCATGCCCAGGAGCCGGGCGATCCCCTTGAGGATGGGCGCGGCGCAGACGGCGGCCGCAGGGACCGGGAAGGGGGGAACGGCCGTTTTCCGAGCCTGGGCCCAGGGAATGGGGCAGCGGCCCAGGGCAAGCTGCCCATCGAAAAAGTCCTCCAAAGCCCGGAACCCCAGGGGCCGGAAGAAGACCGCCGGGACCCCATGGCAGCCCAGGGGCGGCCGGGTGGTCAGGTATTCCAGCCGGTAGGCCTGGCCGGGAAAGAGGAGCAGGCTTTGATAGTCCCGGAGAATATGATGCCGCAGTCCCGGCTGTCCGGGCAGCGCCGGGGCGGGGATGGGGACGGTGCAATGCCCGGCGCTGTCCACTCCGTACCAGCTCAGCCGGAGCAGCAGATCCTCCTCCGCCGCCTCCACGCCCCCGCCCAGGGCCTCGACGTAGGCCCGGAGATCCCCGGGCACCGGCCGGATCCCCAGCAGGTAGAGGGTGCAGTTCAGCGTCTCCGGCGCCATCCCCGGCGGGGTGTGGCGCTCGGGACCTGTCATGGTCATGGTACGCAGATGGGGATAGTCCTCCGGGGAAAAGCCGGGCCCCGTCATGCCGTCGATCAGGCAGAGGATCCGGCTCATAGGCGGCCCTCCGTCAGCGCCGCCAGGGCCGTCAGGAGGGCTTCGTTTGCCTCCCGGGTGCGGACGGCGATCCGGTAATCCCGGTCCGTCAGGCCGGGGTAGTTGGCGCAGGAGCGGATCAATATCCCCCGGTCCAGCAGGGCCTTTCCCCAGTGGGGCTCCCCCTGGAGCATCATGAAATTGACCCGGCTGGGGAGATAGGGGATCTTCAAGCGCTCCAGCCCCCGCTCCAAAAACCGCCGCTCCCGGGCAATGGTCTCCAAACTTTCCCGGGCGAAATCCCGGCAGTCCAGCGCCGCCAGCCCCGCCGCCTGGGCGGGGGAGGAGACGTTCCAGGGTTGCTGAAGGCGGCACATCCTTTCCAGGATATCCGGGTCCCTGCTGACGCAGAAGCCCAGCCGGAGGCCCGCCAGCCCATAGAGCTTGGTGAAGGCCCGGAGGATCACCGCCGGGTCCCCCGGCTCCAGGCAGGGCAGCAGGGAGAAAGCGGCCTCCGGGTCCGTCAGGCTGAAAAAGCACTCGTCCAGAAACAGCCAGGTCCCCGTCTCCCGGCACCGCTTCAAAATGGCCAAGAGCAGCTCCCGGTCGACGAGCTGGCCGGTGGGATTGTTGGGGTTGCAGAGGAACAGCGCCCCGGTCTCCGGGGTAATGCGTTCCAAAACCGCCTCCGTCAGACGGAGCTCCTGTTCCCGGAGAAGGGGGTAGGGCTCGATCTCACAGCCCGCCGCCTCCAGGGCGGCGGTATATTCCGAAAAGGAGGGGACCGGCACCAGGGCCCGCTGGGGCCGGAGCGCCAGGGCAAACTGGAAGATCAGCTCCGCTGCTCCGTTGCCGCAGAGGATAGTCTCCTCGGGCGTCCCCAGAGCGGCGGACAGCCCGGCCCGGAGGGCGGAGCAGTAGGGGTCCGGGTAGGGGCTCAGGCTTTCCGCGGACTGCCGGACGGCCTCCCGGACCGCCTGGGGGGTCCCCAGGGGATTGATGTTGGCGGAAAAATCCCAGACCACCCGGTTGCGGTAGATATCGCCTCCGTGGCCGTAGCTTCCCAGGACCAAAGCAGCACCTCCAAAGAAAAAAGCGGCAGCAAACGCTGCCGCAGCCGGTTTTCTGCGTCGAGACGGCCCGTTTGGGCCCAGGTTTAAGCAGGTCTTCTGACTCGCGCATCCCCGGCCCGCCGGCGGCCTTCTCAGCTTGCGCCAATGACCGACTTTCGTCTCTGCGGGGGCCTCCGCGCACACAGCGGCGGTACCGTTCCGGGTTTTCACCGGATTCCCTATTCTCCCCGGGGCCCCAGCCGGGCCGGGGGCACTTAAACGATGATCTTGAAAACTACTATATCATTTTTCGATGACTTTGTCAATCAAAAGCGAAAAAGTGCCGTCCGGAGGATCAGCCCGGACGGCACAGCGGTGGATCACTTCCTGCTTCGGTACTGCCCCGGCGTCATGGCGTAGGCGGCGTAAAAGAGGCGGTGGAAGTAGCTGATATTTTCGTAGCCCACCTGGCGGGCAATGTCGTTGACCCGCATATCCGTTTCCCGCAGGAGCTTGGCGGCGTGGGCCATCCGCTGCTCCTGGACCAGCTCGGTGTAGGTCCGGCCCGTCCGGCGGTGAAGCTCCCGGGAGAGGAAGCTCACGTCCCGGCCCAGCAGCTCCGAGAGCTTGGTCAGGCTGCCGTGGACATAGTTCTGCTGGATGTATTCCAGCATCCGCCACACCAGCCGGTCCTGCCGCCGCCAGGGGATGGTATCCGAGCGGCCGAAGAGCTTTGCCAGCAGCAGCGCCGCGGTCATACGGTTGACGCTCTCCTGATGCGGCTCCTCCACCAGGGCGGCGAGGAGGTTGTCCACCAGGTTTTGGATGGAGGTATCCTCCGCCACCTGGAAGTGAAGACAGCCCTGGCCGCCGCTGCGGGCGAACAGGCAGTCCAGCATAAACTGGGTTTGAGGGATCGGCGGCGAGGCGGAGCGGATCAGCCCGGAGACGAACTCCATGGGGATCCAAAAATGGGCCGCCGCGTTGCCGGGACCGGTCTTCTGCACTCTGCGGGCCACCTCGGGGCCCATCATCAGCAGCTCTCCCTGCCTCAGGCGGACCGGTCCGCCGCCCACGACCCAGTCGCTCTTCCCGGAGCGCTGGTACACCAATTCCAAACCATCCAGTGCGTTCTGCGGAGATCCTCCGCTCGGTGTTTCCGACAGGAGCAGGATCCGCTTACCGCCGTCCAAAGGTGTCTGGCTGTTATCCAGACGACCCTGGGTCCCGGCGCCGGGCTTCTCCTGCCGTTTCGATAGCTCGCCGCTAGGCATAGCCAGTTCCTCCTTTCCGCGCCGACAAATGGCCACGGTTTTGTAGTTGTATTATACATGGATAATAATTTTTTGTCAAATATCTGGTGCCAAAAAACATTATTTTTGTCAGAAATCACAATTTTCTCTCACTTTCTTGAGCAAAATGGCCGTTTCCTTCGGCAGGATTTGGGCAGAAGGGCAAAAAAAGACATCATTTTTTACCGGATATGGGAAAAACACCGCATTTTTCGTGAAAAGGTATTGACAAACCGGCAAAAGAGGTATATAATCCCTCATGCGGCAAAGGGCCGCGTAAATGGGCTTGTAGCGCAGTTGGGAGCGCACCACATTCGCATTGTGGGGGTCGAGGGTTCGAATCCCTTCAAGTCCACCAAAAATCGGCAAGCGCCTTTCGGAGCTTGCCGATTTTTACTTGTCGCTAAAGCCGCAAAAAAATCTCCCGGAAAAGCCAGGCTTTTCCGGGAGAACTTTTTTACGCGGGATACAGATTCGTAAGCAGCAGCAGGACCGGAAGGACCAGGGAGAACAGGCTGATGATCCAGGGATACATGGTCCGCCGGGAACAGAACATCAGCACCAGGCACAGCACCGTCAACACCAGGGGACCCATGACGGCGGTGTTCCGGGAGATCATAATGGCATATTCTCCCGTGGTTTGCAGGTCCAGCCCCACCTGCTCCGGCAGGTGGTTCATATTGTATTGGGCCAGATACACCGCCGCGAACAGCACCGGCGCGCTGAGCAGCAGCTTCTGCATCCGAAACAGATATGTAATCACCAGCTTGATCCCGTGGCCGATGCCCCCCAGGACGCTGCCTGCGGAATCCAGCCCTGGCTGGAGCTTTTCCCGGAAAGCAAGATACCGTCCGGTCATGGTGTTTTCATCGCGCATGACGCCACCTCCTGGCCCGGAAGACCGGGCATAACCGCTTTTCTCTTAGTATAGCACATCTTTCGGCGGGATGCAAGTAACAGAAATTGGAAGAAACCATGAATTGGTCCAATCTGACGGACCATTTCTGTGCTATCCTAGAATCACAAGATCTTCCAGGAGGTGCTTTCCATGAAAAAGTCTGTTGCTTACCGACTTCCCGCCTACGCCGCTCCCCCTAGGGAGCCCATTCCCTTTCCCAACGCGGCCCCCAAGGTGAAGTGGAGCCAGCGGCTCCTGAATGGGGCGCTGATGGCCGCCACCGCCGCCTCCGCCGCGGCGATCGTGGCGTTTCTATTGGTGCTGTAGGGAGCCGCAGGGGGCTCCGGCGCGGCTAGCCCCGCCGATTCTCCCGGTAGAGGAAGAGCAGGCCCTTGAGGACCAGGTCCTTGTCGTAGACGATGGGGGTGGCGCAGAGGGGAATGATGAACTGGGCGATGCCGCCGGTGGCGATGACTGTGGCCTTCTGCCCCAGCTCCGCCTCCATCCGGGCCACCATCCCGTCCAGCATGAAGGCCGCACCCAGCAGCACCCCGCTTCGCATGGCGTCCACCGTGTTCCGGCCAATGGCCTTCTTGGGCTTGTCCAGTTGGATGCCGGGAAGGAGGGCGGTGCGCTCCATCAGGGCGTCCAGGGAGATCTGGACCCCGGGGCAGATGCAGCCGCCGATGTGGGCCCCGTTCTTGTCCAGCACGGAAATGGTGGTGGCGGTGCCCATATCGATCAGGATCAGGGGCGGCTTGTGGGTCCGCAGGGCCGCCACGTCCGCCGCCACCAGGTCCGCCCCGGTCTGGCCCGGGTTTTCCAGCAGCAGATTGAGCCCGGTCTTGAGACCGGGACCCACCACGAGGGCGTGCTTTCCCGTCAGCTTATAGATGGCGCTGCGGATATTATTGAGGACCTGGGGCACCACGCTGGCAATGATGGCCCCCTCGATCTGATCCGGGGAAATGTCGTTGACATCCAGCAGGATCTTCAGATCCACGCAGAACTGGTCCGAGGTCTTCCTTGTCTCGGTCTGAAGACGAGCCTGGAAACAGAGGTCGTCCTCCCGGAAGCCCCCCAGGACGATGTGAGAATTGCCGATATCCACTGTCAGGATCATGGGATCTCCTCCAATTCCGTGTGAGACAGCACCCGGCAGCTTACGATCCTGCCCTCCGCCGTCTCGATGAGCCCCGCCGTGCCGGAAAAGCCGCAGCTCCCGGGATTCAGGACCCAGAGCCCGTCCTCCTCCCGGCGGCACAGGGGCGTGTGGGTGTGGCCGAAGAGCACCGCCTGGGCCCCGGCCTCCCGGGCGTCCCGCAGGAGAGCGTCCAGGCCCAGCTTCACGCGCTGCTTATGGCCGTGGGTCATGTAGAGCTTCACCCCGCCCACGGGGCAGCACAGGCTCAGGGCCGCCGTGTCCGGCACCCGGTAGGCGTCACAGTTGCCGGGGACTTGGTGGACCTCCAGGTGGGGATTTTCCTCGGCGATGACCTGGCCATCGGCGTAGTAATCCCCCAGATGGACCACCGCGTCGGGCCGCGTCGCCTTCACGAACAGACGCATGGTGCGAAGCACCGAATGGGAGTCGGACAGGATCAAAATACGCATGGGTCGCGCCCCCTTTCTTTTCCACTAGTATATCACGTTCTTCCGCCCCGCGCAATCCCAAAATAAAAACCGGCGCCGCTTATACGCGGCGCCGGAGCGGCAGCAGATCAAATCGCACGCTGGACCTTGTTGGAACGAAGGCATCTGGTACAAGCGTACACATGGCACGGCGTTCCATTGACGATGGCCTTGACGCGCTTGACGTTGGGCTTCCAAGCCCGGTTGGAGCGCCGATGGGAGTGAGAGACCTTGATCCCGAAGGTCACACCCTTGCCGCAATAATCACACTTTGCCATTCCCGCACCTCCTATCCCTGTGGCGATTGGCTGCGCTTTCGCAAAGCGCCCTAGTATGATACCAAACATTTCCGAAAAAAGCAAGTCTTTTTTTACAAAAAAATTCTTTTTTTGAAATTTGGATTGCTATTTGCCCGCCCAGAAGGTATAATAGCCCCGGATGGCGGCGCTTTTTTCCGCGCCGCAAGGTATTTTCCACGAAAGGACGGCTTGCCATGGTAGAGACCTACAGTGTTCCTCTGAAAACTCTGGTCCAGGCGTTTCATCTGGAGGTGGTCCGGGCCGCCACGGACTACGGCGCCATTCGGCTGACGGTGGAGGACGTGGCCAGGCCGGGACTCCAATTGGCGGGGTATTTTGACCACTTCGAGCCCATGCGGCTGCAGGTCATCGGCAACGTGGAGGCCAGCTACCTGCGGAAGCTCTCCGCCACGGAGCGGAGCCTGACCCTGGACCGGCTCTTTTCCTATAAATTCCCGGCCCTGCTCCTGAGCCGGAACCTGGTGCCGGGGCGGGAGCTGCTGGCGGTGGCGGAGAAACACAACGTCACCGTTCTGCGGAGCCCCGAGGCCACCAGCACCATTGTCTCCGCCATCATCGCCTATCTCAAGGCGGCCCTGGCCCCCCGGATCACCCGCCACGGGGTCCTGATGGAGGTCTACGGCGAGGGCGTCCTCCTGGTGGGGGACAGCGGCATCGGCAAGAGCGAGGCCGCCGTGGAGCTGGTGAAGCGGGGCCACCGGCTCATCGCCGACGACGCCATAGAGATCCGGAAGATCTCCGAGACCTCCCTGGTGGGCACCGCCCCGGAGCTGATCCGCAACTACATCGAGCTCAGGGGCATCGGCATCATCAACGTGGCCACGCTGTTCGGCGTGGGCGCCATTAAATTGGAGAACGAGATCAACCTGGTGGTGAACGTGGTGCCATGGAACAGCCAGGATGTCTACGACCGGCTGGGCCTGGAGGATCAGTACATGGACATCCTGGGGGTCAAGGTCCCCATGAACACCATTCCCATCACCCCGGGGCGGAACCTTGCCATCATTTTGGAGGTGGCGGCCATGAACAACCGCCAGCGGAAGATGGGCTACAACGCCGCCCAGGAGTTTACGGAGCAGATCAACCGGCACTTTGACCGGGACATCGGAAAGACGCTTTTGGAATGAAGGAACTGACCATCGGCCCCAACGACGCGGGGCAGCGCCTGGACCGCTTTCTGGCAAAGGCGGTGCCGCTGCTGCCGGCGTCTCTGGCGCAGAAATACATCCGCCTGAAGCGGATCAAGCGCAACGGCGCCCGGGCGGAGCGGGACACCCGCCTGGAGGCGGGGGACGTCCTCCAGCTCTATATCAACGACGAATTTTTCGACACGCCCCGGCAGGAGAACGCCTATCTCACCGTGGTCAAGCCCCGGCTCACCATCGTCTACGAGGATGACAACCTCCTTCTGGCGGATAAGCGGCCGGGGCTGGCGGTCCATCCCCACGACGGGGCGGAGTATGGCCGGACCCTGATCGATCAGATCCAGGCATACCTGTACCAGAAGGGGGAGTGGCGGCCAGGCCGGGAAAACGCCTTCGCCCCGGCGCTGTGCAACCGGATCGACCGAAACACCGGCGGCATCGTCATCGCGGCGAAAAACGCCGAGGCCCTCCGGATCCTGAATCAGAAGATCCGGGACCGGGAACTGGAAAAGACCTATCTTGCCATAGTGGAGGGGACCCCCAGGCCCAGGGAGGGCGCCCTGACGGGCTTTTTGTTCAAGGACGCGGTGAAGAACCGGGTCTTCGTCACGGACCGGCCTCAGCCCGGGGCCAAGACCTGCCGGACGGACTACCGGGTCCTGGAGAGCCGGAACGGGCTGTCTCTGGTGGAGTGCCGGCTGATCACAGGCCGGACTCATCAGATCCGGGCCCAGTTCGCCCACGCCGGCCACCCCCTTCTGGGGGATGGGAAGTACGGAAAGCTGGACAAAAAATACGGCCGCAGCTATCAGGCCCTCTACGCCTACCGCCTGGGCTTCCGCTTCACAAGCGACGGGGGCCTCCTCCAATACCTGGACGGGAAGACCTTCCAGGTGGCGCGGGTGGACTTCGTGGAGGAGTATTTCCCGGAAAGGAAAACCGAATGATCTATCACATCGCGGTCTGTGACGATTCCCCGGCGGACCGGGAGCTGCTCAGCTCCCTGGCGGGGGAGTGGGCCTCCCGGCGGGGCCACACCCTCCGGCTGGCGGCCTACCCCTCCGCAGAGGCGTTTGTCTTTGCCTACGCGGAGGACCCGGAGTGGGATATGCTGCTGCTGGACATCGAGATGGGCGGCCTGGACGGGGTGGCCCTGGCCCGCCGGGTCCGGCGGGAAAATGAGGCGGTGCAGATCGTCTTCGTCACGGGCTACTCCGAATATCTGGAGGAGGGCTACGACGTGGAGGCCCTCCACTATCTGATGAAGCCGGTGAAGCCGGAGAAGCTCTTCGCCGTCCTGGACCGGGCGGCGGAGAAACGGCGGAAGGCCGACCGGGCGCTGTCCCTGGACCTGGGGGACGAGACGGTGCGCCTGCCCCTGAGCCGTATCCGCTATGCCGATGTGCGGTCCAACTACGTCACCGTCCACGCCGGCAGGGACTATACGGTGAAGATGCCCCTGGGCGAGCTGGAAAAGGCCCTGGGGGAGGGCTTTTTCCGGGTGGGCCGGTCCGCCGTCGTGAATCTGCGGCAGGTGGCCCGGGTGACCCGGACGGAGCTCTTTCTCACCGACGGCACCACCGTCCCCCTGCCCCGGGGGGCCTATGAGAAGGTCAACCGGGCCATCATCGAACTGAGGTGAAGCAATGGGCATTTTGACGCGCCGGATGGACGCCCTGGCGGCCTACCAGCGGGAGCTGGTGGAGACCCACTACGCCGAGGTGGAGAACATGTATCGGCAGATCCGGGGCTGGCGCCACGACTATCGAAACCACATCCAGGTCATGAAGGCCTACGCCGCCCGGGGGGACCTGGACGCCCTCCGCCGCTATCTGGACGAGCTGGACACGGACCTGGCCACTGTGGACACCGTGGTCAAGACCGGCAACCCCATGACCGACGCCATCTTAAATTCCAAGATCAACCTGGCCCGCTCCAAGGGCATCCAGGTCCGGGCCGACGCCAGCATCCCCGTGAAGCTGGGCATTTCCGAGCTGGATCTGTGCTGTATTCTGGGCAATCTCTTCGACAACGCCATCGAGGCCAGCCAGCTCTTGCCCGAGGAGAGGCGGCAGATCCGGGTGTACATGGATATGAAGGGCCGGCAGCTCTACATCTCCTTCACCAATTTCACCGCCGGGGGCAAGCTCCCCAAGCGCCAGGGCCGCTTCGCCTCCACCAAGGGCGCGGGCCGGGGCCTGGGGCTCCTGCGGATGGACGACATTGTGGAGAAGCTGGGCGGTTACCTCCGCCGGAACAGCGAGGAGGGGGCCTTCACTACGGAGATCCTGCTCCCCCAAAGGCTATAGGCCGCAATTCGTCCCCCAAAAGCAACGATTCGTCCCCCGATCGCCCCATCGGGGGATTTTTGTGCTACAATGGGGCAAAAGGAGGGATCCGAATGAGATCCAAGGAAAAACCAAAATACGGCTGGGCGAGCTGCCTGGGCTTCATGCTGGGAACGGCCTGGCGGACCCGGAAGCGGGTGCCGTTCGTGTGCCTGCTGCTGGCCTGCCTGCGGACGGGACAGTCTCTGGTCCAGCTCTTCCTGGGGCCGGAGATCCTTCGCCGGGTGGAGACGGCGGCGCCGCTGCCGGAGCTGCTGGGGGCGGTGGGGCTTTTCACCCTGGGACTGCTGCTGCTCTCCGGGGTGGTCAAATATGTGGACGGCATCACGCCCTGGAGCCGGGCCGATGTCCGGTCCAGCCTGGTCCTGGACGCGAATGACAAGAGCTGTACCACCTCCTACGCCAACACCCTGGACCCGGTGTTCCAACGGCTGCAAAGGAAGGCGGAATACGCCATGGACGGCGACAGCGAGGCCACGCAGCACATCTGGACCACCTTGACGGACCTTTTGAACACGGTCCTGGGCTTTTGCGTCTATTTGCTGCTGCTGCGGGATCTGGAGCCATGGCTCCTGGTTTCGGTGACGGTCACGGCGGCGGCGGGCTTCTTCGCCACCCTTCGGGTCCAGGCGTGGGAGCAGGCCCACCGGCGGGAGTCGGAGGGGTATTTTGCCAAGCTGGCCTACCTCTACGAAACGGCCCGGTCCCCCCGGGTCGCCAAGGACGTCCGCATCTTCGGCCTGAAGTCCTGGCTGGACCAGATCTGTGAACGGGTCCTTATGCTCGTGGACGGCTTCCTGAGCCGCCGGGAGAGGGCGCATCTCCTGGGCAGTCTGGCGGCGGTGGTCCTGACGCTGGCCAGAAACGGCCTGGCCTATTTCGTACTGCTGCGCCTTGCCCTGGAGGGGAAGCTGTCGGCGGCGGAATTCCTGCTCTATTTCACGGCGGTGACGGAGTTCACCGGCTGGATCACGACCTTCCTGGAGCGCTGCGCGGAGCTGCGCCGGGAGTGCCTGGACATCTCCGCCGTCCGGGAGTTCCTGGACTGGCCGGAGCCCTTCCGCTTCGGCGCCGGCGCGGCCATCCCGGAGCGGGCGGACGGCTGTGAGCTGCGGCTGGAGAAGGTGTCCTACCGCTACCCCGGCGCGGAGCGTGACACCATCCATTCCATGGACCTGACCATCCGCCCCGGGGAAAAGCTGGCCATCGTGGGGCTGAACGGGGCGGGCAAGACCACCCTGGTCAAGCTCCTGTGCGGGTTCCTGGACCCCACGGAGGGGGTGGTCCGCTACAATGGCGTGGACATCCGGGAATTTGACCGGCGGGAATACTATCACCGCTTCTCCGCCGTGTTCCAGGAGTTCTCCGTCCTGGACGTGACGGTGGCGGAGAACGTGGCCCAGCGGACGGAGGATATCGACCGGGCCCGGGTGGCGGACTGCCTGGAAAAGGCCGGACTCACCGAAGCCGTGGCGGCCCTGCCCCAGGGAATGGACACCCATGTGGGCAGGAAGGTGTACCTGGACGGAGTGGAGTTCTCCGGCGGACAGACCCAGCGGCTGATGCTGGCCCGGGCCCTTTACAGGGACGGGGCGGTGCTGGTGCTGGACGAGCCCACGGCGGCCCTGGACCCCATTGCCGAGGACGATATTTACCGCAAGTACAGCGCCATGACCGCCGGGAAGACCTCGGTGTTCATCTCCCACCGCCTGGCCTCCACCCGCTTCTGCGACCGTATTCTGTTCCTGGCGGACGGGCAGATCGCCGAGGAGGGGACCCACGAGGCCCTTCTTGCCCAGGGCGGGGGCTACGCGGAGCTTTTCGAGATCCAGAGCCGGTACTACCGGGAGGGGAGGCATTTTTGATGGAAAAGACAAAAGACCCCGGCTTCCGGGAGACCTGGCGGAACTTCCGGCGGGGACTGGGGCTGCTTCGGCCCTACGCGCCGGGCCTGTATGGGGCCATGATCGCTCTGGCGGTCATCCAGGCGGCGACGCCCTACGTGACGGTGTTTTTCTCTGCCCAGGTCCTGTCCGAGCTGGCGCTCCGGCGGCGGCCGGAGGTACTGGCAGGCTGGGCCGCCGCGACGGTGGCGGCGGAGGCGCTCCTGGCCCTGCTCCGGGCGGCGGCCGCTCACCGGCGGAACGCCCGATATAGCCACTTTGCCTTCAACCGGGATCGGATCTATCTGGACAAGCTGCTGACCATGGACTTTGAGGTCATGGAAAAGCGGGAGACCCGGGACCTCTATGCCCAGATCCAGCAGAACGCCCAGTGGGCGGGTTTGGGACTTTTTCAGCTCCCGGAGCTGTTTGAAACGCTGCTGCGGGACGCAATCGGCGTGCTGAGCGCCGTGGCCCTCTGCGCCGGACTGTTTCTCAGCCGGGTCCCGGCCTCCGCCGGGGCGCTGACGGCCCTGGACGGCCCCCTGGGGCTTCTGGGCCTGGCGGCGGGGGTGCTGATCCCCACGATCCTGGGCCCCTGGCTCCTGGGCAGGGCCCTGATCCTGTCCCGGGGCCCCACGGTCAGCGAAGAGGCCCGACTGGGCAATCGAATCTTCGGCGCCTTCGGCTTTCTGTTCTATGATTCCTTCCGAGCCCTGGACGTGCGGATGTATGAGCAGCAGGTCATCGCCAGGAAGCATATGAAGGAACGCAAGACCTTCTCCGCTGACGGCCCCCTCGCTGCCCTGGAGGCCACGGTGAGCGGCCCTCTGAGCGGCCTCGCCGAAGGTCTGTCCGCCATTGCCACGGGGGCGGTGTACCTCTACGTCTGCCTGAAAGCCTGGGCAGGGGCCTTCGGCGTAGGGCCGGCGGCCCAGTATATCGGGGCGGCGACGGCCCTGACCGGGAACCTCCGGGGCCTGCTGGACACCTATTCCCAGATGCGCCACAGTTTGCTCTATGTAGATCTGAGCTTTGCGTTTCTGGACATCCCCAACGCCATGTATCAGGGCAGTCTGACCACGGAAAAGCGAGCGGACCGGCAGTATGACGTGGAGTTCCGGGATGTGTCCTTCCGCTATCCCGGCACGGACGCCTGGGCCCTGCGCCATGTGGATCTCAAATTCCGGGTGGGCAAACGCCTGGCGGTGGTGGGGGAGAACGGCAGCGGCAAGACCACCTTCATCAAGCTCCTGTGCCGCCTCTACGACCCCCAGGAGGGCCAGATCTTGCTCAACGGCATTGATATCCGCAAATACGATCTTCAGGACTATATGGCCATTTTCTCCGTGGTGTTCCAGGACTTTCAACTCCTGTCCCAGCCCTTGGGGGCCAATGTGGCGGGCACGGCGGACTATGACCCCGTCCGGGCGGAAAAGGCCCTGACCGACGCCGGCTTTTCCGACCGGCTGGCGGAGCTTTCCGAGGGCCTGGACACCCAGCTCTACCGGGATTTTGACGGCGAGGGGGTGCTTCTCTCCGGCGGCGAGGCCCAGAAGGTGGCCATTGCGCGGGCGTTGTACAAAAACGCGCCCTTTATCGTCCTGGACGAGCCCACGGCGGCCCTGGACCCCATGGCCGAGGCGGAGATCTATTCCAAGTTCAACGACATCGCCGGGGATAGGACGGCGGTCTATATCAGCCACCGCCTCTCCTCCTGCCGCTTCTGCGACGAGATCCTGGTCTTCGACCACGGGCGGATCGTCCAGCGGGGGACTCACGATGCTCTGTTGGAGACGGAGGGCAAGTACCGCTCCCTCTGGCACGCCCAGGCCCAGTATTACGAGGAGCGGCAATAACGCCGGCCCCCCGGCGGCCGGAGCGTGGGCCGCTTTCGCATAAAATCCTCCCCGCGCTGAAAGGCGCGGGGAGAGTTGTATGTAACCCCCGTCGGGGCTTTTTGACGGTTTGCCGGCGGTTGGCCGGTCAGTCCTGGGCCAGGAATTTTTCCCCGCATTTGGGGCAGGTGATCTTGATTCGCCCCTTTCCTTTAGGCACCCGGAGGGCGGCCCGGCACCTGGGACAGGTAAAGAAATTGTAGTTGGGGTCCGGGGGCGGGGCGTCGTTTTTCGGGGGTTTGGGGGCCTTCGGCCCCTTGGAAGCGCCCTGGAATTGGGGCAGCCGGAACAGGGGACGGTTGGGGAACCGGCCCATGACCATCTCCTGCCAGATAAAGGTGTAGAGGAAAAAGAGATCCAGCGGCAGCAGGACCAGCAGAAGGGCGTGCCACGCCCCCACCAGGGAAATGGTGACGAGATTGGCGATCAGCGGGATCATCGTCCCCGCCAGGGCCCAGGACCGGGCGTTGGCCTTGGCGGCGTCCACCTCCTGGGGGGCGGGGATGCCCTGGTCGGTGTATTTCCGGTACTTGGGCTTGACATAGAGGACCAGGAGCAGGCACACGAAGCACAGGGTCACAGGCGCGGCCTGCAAAAGCAGAATGGCCACGGCAAGCAGCAGGATCACCGCCGCGATGAGCAGGTATTTCCCAAACCAGCCGCCGCCGGAATGGCCGCTCCCCCCGGCGAAGGGGTTGGTCCGGGGCTTTTCGGGTTTTTCCTCCCTGGGGGCGGCTTTGGTATCCTTCAGGAGCAGCAGAAGGGCCGCTCCGCCGGCGTGATGGAGGGGACAGCCCTGGTCCACATGGCCCACGCAGCGGCCCGTTTCCAGCCTGGGATGGCTGTAGATCCGGCCGTTGGCCCCCACGTGGCCCACGCAGCGCTCCGTCTCGCCGTCAGGGTGGGAATAGATCTTGCCGTCGCCGCCCACGCGGCCCACGCAGCGCTCCGCCTGGGAATAGATCCTGCCGTCGCCGCCCACATGGCCGGCGCGGTAACCCGCCTCCGCATCGGGGTGGGAGTAGATGCTCCCGTCCGGGCCGGTGTGGCCAACACAGTGACCGGCTTCGGACTTGGGATGGTCGTAGACCCGGCTCATTCGCACGCCTCCTTTAAGTAGGTTTCCAGTTCGCCGAAGCGCTCCAGGGCGGTACGCCGGCCGATCTGGTAGACCCGTTCCAGCTCCCGGGGGTCCTTCTCCATGCTGCCGATCCTCAGGGCCTCCGGCGGGCGGAGGACGAAGACCTCTCCCCGGCGCTCCTTCTCCCGGATGGCGGCGGTGGCATGGTTGTAGCGGTCGTGGCGGTCCGCCATGGCCTCGATCATTTTGGGGTATTTCCGCAGAAGCACCCGGGCAACGGGGAGGAGTTCGTTGGGCTTTTTTACATAGTCCTCCGGCTGGGTCAGGACCACCACGTTCCCGGTGTACCCCAGGCTTTCAAAGTAGGACAGGGGAATGGAGTCGCTGATGCCTCCGTCCAAGAGCTTTTTCTCCCCGATCTCCACCACCCGGGACACCATGGGCATAGAGGCGGAGGCCCGCATCCAGAGGATATCCTCGTCGCCGCCGGTGTCGCAGCGGTGATACACGGGCCGGCCGGTCTCCACGTCGGTGCAGGTGACGTAGAAGGCCATGGGATCGGCCCGGAACGCGTCCGTATCGAAGAGATCCAGCTCCCTGGGCACGGTCCGGTAGCAGAATTCCACGTTGTACAGGTCCCCGGTGGTCAGCAGGGAGTGGAAGCCGCAGTACCGCCGGTCGCGGCAGAAGCGCTTGTTATAGCGCAGGGCCCGGCCGGGCTGATGGGATTTATAGTTGCATCCGAACACCGCCCCGGCGGAAACGCCGATGAGGCCGTCGAACACGACGCCTCGTTCCATAAAGACATCCAGGACGCCGCAGGTGAACATTCCCCGCATAGCGCCCCCTTCCAGGATCAATCCCCGCATGGCGCATCCTTCCTTTCCTTGGGTGAGAGCAGGCCCTGGTCGATGAGGCCCAGCCGGAGGAATACGGGGTAGAGGTAGCTGGCCCCGAAGGTCCCCAGGGTCTTTGGACCGGGCACCGCTCCGGCGAGGGCCACGGTTTTACGGTATGCCTGGTTCACGGTAGAACGTGTGATAGATTTTTCCTTCCGATCTACGAACAGCTCGTTTCCCCGGATGGAGTAGGAAAAGCGGAGCCCCTTGGCGGTGACGAACGTCGTTCCGGCCAGGGCTTTCAACCGCTCCCAGAGGGCATTCTCCTCGGGGGAATAGCCGCTGGTATCCGCGTATTTCGGCATGATAAGGCCCCCTTTGTATTTTATCTATTATGACACATCTCCGGCGAAAATGCAACTGTTTCCTTGCCCCCGCCCGCGTCGGGGGCCATGGCGTTCCACTGGATAAAAAAGCGGCACAGCCGATGGCCATGCCGCGCGCGGTAAGGGTCTATTCTTCCTCCTCGGAGGCCATATTGTTCAGCGCATATTCGCAGGCTTGCAGCACAAAGCCGGAGAAGGTCACATCCCTGCCCGCGATGGCTTTTTCGATCCGCTCGATCAAGGGGACGGGAAAACGGATGGTCTTATTCTCCGATTCCTTTCGGTCAGGTTTGAGCTGAAATTTCATAGTCTCACCACCAAATGCTTTTTCTCTGATTGTATTGCAAAAAGTCACCGAATTATACATTGCAGATTATATGATTTATTGCATTGCTTTTTGCAATATGATGTGATATAATCAAGAAAAAAAGGAGGGATACCATGTCGGATTCTTATACTGTCAGCTTTTTCGGCTCCTGGGAGCCCGACGAGCAGCGCCGGGTGAAGCGGGAGATGAAGGACCAGCCCCCGGACCTCTTTCGCAGCGCGATGCTCGAGGCGGCCCGCCGTGATTCCGAGGCCGTCGACGCCTTGACCCGCCTGCTGGTGGAGCAGGTCCGCCAAGTGCTGGATACCCACAACTGCCATGTGGAATTTCTGGTGGACCGCAAGTCCAGCTTCGACTTCCTCGCCTCCTCCGCCGTCCGCCAGTTCCAGCGGGAGCGGGGCTTCGAAGACTTCTCCCTTGAGCTGATCGTGCCCTTCTCCCGGACCACCAGCCGGACCGTGGTGCCGGAATATCATGGGTATTACGACTGCGTGCTGATCTACCCCATTTCGCCCAGGGGCACCGACGCCAGACGGGACCGGGAGGTGCTGCGGAGGTCGGACCTGGCGGTGTTCTATGTCCCCGAGCACAGCGGGGTCGCCTGGCAGGCCATGGAAAGCGCCAAGCGCATGGGCGTCCCCATCTGCGACCTGGAGGTGGGCATGGCGCGGGCGGGGAAACCGTGACCGGCAAGAAAAACGCTCCGGGACCCCAAAGGGTTCCCGGAGACGCTTTTTTGGGGCCGAGCGGCCACGTTCGGCTTTTGCGGAGAAAAACGGAAACCGGCATGGCGGAGACCGCCATGCCGGTTGCAGCTTGTCGAATCGCCTTTCCGAGTTTGCCGTCCGCAGACGGCAAACCCAATTCAATCATTTTTTGCCAGGGCGTGTACCTGGTAAAAAATACCTCTCAGGCTGAGAGTGTGCGAGCCGGGGGCCTTGCCCCGGCGAGTGCGCGGTTCAGCCTGCGATCCCCTCCAAATGGGAGCCCAGCAAAGCGGGTCCCATTTGGGGCACCGGCATGGCGGAGACCGCCATGCCGGTTGGTTTTCATTGTCTTACATAGTCCATGCAGATCCAGCCGTTGGATACGCGGCCCCACTGGACGCCGGATACCTCCGTGGTCTCCAGGACCACGACCTTGCTGCCGTAGTACAGATAGCCCACGATCTCGTTGCCTACGCCGGGGGCCTTCCGAACGTGGAGGGCGTCGGCGATCACCGTGCCGGTGATGGTCGCGGGGGCGGAAGGCTCAGTGGACCCCGTGCCGCCGCCGGACTCGCCGGTGGACCCGCCGTCAGTCCCGCCGCCGGAGCCGCCGCTCGCGGCGTCTAGCTGGATGTAGTCCATGCTGACCCAGCCCTTCTCCATCTTGCCCCAGAGGGTGCCGCCGGAGGACTTCGTCTCCGTGATGGTGACCTTGGTGTTGGGATTCAGATAGGCCACAATGGAATAGCTGGTGCCGGGGCCGCTGCGGACATTGAGATAGTCGCTGACCTTCACGGTGCCCGTCTGGGTCTTGGCCGGGTCCTCAGGGGCGGAGGCCGCGTCCAGCTTGACATAGTCCAGGCTGATCCAGCCCTTGTCGATCTTGCCCCAGACCATGCTGCCAACGGTGGTCTGCTCCGTAATGGTGACCTTGGTCCCGTCGGTCAGGTAGCCCAGGATGGAATAGCTGGTGCCGGGACCGCTGCGAATCCGCAGGCTCCCCGCGTTCACCACAGTGCCGGTGACGGAGGCGCCGCCCTGGCTGCCCGTGTTGGTCCCGCCGCCGGAGGCCGCGTCCAGCTTGACATAGTCCAGGCTGATCCAGCCCTTATCGATCTTGCCCCAGACCATGCTGCCCGTGGTCTGCTGGGCCAGGATCTCCACCCGGTCCCCCGTGTTCAGGTAGCCCAGAACGGAATAGCCCGTGCTGGGGCCGCTGCGGATCCGCAGATCGTCGGTGATGACCGTGCCCATGACCGTCTTGGGCTTCTCCGGCTCCGCGGGCTTGGTGGGCTCCGTCGGGTCCGTGACCGGGGGATCGGTGGGCTTGGTCGGTTCCTCGGGTTTCGTCTCTTCGGGTTTGGTTTCCTCCGGTTTTGTCTCTTCCGGCTTCGTCTCCTCGGGCTTGGTTTCCTCAGGCTTCGTCTCCTCGGGGACCGGCTCCTGAGAGGGCAGGGGACCGTCCAGCTTGACATAGTCCAGGCAGACCCAGCCGCTGCTGATCTTGCCCCAGAGGGCGCCGCCGGCGGACTGATGGTCCGTCACCTCCACCCGGTCCTGATAGGCCAGGTAGCCCACTACGGCGTTGCCCGTGCCCGGGCCGGAGCGGATGCAAAGACCGCTGGGCGCCGTCACCGTGCCCGTGACGCTCTTGGCGGGGGCGGGAGGGGTGGTCTCGCCGCCGCTGGGAGCGCCGTTGTAGACCTCGTCAAAATTGGTATAGGACAGGGCGATCCAGCCGTCGCTGAACTTGCCCCACTGGTAGCCGTCGGCCCGGTGGACGGCGGTGATGGTCAGCTTTTGGCCGTCATAGCCCTTGCCCACGATGCCGTAGTCCAGGCCGGGGCCCTCCCGCAGATTCACCCAATCGGCCTCGACGAGGACCTCCACCGGCGTTATAGCGGTGCCCTGGGGGACCGTTTCGCTGGTGTCGATGGCCCGGCCGTCCTGGGACCAGTGGGCGTAGAGGGTGGCTTCCCGCTGGTTCTCGCCCAGCTCGGTGATCTTGGTGCCGCCGATGCGGGAGGAGTACCAGCCCTCAAACTGATATTCGATGGTCACGCCGTTTTCGCTGACGATGTATGTAGCCTCGGCCATGGGCTCGGCCCCGGTGCCGGGCTCATAGCCCTGAACAGGGGCGTTGGAGGTGCCGCCGCAGGCGTTGTAGAACACGTAGCTGTACTGCTGGGGGGCGACATTGGAGTAGACCCCGTTGAGGTACATATTGGCCTCCTTCAGCCGCCGCTCTACCAGGCCCCGGTTGGGCAGGCCGCCGGCGTTGCACCACTGGGTGATCCAGTACAGGAAGGTGTTCCCCGTGGCTCCGCTGCGGACGGCGTCCCGGAAATTGCCCACGCCGTTCAGATTGGTCCAGCCGTAGCCGCAGTTGTAGGTGAACAGCAGCAGGGCGTCGAACTGATTCTGGCTCAGGGAAAGGCCGCAGGCGTTGATAAATTCGTTGAGACTCTCTTCAAAATCGGCCACATAGGTCCGCAGGAGCCAGTCCGCCTCCGCCTCGGTGATGCCGGTCTCCGCCAGGCGCTCGGCCTCGTCCTCGGGGACCCGGGAGCCGTAGCCCACGGACCACTGGGAGTAGTCCAGGTAGGGGTACTGGCAGAAGCCCTCCATCTCCTTGAGCAGGGCAATGCACTCCTCGCTGGTAGTCATATTGGATTCGGCCTTGGCCCGAGCGGGCGCCAGCCCCAAAAGCAGCACCATTGACAGCACGATGCACAGGATTCTTCGTTTCATAGGAAAATGGGTCCTCGCTTTCGTGGTTTTCCCGTATTATACCAGACGCAATGAAAAAATGCAACCCCTGTTTCGTGAAAAAATTACACTTTGTTACTTATTTTTTCAAAAAAAGATTGGATATCCTGGAAAGAAACGGAAAATATCCCATTTTTTACCGGGCGGAACTCCTGGTTTCCATATTAAATTAACAAAAAAGTTACATTATTCGACAAAATGGGCCCCCGGTTGCATTTTGGGGGCGAATGTGTTAAAATAAAGCCATATTCAAAAAGGGGGGGAGCCCATGGAGAAAAAGAAGGCGCTCATTGCCATGAGCGGCGGCGTGGACAGCTCCGTGGCCGCCTATCTGACCCGGGAGGCCGGATACGACTGCCTGGGGGCCACCATGCGGCTCTACGCCAACGAGGACGCGGGAATACCCCGGGAGGGGACCTGCTGCACCCTGGAGGACGCGGAGGACGCCCGGGCCGTGGCCTACCGGCTGGGGATGCCCTTTTATGTGTTCAATTATCAGGAGGAGTTCCGGGAACGGGTCATGGAACCCTTCGTCCGGGACTACGAGGCGGGCCGGACCCCCAATCCCTGCATCGAGTGCAACCGCTGCCTGAAATTCGGGTCCCTGCTCCACCGGGCGGAGGTGCTGGGCTGCGACATCCTGGTCACCGGCCACTATGCCCGGGTCCGGCGGGAGGGGGAGCGGTGCCTGCTGTATAAGGCCGCCGACGGGAGCAAGGATCAGAGCTACGTCCTCTATATGCTGACCCAGGACCAACTGAAGCGCATCCGCTTTCCCCTGGGGGACCTGACCAAGGACCAGACCCGCGCCATCGCCCTGGAGCAGGGCTTCGTCAACGCCCGGAAGCGGGACAGCCAGGACATCTGCTTCGTCCCCGACGGGGACTATGTGGCCTTCCTGGAGCGCAGCACCGGCAAGCGGTATCCTTCCGGGGCCTTTTTGGACCTGGCGGGGGCTCCTGTGGGCCGCCACCGGGGAGCCGTGGCCTATACCCTGGGCCAGCGGAAGGGGCTGGGCCTGGCCATGGGGACCCCTGTGTACGTCTGCGCCAAGGACATGGAGAAAAACACGGTCACCGTGGGCCCGGAGGCGGCCCTTTTCCACCGGACCCTGGTGGCGGGGGACTGCAATTGGTTCCCCTTTGACGCCCTTCCGGGCCCCATCCGGGTCCAGGCCAAGGCCCGCTACCGGCAAAAGGAGGAGCCCGCCACCGTCTACCCCCTGGCCCAGGGCAGGATCCGGGTGGAATTTGACCGCCCCCAGCGGGCCATGACCCCGGGTCAGGCCGTGGTCCTCTACGACGGGGACCTGGTCGTCGGTGGCGGGACGATCTTGGAGGTCGAGCCGGACTGAGGGCTTCCTGAAAACGCGCCTAGCGTGATCATGGCGAGCGAAAGATAAAAATGGCTGAAAATCGGCATTTTCAGCGGAAACGGCGTGGCTTAGGCCACGCCGTACTATTTTTTGAGATATTCCTTCAAAAACCGAATGGCTTGGCAATAGCCCGCCAGTCCCTGGCCTTTGATGGTCTTGACGCAGGCCATGCCAGCGTAGGAGATCTGCCGGAAGGGCTCCCGGGCGTCCACATCGGAGATGTGGACCTCCACCGCCGGGAGGGAGACCGCTTTCAGCGCGTCCAGGATCGCCACGGAGGTGTGGGTGTAGGCCCCGGGATTGATGACGATGCCGTCAAATTTCCCGTAGGCGGCCTGGATGGCGTCCACCAGGGCCCCTTCGTGGTTGGACTGATACTGGGTGACCTCTACCCCCTCCTCCTTGGCCGTCTGTTCCAGCAGGGCCAGCAGGTCCGCGAAGCTGTTTTTTCCATAGATATTCGGCTCCCGGATCCCCAGCATATTGAGATTGGGACCGTTCAAAACCAGAATTTTCACGATTCTCCCTCCACGATCCGCAGAATTTGAGCGACGGCGTCCGAAACGGCGCCGTTGTTGTCGATGGCGTAGTCCGCGAAGGACCGATACAGGGGCCGCCGTTTCCGCTCCATGTCCGCCAGGTCCCCGGCAAGGGACAGGGGCCGTCCCTCCTTTGGTAGCTTATCCGCGTCCCGCTGGATCCAGAAGACCCGGCCGTTCTGCCGCAGAAGGGGGAAATTTTCGGGCCGGGTGACGCAGCCGCCGCCGGTGGCGATGATCCTGCCCCGCTCCTTGCAAAGCCTTTCCAGCGCCCTTGTCTCCCGGGCGCGGAAGCCGGACTCTCCCTCCCGCGCGAAGATGGCGGGAATGGGCATCCCGGCCATGGCCTCCACCTCCGCGTCGGCGTCCACCGCTTCCAGGCCCGTCCGCGCCGCCAGCTCTGAGGCCAGGGTGGATTTGCCGGCCCCAGGCATCCCGATGAGGATGATGTTCTCCATCTGACGCCGCAGCCGTCCATGGATGGGGCCGATGACGCTGTCGGGCAGCTCTTTTCCCAGGAACCACTGGGCGCTCTCCTTGGCCTGGGCCACCAGCATCCAGAGGCCGTTCCTGGCGACGATCCCCCGCCTTTCCGCCGCCTGCAGGAGCCGGGTCCGGGCGGGGTTATAGATCAGGTCCAGGACTCCCTCCAGTCTGGGAAAACCGTCCAGGGAGAGGGGAGCGGCGTCCGTGTTGGGATACATCCCCACCGGCGTGGCGTTGACGATGACGGCGGCGTCGGCGTGGCGGTCCAGATTCCCATAGTTGTCCGGCCCGGACCGGGAAATGACGGCGACCTCCCCGCCCAGATCCTTCAGCACCGCCTGGGCCGTCGCGGAGGCGCCGCCGCTGCCCAGGACCAGGCATTTTTTGCCGGTCACGTCAAGGCCGCTGAGCCGGACCATGGAGGTGAAGCCGAAAAAGTCCGTGTTGTGGCCCAGAAGCCCCCCGTCCGGCAGGCGGACTAGGGTGTTCACGGCGCCCAGCCGCTTCGCGGTGGGCGTGAGCCGGGCGCAGTAGGGGAGGACCGCCTTTTTATAGGGAATGGTGACGTTGAGGCCGGAGAGATCTTCCCTTTGGAGGAAGGCCCCCAGGTCCTCCGGGGGCACCTCGAAGAGGTCGTAGGAATAGTCCCCCAAAAAATGATGGATCTGGGGCGAATAGCTGTGCCCCAGCTTGGCCCCCAACAGTCCGCAGCGCATCAGACTACCTCGCTGTAGCTGCCCAGGTACTTGAATTCCTCGCACATATCCTCCAGCTCGCACATGAGCTGGACAAACTCCTCGGAGTAGATGGAGGTCTCCAGGTCGAAGTAGAACATAAATTCAAACTCCCGTTCCGGGATGGGCCGGGATTCCAGCTTGGTCACGTTGATGCCCAGGGCAAAGAGACGGGCCAGGACTGTGTACAGCGCGCCGGGCCGGTGGGGGAGGATCATCATCAGGCTGGTCTTGTCCGCGCCGGGATAGATCTCCAGGTTCTTGCTGATGCAGATGAACCGGGTCCGGTTATTCCCCTCGTCCTGGACGGAGGCGGCCAGGCACTGTAGGCCGTAGAGTTCTCCGCAGCTCCGGCTGGACAGGGCGGCCACGTCCTTCCGGCCCGACTGGGCCACCATTTGGGCGGCCACGGCGGTGTTCTCCACGGGGATGGCCTTGGCGTCAGGCAGGGTCTTGAGAAATTCTGAGCACTGGCCGATGGCCTGCTCATGGGAGTAGATCTCCCGGATGTCCTCCGGCTTGGTCCCGGGATTCACCAGCAGATTGTGGTCCACCTTCAGCCGGAAGGTCCGGACGATGAAGAAATTGTGGCGGATCATCAGGTCGTAGACCTTCTTCACGCTGCCGGCGGTGGAATTTTCAATGGGCAGGACGCCGTACTGGCAGAGCCCCTGCTCGATGGCGTTGAAGACCCCCTCAAAATTCTTGAAATAGAGGATGAAGGGATTCTTGAAGATCTTCTCGCAGGCGATCTGGGAGTAGGCCCCCTCAACCCCCTGGCAGGCCGCCATGGGGGCCTGGGGGAAGAGCTGAGGCGTGGAGGCGATGGACTCCGTGATCCTCCGGTAGAGATCCGTGCCGTCGGCGCTGCGCCGGGACTGGTAGCTCCGGCTCAGGCCGATGAGCATGGAGAAGAGGACCCGGGAATAGTTTGCCATCTCGGGGCCGGCCTTTTTGGCCACGTCCGCCAGCTTCTCCCGCTCCCGCAGAGGCGCCACGATGGGCAGACCCCGCTCCTTCTTGCAGTCCGCGATCATGGCGGAGATTTCCATCCGCTCCAGGAAGCACCGAAGCAGCTCGTCGTCCACCTGGTCGATGCGCTGGCGCAGTTCGCTCAGTTCCATAGCTTTCCCTCCTGTAAAATGATATCCAATATGGCGACAGCCGCCGCCGCTTCAATGACGGGCACCGCCCTGGGGACGATGCAGGGGTCGTGACGGCCCTTGATCTCCAGGGTCTTCACCGTCTTTTCCGAAAAAGACACGCTCTGCTGGGGTTTGGAGATCGAGGGGGTGGGCTTCACCGCCGCCTGGAAGATCAGAGGCATTCCCGTGGTGAGGCCGCCCAAGATCCCGCCCGCCCGATTGGTCACGGGGCGGATCTGTCCGTCGGCCAGGGTGTAGGGGTCGTTGTTTTCGCTGCCCTTGAGGTAGGCGGCGGCAAAGCCTGCCCCGAAATCCACGCCCTTCACCGCCGGAACCGCGTAGACCGCCGAAGCGATCCGGCTCTCCATCCCGCCGAACATGGGCTCGCCCAGCCCCACGGGAAGACCCAGCACGGCGCACTCGATGATGCCGCCCACACTGTCCCCCTGGGACCGGGCCTTCTCGATGGCCCGGCGCATGGCCTCCCCGGCCTGGGGATCCAGCACGGGAAAGTCCTTCCCGATTTTGTCCACCTCCGGCGTCACGGGGTCGAAGCTCCCGCCGCCGACGCCGGCCAGGACGGCGATGTGGGCGTAAATGGCAATGCCCAGCCGCTCCAGCCACTGTTTGCACAGCCCTCCGGCGATGCACAGCGGCGCGGTGAGCCGCCCGGAGAAGTGGCCGCCGCCGGCCGTGTCCTGGAAGCCCCCGTACTTGACCTGGGCGGGGAAGTCGGCGTGGCCGGGCCGGGGACAGTCCTGAATGGCCCGATAGTCCGCCGAGCGGGTGTTTTGATTGTAGATGACCGCCGTGATGGGGGCCCCGCAGGTATGGCTCTCCAAGATCCCGGAGAGAAATTCCGGCCGGTCCTCCTCCCTCCGGGGGGTGGACCAGGCGTTCCGGCCCGGGGCCCGGCGGTCCAGAAAGGCTTGCAGGGCCTCCATATCCACCGGCAGCCCGGCGGGGATGCCGTCCAGGGTCATGCCGACAGCCGGTCCGTGGGACTGGCCGAAAATGGACAGATGCAGATGTTCACCGTAGGTGCTGCTCATAGTTACCTCCTAATCTTCGGAGATCCTCCCAAAAGCCGGGATAGGACTTGGCGACGCATTGGGCGCCCAGCACCGTCACCGGACCGTCGGCGGCGGTGGCCGCCACGGCGGCGGCCATGGCGATGCGGTGGTCCCCAAAGGAATCCACGACTCCGCCGTGATAGACGGCGGGAGATACCGTCAGGGTGTCTTCCGTGGCCTCGGCCCGGCCTCCCAGGGCGGCGAGCAGGGCGAGAATGCTTTCCACCCGGTCCGATTCCTTCAGCCGAAGCCGTTTGATCTGGGTGAATACCGCCCCGGCCTTGGCCCCGGCGGCGACGGCCAGCACCGGCACCAGATCGGGAATGTCCCCGGCGGAGATGGTGGGAGCGCCGTCCAGGGCGGGCAGCAGGTCCGCGATGGCCCGGTCGCCCTGGGGGGAGTCCGGGTCCAGGCCCAGAAGGCGAATGTCGCTCCCCAGGGCGTTCGCGGTCAGGAAGAAGGCCGCGCTGCTCCAATCTCCCTCCACCCGGAGCGCGCCGGGGGAGCGAAAGCTATGGTCTCCGGTCAGGGACAGATCCTCCGTATCCACTCCAAAGGCGGCCATGGCCTTCCGGGTCATGTCCACATAGGGGCGGGATTGGAGCCGCCCCAGGATCCGGATTTGGCTGTCCCCGGGAACGAGGCTCAGAGCCAAAAGAAGTCCCGTGATGAACTGGCTGGACACGCCCCCGTCCAGGGCGTACTCCCCGGCCCGGAGTCGGCCCTGGCACCGGACCGTGTCCGGCGTGGGCCGGGAGAGACGGCAGCCCATCCGCTCCATCTCCTCCCAGAGCGGGGAGAGGGGCCGTTCCGGCAGCCGGCCGGAGAGATGAAACGTGGCGTCCACCCCCAGCGCCCCGGCCACCGGCAGGAGAAAGCGAAGGGTGGAGCCGCTCTCCCGGCAGTCCAGCCGGGCCTGGCGGGGAATGGTTTCCGCCGGGGTGACCACAAAGCCCGTCCCGGTTCGCTCCACCCCCGCGCCCAGGGCACGAAGGCAGCCGGCGGTGGCCAGAATGTCCTCGTTGACCTGGGGGCACCAAAGCTCCGTCGGGGAGTGGGCAAAGGCGGCGCAGATCAGGAGCCGGTGGGCCTGGGACTTGGAGGGAATGGCTTCCAGAGTCCCGGTCAGCTTTCCGGGAAAGATCGTCAGGTCCATGTCACATCCCCGCCTCGAGAAAGGCTTCCAGCTCCTCCACCGGGGTGGGCAGGATGCGGCAGTCCCCAATGGCCGCCGGGACGATGAGGTTCACGGTCCCGCCGGCCCGTTTCTTGTCGGAAAGGGCGGCCCTCGCCAGGTCCCCGGCGGAGAGGTCCGTGGCGGCAGGGAGGCCGAAGCGGTCCAGGGCCGCCAGGACGGCGTCCCGGGTCGCCCCGGAGCAGAGCCCGTAGGCCGCCGCCGCCCTACTGACGATGGCCATGCCAATGGCCACGGCCTTTCCGTGGGAGACGGTGAAGCGGCTCAGAGCCTCCACCCCGTGGCCCACGGTGTGCCCCAGATTCAGCTTTTGCCGCTGTCCCCGGTCAAATTCGTCCTGAGCCACCACGTCCCGCTTCAGCTCCACGCATCGGGCGATCCCTTCCTCCCGGTCGAAGCCCAGACCCCGTTCCGCCAGATGGGCAAAGAGCGCGGGATCGTAGAGCACGCCGTATTTGACGACCTCCGCGCAGCCGTCCCGGAAGACGTCCTCCGGCAGGGTGTTCAGTGTGTCGATGTCGCAGAGGACCAGGCTGGGCTGGTAGAAGGAACCGGCCAGGTTTTTCCCCTGGGGCAGATCGATGGCGGTCTTGCCGCCGACGGAGGAGTCCACCGCCGCCAGAAGGGTGGTGGGGACCTGGACATAGGCCACGCCCCTCAGGTAGGTGGCGGCGGCGAACCCGGTCAGGTCCCCCACCACGCCCCCGCCCAGGGCCACCAGGCAGTCGGCCCGGGTCAGGCCGTTTTCCGCCAGAAAGGAGAGAAGGGCAAGGTAGGTCCCGCCGTTTTTGCTGGCCTCCCCGGCGGGGAACACAAAGGCCATCACAGGTGCCAAAGACGAAAGGGCTGCCTTCGCCCGATCCAGGTACAGGGGGGCCACCTGGCTGTCGGTCACGATGCAGATCTTGGAGGGGGAGAGGCGCTTTCCCAGCTCCGTCCCCAGGGATTCCAGCAGCCCGCCGCCGATGAGGACGTCATACCGCAGGGATGCGGAAACTTCCACCTTTTTCATCCGTCAACATCCTCCTTCCGGCGCTTGCCCTCCTCCAGGAGGGCTTCCAGGGCCGCCCGGTCCCCCTCCGCGATGGCCCGGCGGTAGGCGGCCAAATTCTCCAAATACAGGTCCAATTCAAAGAGCAGAGGCTCCCGGTTTTCCAAAAAAAGCTCCGCCCACATCTGGGGATTCAGCCAGGCCACCCGGGTCAGGTCCTTGTAGCTGCCGGCGGAGAAGCCCTTGTGGCTCCCGGCGGTGGGGGACTTGATGTAGGCGTTGCTGACGATGTGGGGCATCTGAGAGGTGAAGGCGATCATCCGGTCGTGCTCGGCGGCGGTGGTGACGGAAAAGGAGCCGAAATTGCAGGGGGCCAGGGCGGTCTGTACCCGCTCCAAAAGCTCCGGGTCGTCAAAGACCGGGGGCACCAGCACCATGGGCGCGCCCTGGAACAGATTGGAGCGGCTGTACTTGAAGCCGGAGAAGTGGGACCCGGCCATGGGGTGGCCCCCCACGAAGGTGAAGCCGTACCGCTCCGCCAGGGGAAAGCACTTTTCGCAGACCTCCCGCTTCACGCCGCAGCAGTCCAGGACCAGGGCGTCGGGGGAGATCTCGGCGCCGTGGGCTTCCAGCCAAGCCACGGACCCGCCGGGGTAGATGGCCAGGAGCAGCAGGTCGCACGTTCCAATGACGCCGCCCTCCAGGGGCCCCGCCACTACGCCGGAGAGCTGGGCGAAGGAGAGAATGTTCTCGTCGGTGTCCCAGGCGTAGACCGGATGCCCCGCCCTGGCGAAGGCCCTGGCCATGGAGCCTCCAATGAGGCCCAGGCCCAAAACGCCTACCGTCATGCCAGGGCCCTCCGGATGGCGGTGACCTGGGCGCTGAGTTTGGCGAACTGGGCCGGGGTGATGGACTGGGCCCCATCGCAGAGGGCGCGGGAGGGATTGTTGTGGACCTCCACCATGATGCCGTCCGCGCCGGCGGCGGCCGCGGCAGCCGCCATGGAGGGCACCAGACGGGCCTTTCCGGTGGCGTGGCTGGGGTCAACTACCACAGGCAGATGGGTCAGCTCGTGGAGCACCGGCACGGCGGACAGATCCAGGGTGTTCCGGGTGTAGGTCTCAAAGGTACGGATGCCCCGCTCGCAGAGGATCACGTTCTCGTTGCCCTCGCTCATGATATATTCCGCGCTCATCAGCAGCTCCTGGAGGGTGTTCGCCAGGCCCCGCTTGAGCAGGATGGGCTTGTGGGTCTTGCCCAGCTCCTTGAGCAGATCGAAATTCTGCATATTCCGGGCGCCCACCTGGATGATGTCCACCTCGTCGAACAGGTCCAGGGCGGTGATGGTCATGATCTCCGTGACGATGGGCAGGCCGGTGGCCTTCTTGGCCTCCAGAAGCAGACGGATGCCCTCGTCCTTCAGACCCTGGAAGGCGTAGGGAGAGGTCCGGGGCTTGAAAGCGCCGCCCCGGAGGACCTTCGCCCCCGCTTCCTTCACGGCGGCGGCCACCTCGATGATCTGCTCCTCGGATTCCACGGAGCAGGGTCCGGCGATCATGGCGAATTCCCCGCCGCCAAAGACGGCGTCTCCCACCCGGATCACCGTGTCCTCGGGGTGGAATTTCCGGTTGGCCTGCTTGAAGGGCTCGGAGACCCGCTTCACCGAGTCCACGATCTCCAGGCTGCTCAGCAGCTCCATATCCACCCGGCTGGTGTCTCCGATCAGACCCAGGATGGTGACCTCCTGGCCCTGGGACACATGGACGTCCAGATCCATCCGCTTGAGCCAGTTCACCAGATGATCCGTCTGGGCGGGGGTGACGCCGTGCTTGAGAATTGCGATCATTTTTTTACACCTCACAAAAAATCGCGCCGCACATTCCGTGAGTGAAGTGCGGCGCGTTCCAAATCCTTGACCCGTTATTCAGAATTCCTTGCAGCACAAAACTCCATTACTTTTTCCCATTAAAAAAGTAATAGCCGTAAAAATAGAAGCCGCCGAAGAAATTCGTGACCATATTGGGCCTCCTGTTTCAGATTATCCTGACTATACCACATTTCGATCCGTTTTGCAAGCAGAAAATTTCCTTAACCTACCCAAAATTCGGGACCATATCCATGCTATATTATAGAAAACCCCAGATCAGGAGGAAATCGTCATGGATCCCATTTTGAATACGCTGAATCCGGCCCAGATGGAGGCCGCCCAGGAGACGGAGGGCTATCTCCGGGTGGTGGCGGGGGCCGGCTCGGGAAAGACCCGGACGCTGACGGCCCGGTATCTGTACCTGGTGGAGGCGCTGGACATCTCCACCGCCAACATTCTCTGCCTGACCTTCACCAACAAGGCGGCGGCGGAGATGAAAAAGCGGATCCGGGCCCGCCTGCCGGACCGGGACCTGGGACGGATCACCACCTTCCACGGCTTCTGCGTGGGCCTGCTGAAGGAGGACTGCCACGTGGTGGAATACCCCAGCACCTTCCTGGTGCTGGACGAGGAGGACAAGGAGGCCATGCTCCGCCGGGTCTTCGAGGACCTGGGCGTCACGGGCCGGGACCTGACCATCAAGGACGCGGTGGACTACATCGGCTGGCGGAAGGGAGGCCGCGGCTACGTCAAGACCCTCATCGACCCGGACCTGGACCGGCTCCTGGCCCACGAGAAGGAGGCCACTACCCTCAAGGACAAGGTCCTCTACCGCTATTTCTACGAGCAGCGGAAGTGCTACGGCCTGGATTTTGACGATCTGATCTACTTCACCCTCTACATTCTGCAAACGGACAAAACCACCCGGGAGAAGTGGCAGCGGCGGCTGGAATACGTGATGGTGGACGAGTTCCAGGACATCGACAAGGACCAGTACGCCCTGGCGGACATCCTGTCGGGCTATCACAAGAATCTTTTTGTCGTGGGGGACCCGGACCAGACCATCTATACCTGGCGGGGGGCCGACGTGAAATTCCTCCTGGAATTTGACAGCCGCCATCCGGGGACGAAGACCATCTACCTCAACGCCAACTACCGCTCTATCCCCCCGGTCCTCACCGCCGCCAACGCTCTGATCTCCCACAACCGGGACCGGCTGGAAAAGGAGCTGACCCCCATTCGGACCGGGGAGCGGAAGCCCCTGTATTTCCACGCCAGGACCAGCCAACTGGAGGCGGACTGGCTCACGGCCCAGATGCGGGCCATGCACGACGGGGGGATGCCCTACTCCCAGATGGGGGTGCTGTACCGGGCCCACTACGTATCCCGGGCGGTGGAGGAGTCCCTGATCCGGAACCGGATCCCCTATGTGCTCTATTCCGGCGTGGAGTTTTACAAGCGGAAGGAGATCAAGGATGTGTTATGTTACCTTCGGATGCTCTACTCCGGGGACGACGTCAGCTTTCTGCGCACCGTCAACGAGCCCCGGCGGGGGGTGGGCCGCAGCCGGATCGCGGCGCTGAAGCAGTACGCCCAGTGGAACAAGTGCAGCCTCTTTGAGGCCCTTTTGGCCAATTTGGAGACGGACCTGTTCCGCCGGAGCCGGGCCAGGGAGTATGCCCGGCTGATCGAGAAGTACCGGTCCATCTACGACCAGATGGACCTGACGGATCTGCTCTCCGGCATCCTGAGCGAGAGCGGCTACGAAGCGGCCCTCCGTTCCTCCGGGGAGGAGGAGCGGCTGGACAACCTGGCGGAGCTGAAGCAGGCCATTTACGATTTCCAGCGAAAGGCGGGGGAGGAGGTCACCCTGGGCAACTACCTGGACCACGCCGCCCTCTTCACCAATATGGACCAGACGGAGCGCAGCGAGGCGGTGAAGCTGATGACGGTCCACGCCGCCAAGGGACTGGAATTTCCGGTGGTGTTCCTCTGCGGCCTGTCCGAGGGGATCTTTCCCGGGAAACGGGCCAACACCCGGGAAAAGCTGGAGGAGGAGCGGCGGCTGTGCTACGTGGCCATGACCCGGGCCAGGGACCGGCTGTACCTCTCCGACGCCGCCGGCAGCAATTACGACGGCTCCAACCGCCTGCCCAGCCGGTTTTTGTTCAACGCGGGGGAGGGGAACGTGGAGTATGTGGTCCCCCTGGACCCGGAGCTGGTGGACCGAGTCCAGAGCCAGATCCAAAAGACGGAAAACCTGGAGCCCCGCACCCCCCGGGAGGACCCGGAGATCGGCAGGACCGTCCGGCACCCGGTCTTTGGGGAGGGAAAGATCATCGGCATCCCCCGGGACCAGAGCGGCTATATCATTCAATTCGAAAAGGTCCCCACCCCCAGGACCCTGGCCAAGAGCGCGAAGCTGGAATTTGTGCAGTAAAGAGGGGCGTGCCGCGAAAATACAGTTCCTTCCCAAAACGCGCCTCTAATAATGAGAAAGATCCGGCTGGAAAGGGGGGAAATCCCCATTTCCAGCCGGAATGGATTTGGATATGATTTGAAAATGCGGTTTTGAGGCGCGCCCGAAAAGTCAGGAAAGGACGGCGGCTTGTTTTTCTTGGGCCTTGCCGAAGAACAGCTCTAGGATCGCCGTGCAGACGATGAGGGTGTACTTGGAATCGTTGTAAACGCCGGTCGGACGGTTTACATAATCATCGTGATAGTACCGGATCATATTCAGAATATTGTCATATTCCCCAGCCCGGCAGGCGTGCTCCTCCGCCATATAGCGGAAGAAGTAGCTCTCCAGCGTGCGCTCGTAGGAGCGGTGCTGCCGCAGGTTTTCCTGGAAGCTGTCGTTGTGCGCGTATGTAAAGGCGTCGGTGGTGTAGTGGATGAGCTTGCCCAGGCGGTAGAGGTCCAGCATCCGCAGATGGTCCCGGGCCTCCAGGCGGCGGCTGACCCGCCCCACATAGCGCTGGGAGTTGCTCCAATTGTGGCCCCGGAGCCAGGAGGCGCGGATGGAGCCCTTAATATAGGTGATGTAGTTCAAGTCCGGCTCCACACAGCCGATGAGAAAGGCCCGCCGGTACCGACGAGGCGTCTCGGCCAAAAACCGGTCCGCCAGATAGTGGGCCAAAAGCTGGTGACATTCGTAGCGCGTGATCGACGCCTCCTTTCTCAGTAACCCTAAGCTAATTCTATCACAGAGGCGGCTTTTTTTCCACTGGAAAAAAATATTTCTGCGTTTTGCACAAAAAGAAAAGCTATTTTTTATGCAAAACAGGCATTGCCGGAAGACAGCGGCAATGCCTATTACAGTTTTTCAAACAGCCTTTCCGGGTTTGCCGTCCGCAGACGGCAAACCCATTTCGATCCTTTTTTGCCAGGGCGTGTACCTGGCAAAAAATACCTTACAGGCGGCAGTAGTGCGAGCTGTGCGCCGGAGGCGCACAGCGAGTGCGCGGGTCAGCCTGCGATCCCCTCCAAATGGGAGCCCAGCGAAGCGGGTCCCATTTGGGAGGTTGTCAAAAACCTTCGTTTTTGACAACCTCAAACGGGCATTGCCGGAAAAACTGCGGCAATGCCCGTTTGGCGCGTTATTCCTCGGTATCCAAAGTCTCTACCATGGTGAATTCCTGACGGGTGACGAAAGCGCCGTCGAAGTAGACGCTGACGCTGTACTCGCCGGGGGTGTCCGGCAGGGCGGGGATGCTCAGCTCACAGTCGCCGCCGTGGAGCATGGCGACCCAGGTGCGGACCTGGGTGTTGACGCTGACAAGATTGCCCGCGCTGTCCCGGATGATGTAAAGGGTGGTGATCTCGTCCCAGTCGAAGCTATACTTTGTATAGGTCCGCATGAGGATGGCGGCCTTCTGCCCCAGGGCGAAGGTGCTGGTGTAGTCGGACCTTGGCACGTCGTCGTACTCCCAGAACTCCTCGTCCGGAGCCAGGGCCATGGTGAAGGTGAAGTCCTCCGCCGTCAGGGTGTAGTCGTTGAAAGCGGGGGCGGCGGGAGTCTGGGTGGTGTACTCTCCCTGGAAGACGGTGCCGCCGTCCGCCGCCTGGATGGTGAAGGTATACCGGCACTCGGGAATGACGGGGGTCAGGATGGCGGAATTGGTGTCGGTCCGCAGGACCTCCTCCCGCTCCGGCACCGCGGTGCCGTCCAGGGCGGTGAAGGAATAGAGGATCAGCCAGCCGCCGTCGGGGGCCGTGCCGGTAAAGTCCCAGCTCAGGTCGATCTGCTTGGGATCGGCGTGGTCTGCCTGGAAATTGGAAATGGTGTGGCTGTTGGCGGTGATGGAGGTCCGGCTGCCCACCATCATGCCCGGGGCGGTGACCTCCACGGTATAGGCCGCGGCGGTGTCGATGCCCGGGAAGACGGCCTCATAGACCCCAGGATCGGCGGCGGTGGGCTGCTCCACGGAGAGGGTCTGGTCGAAGCCCTGATCGTTGTAGCAGTGGACCTGCCAGCTCTCCACGGTAACGCCCTGGGGGGCGGTCCACCGAGCCATGAGAGACTGATTGTTGCAGCTCACGATCTCCAGCTCCTGGGCGTAGATCAGGGGCTGGACCGAATAGGTCAGGGTGTCGCTGCCGGCGGTGAAGAGGCCGGAATCCGGCTCCAGGCGGAAGGTATAGTCCTTGCCCACCGTCAGGCCGGTGACGGTGACCATGTGGCCCGTAAAGGTGACAGACGCCTCCTCCTCGCCCTCGGCCTGGTACAGGAGCTTCCAGTTCTCCGGCTCCCGGCCGTCGATGGTGAAGTTGAGGATCACGGCTCCCTCCTCCGCGCCGGAGGTGGCGGTGAAGCTGACGATGTTGATCTGGGCGGGGGTGGTGTAGTTGCAGGAGGTGGTGCCCATGAGCTGGTGGAAGCCGTCGATCTTCACCTGGATGGTGTAGATGGTATTGGGGGTCAGGTGGTCGAAGTGGGCCTCGCCGTTTTGGAGGCGGGCGGTCTGGGCGTTGCCGTAGGTGTCCGTCCGGACCACGCTGAGGAGGCTCTCGTCCGTCTCGGTGGTGACCTTCACGGTCATCTCCGTCTTCTCGCCGGTGACGTCCAGGGCCAGGATGGTTTGCAGATAGTAATTGTTGTAGAACCAGTGCCCCGCGAACAGCAGCGCCGCGACGACCAGCACCAGGCACAGCAGCACGATGGGAGCCTTGCTCTTTTTCTTGGGCTTCTTCTCCTCGGCGGGGTAGTACTTCCGTCCGCTCCGGGCGGGAGCGGGCCGGCTCTTGACCGGCGCGGAGGGGCCGGCTCGCCTGACAGGAGGCCGCTGGCCCTTCTGGGCCGGGGACTGCGGCGGCTCCTTCTCCACGGGGATGGGCTCCGGCATGGGCACGTCGATGGGCTCCGGCGCCACCACGGGCTCCGGGGTCTGATGGGCGATGAGCTCGTCCACCTGGGACAGGATGTCCGTCGTCTCGTCGGTCAGGCCGCCGTATTCCTGATCGGGGTCCGCGTCGTCGGAGGCAAGAGCGTCCAGGAACGCAAAGTCCTCCGCCTCCACCCGGGGGGCGGGCGCCTCGCCGGAGTCGGGGTCGGACTCGGTGGGATCGCCGTCCTCATCCTGGAAGGAGATCTCCCCCTCGGCCATCTGTTTCAGCAGGGCCTCCAGCATGGCCTCCGCGCTGGTCTGGGCGGGCGCCTCTTCCTCCTGGGCCGGGGGCTCCTGGTCGGTCATGGGATCGTCGTTGACGCCGTTGCGCTGCATATAGGCCACGATCTCCTGGCCCATATCGATGGGATCGGTCCAGCGGGCCTCGGGATCGGGATCGATGGCCTTGAGGATGATCTTGCTCATTTCCTCGTCGGCGAACTTAGGCGGGGACAGGGGCGTGTCGGGGGCTCGGCCGGTGAAGGGCAGCACGCCTCCGTTGTATGCCTGATACAGGATCATGCCCGCGGCGTAGATATCCAGGGTGCCGTTCAGGGTGGACATGGCGTCCTTGATCTCCGGCGGGGTGTAGGCGCTGATGTATTTATCCGGCAGGGAGGCATATTTCAGCGACGAATCATTCACGAAGCCCAGATCGCCGATGCGGTATTCCCGCTCCGGGGAGATGAAGACGTTCCCCGGCTTCAGGTCCGCGTACAGGTATCCGGCCCGGCGGCACACGGCCAGGGCGGCGCAGAGGTCCAGCCCCAGATTCACCGCGCCCAGGTAGGTCATGGTCTCCTTTCGGAAGAACCGCTCCAGGCTCCGGCGGTAGGGACTCAGCAGGTACACGTCGTACCCCACCTCTCCCTCCATGGGAACGATCTGGTAGCTGTCGTAGGTCAGAAAGCCCTCCACTCGGGACAGCCGCAGCAGGGTCTTGGCCTCCTTCACGGTCCCGTCGGCCAGCTCCCGGAAGTAGCTCAGGGCGGCGGCCTCGTTTTCGTAGGCGCCGGCCAGCAGCAGGGCCTGGGTCTGGACCTGTGACGCGGGGATGGAAATGATTTTTACAATATATTTCTTATCAGTCGCCTTGTTGATGGCGGGGCAGCAGCGCACGCCATGATGCTCGCTCATGGGCTCGCCCATGAAGAAGCCGTCCAGCATGGGGCTGATCAGCTTTGGCTCTGACAATTCCATCGCCTCCTTTCGTACTTATCACATATTATAAGAATATTTTTTCAAAAAAGCAACCTCTTGAGGTTGTTTTATTTTGCAAGAAATGCTATAATTACATCGAAAAGAGGCGCAGGACCCTTTGCGCCAGTTAGGAGGAACTGTTATGAGCAAGATCATCTGCGATGTCTGCGGTACTGCCTACCCGGATACCGCCACCGTCTGCCCCATCTGCGGCTGTGCCAGGCCGGAGAATCCCCAGACGGCCGCCGAACTCACCGGCGAAGCCGAGGAGGCCGGAGGCTACACTTATGTAAAGGGCGGCCGCTTTTCCAAGGCCAACGTCCGCCGCCGGAATCAGGAGTCCGTGCCCATGCCTCCCCGCCGCGAGACGCGGGATACGCGGGAGATGGATATGATGGATGAGGACGACGAGGAACCCATGGACCGGTATCCCGAGCGGTCCAACAACATCGTCATCATCGCCGTTGTGGTGCTGCTGGCCGCCGTAGTGCTGATCGTGGGCTTTATCGCCGTGCGATTCTTCCTGCCGGACCTCTTTGGCGGCGGAGAGACCACCGCGCCTTCTACCACCGCCGGCACGACCCAGGGAACCACAGCGGCCCAGGAGACGACCCAGCCCGGCGTGATCCCCTGCACCGACCTGGTGCTGACGGACACCCAGATCAAGCTGGCCAGCGTCGGCGCGGGCTGGAAGCTGAATCCCATCGCCCAGCCCTCCGACACCACCGACGAGATCCACTTCGCCTCCAGCGATGAGAAGGTGGCCATCGTCACCGTGTCCGGGCAGGTCACCGCCGTGGGCCCCGGCACCGCCACCATCACCGTCACCTGCGGCGAGGTGACCAAGCAGGTCACCGTCGTCTGCGACTTTGAGACCACGCCGCCTACTTCGGAGCCCACCACGCCTTCCGGTTCGGAGCCCACTTCCGAGCCTACTTCCGAGCCCACCACGCCTCCCACTTCTTCGGAGTCCGGCGGCTTTAAGCTCAACCGGGAGGACTTCACCATGTTCGCCAAGGGCGAACAGTGGGATCTCTACGATGGCGCTTCCGTCGGCCGGGACAACATCAAATGGACTTCCTACGATGAATCCGTCTGCACCGTCAGCCGGGGCATCGTCACGGCGGTCGGCCCCGGCGACACCACGGTGGTCGCGGAGTACAACGGCCAGACCTTGAAGTGCATCGTCCGCGTTCGGATCGAGGAGGATGAGTCGACCGCCACCGACCCCTCCAGCAGCAGTACCACCAAGTCCACGAACGCGACCACTAAGGCAACGGACGGGACGACCAAGGGCACCGAAGAGACGAAGAAATCTTCCTGATTTCCCCATGTAAAGACTGCGGCGGCACGTCAAAAGGTGCCGCCGCATCGGTGCGTCTGAATGGCGGCGTTACGACTCGCCGCCGCGGCTGCCCTTCCGGAACAGCAGGGAGATGCACCAAAGCCCCGCCAGGCCGATCACGGTATAGATGATCCGGCTGAGCAGGGCATCCTGCCCGCCGAACAGCCATGCCACCAGGTCAAATTGGAAAATGCCCACCAGGCCCCAGTTGATGGAGCCAATGATGGAAAGTATCAGCGCCAAGGTATCCATTTCAAAACCTCCGATCCATAGTTGGGCTGTCACTAGATTTCCCAGCCAGCGGGGCATTATACCGAAAAAAACTGGAAAAAGTGGGTATTCTATCTAAAAATAATAAAGGAGCAGCCTATGACCATTCTCCAGGAACCCGCCTTTGCCAAGGTCAATCTGACCCTGGACGTCCTGGGCCGGCGCCCGGACGGCTACCACGATTTGAAAAGCGTCATGCAGACCGTCTCCATCCGGGACGACGTCACCCTGACCCTGGGGACCGGGGAGCCCTGGCGACTGACCTGCAACTGGGAGGACATTCCCACGGGGCCGGAAAACCTGGCGTGGAGGGCGGCGGAGACATTTTTCCGAAACGCCCGCCGGGACCCCGGGGGCCTGACCATCGACATTCTCAAGCGGATCCCCGTCCAGGCGGGGCTGGCGGGGGGAAGCGCCGACGCGGCGGCGGTCCTCCGGGCCTTGAACCGGTACTGCGACTTTCCCTTTTCCATCCTGGCCCTGGCAGAGCTGGGGAGCCTGGTGGGCAGCGACGTGCCCTTCTGCGTTCTGGGCGGCACGGCCATGGTCGAGGGCAGGGGAGAGCGGCTGCGGAAGCTGCCGGACCTGCCGGAGTGCTTCTTCGTGGTGTGCAAACCGGATTTCTCCGTATCCACCCCGGAGCTCTACGAAAAGCTGGACCGCACCGCCATCGCCAAGCGCCCGGATCACCGGGCCATGGAGAGCGCCCTCCTGGCCGGGGACCTGGCCAAGGTGGCGGAAAACCTTTGGAATGTCTTTGACCCGGTGGTGACGGCGGAGCATTTGGAGCTGAACTATATCAAATCCATCTGCAACACCTACGGCTCCCTGGGCCAGCAGATGACTGGCTCCGGCTCGGCGGTCTTCGCCATGATGCCCAGCTTCGAGTATGCCGCCGTGGTCTGCAATATGCTGAAAGACAACTATCCTCAGGTTTATATTGCCAGATCTGTATAAAATCGCCGAGATCCGTCCATACTGGAATTATTTCCGTATGGACGGTGTTTTTTATGAAAAAACTGATGCAATTCGGGGCCTTGTGCCTGCTTCTGGCTCTGATGGTGTGGTACGTAGGCGTGCTGAAGGACCGGCAATATCTGGGGGACGGGCTGATCCGCCTCCACGTGGTGGCGGCCTCCGACGGCGAGGAGGACCAGGCGGTGAAATTGCGGGTCCGGGACGCCCTGACGGAGCGTCTGAACGCCGCCCTGGCGGCCATGCCCGACCGGGCCCAGGCGGAGGCGTATCTGCGGAGCAGCTTGGAGAGCCTGGAGGATCTGGCGAATCAGACCCTCTCCGCCCTGGGATGCCGGGACACCGCGAGGGTGACGCTGGAAGAGGAAGCCTTTCCCACCCGGGATTACGATACCTTCTCCCTGCCCGCCGGGGTCTATACGGCCCTCCGCGTGGTCATCGGGGAGGGGGAGGGGCACAACTGGTGGTGTGTGGTCTTTCCCGGCCTGTGCCTGCCCCAGACCCAGGAGGAATTCCGGGACAAGGCCGCCTCCGCCAGCTTTCCCACGTCCCTGAACGCCGCGCTGACGGCCCAGCCGGGCTATGAGGTCCGATTTTTCCTCCTGGACCTGCTGGGAAGACTGGAAAATTTCTTTTTCGACCGGTAAACTGACCCTGTCATTGGGACCGAATCCGTGATATAATAGCCAAAAGACAGAAAGAAAGGTGGAGGATCGGAATGCTGCGACTCTTCCTGGGGCCGGACTGGACCGCCAACCGGGACGCGATCCTTTCCCAGGTGGCCGGGGATGTCCGTGAGCGGCGGGGAGGCCGGGTGCTGATGGTCCCGGAACTCATCAGCCACGATATGGAGCGGCGCCTCTGCGCCTCGGCGGGGGACACCGCCAGCCGCTACGCGGAGGTTTTGTCCTTCACCCGCCTGGCAAGCCGGGTGGCCGAGGGCCTGGGCGTGGCCGCCGAGACCTGCTTGGACGCCGGGGGCCGGGTGGTGGCCATGGCCGCCGCCGCCCGCCAGACCCACAGCAGACTGAAAGCCTACGCTGCCCTGGAGACCCGGCCCGAATTTTTGACGAGCCTGGTGGAGGCGGTGGACGAATTTAAGCGGTGCCGGATCGGGGCCCGGGACCTTCGCCGGGCGGCGGAGCGCCTGGAGGGGAGCCTGGCCCAAAAGCTGGAGGAGCTGGCCCTGCTGATGGAAACCTACGACGGCCTCTGCGGCCATGGCCGGCGGGACCCCAGGGACCAGATGAACTGGCTTTTGGAGCAGTTGGAGCGGGGCGATTTCGCCCAGACCCACGTTTTCTACATAGACGGATTCCCGGACTTCACCCGCCAGCATCTGGCCATCCTGGACCACCTGATCCAAAATGCCCAAAATGTCACCGTCAGCCTGACCTGCGACCGGCCCGGTTCCGACGCCATGGCCTTTGAAACGGCGGGCCGGACCGCCCGGGAACTGCTTCGCTGCGCCCAGGACGCGGGGGTGGAGACGGAGATCGTTTCCATCCCGCCCTATTCCACCCCGCTGGCGCCCATGGCCGCCGCGCTCTTCCAGGGGGACCTTCCGGATCTGCCGGACCGAGTCCGGGTCGTCGCCGCCCGGTCCGCCATGGAGGAGTGCCAGGCGGCGGCGGAGTGCGTTTTGGACCTGGCGGCCTCCGGCTGCCGGTATCGGGACATGGCCGTCGCCTGCGCCGACCTGCCGGGGACCCGGCAACTTCTGAGTTTGGTCTTCCGCCGCCGGGGGATCCCGCTGTACCTGTCCGGCACGGAGAGCATTTTGAACAAGACGGTGATCTCCTCCATCCTCACCGCCCTGGACGCGGCCCTGGGAGGCTTCGACCGGCGGGAGGTCCTGCGGTACTTAAAATCCATGGCGTCGCCGCTGTCCCCTGAGGAGGCGGACCGGGTGGAGAACTACGCCCTTTTGTGGAACATCCAGGGCAGCCGGTGGCTCCGGCCCTGGGAGAATCACCCCGACGGCCTGGGCTGCGAATGGGACGCCTCTGCCAAGACCCGTCTGGCGGACCTGAACGCCGCCCGGACCCAGGCCCTGGCCCCTCTGGAGCGACTGGCCCAGGGTTTCCGCCGGAGTGAAAACCTGGCCGGGCAGGTGGAGGCCCTCTATGGCCTCCTGGAGGACCTGGACCTGGGCCGTCGGCTGGACGCCCTGGCCCGGGAGATGGACGCCGCCGGCGACAACCGCAGCGCCCAGATCTTAAGCCAGCTCTGGGAGATCCTTTTGACCGCTCTGGAGCAGCTCTATGACGTTCTGGGCCGGACCCAGTGGGAGCCGGAGAGCTTTACTCGCCTGCTGACCCTGCTTCTGAGCCAGTACGACGTGGGCACCATCCCGCCGGTGCTGGACGCGGTGACCGTCGGGGAGATCAGCGCCATGCGGTGCCAACAGTGCAGGCACCTGTTCGTCCTCTCCGCCTCCGAGGGAAATCTGCCCCGGTACAGCGGCTCCCGGGGCGTTCTGACGGACCGGGAGCGGGTGACCCTTCGGGCACTGGGAGTTCCCCTCACCGGCGGGGCTCTGGAGGGGTTACAGGCGGAATTTGCGGAGATCTACGGGGTCTTTGCCGGCGCCTCGGAGACGGTCATGGTCTCCTGGGCCGGGGACCAGCCCTCCTACCTCTGCCGCCGTTTGGCAAAGATGGCCGGCGGCGAGACCCCTCCGGGCGTTTTGCTGGGCGCGGCCCGGTCAGATCCCATGGAGGCGGGCGCTTACCTGTCCCGCCGGGGCGGGGAGTCCGCCGCCGAGGCCCTGGGCCTTCTGGGGCCCTACCGGCAGGTCCGGGAACGGGGCGCTCAGAGCTTGGGAAGCCTGTCGCCGGAGGCGGTCTCGGCCCTCTATGGTCGGGAGCTGAGGCTCTCCGCCTCCCAGATCGACCGGCAGGCGGAGTGCCGCCTCGCCTATTTCCTCCAATACGGCGTCAAGGTCCGGGAGCGAAAGCCCGCCGCCATCGATCCGGCGGAATTTGGCACCTATGTCCATGCCGTCCTGGAGCGGACCTGTCGACAGGTGATGGCTCAGGGGGGCTTTGCCCGGGTGAGCCTGGAGGAGACTTTAAGCATCGCCCGCCGCTTTTCGGCGGAGTACGCCGGGGACCGCTTCGGCCAGTTGGATGCCCGGGCGGCCTACCTGTTCCAACGGAATGGCCGGGAATTGGAGATGGTGGTAGAGGAGCTCTGGCGGGAATTGAAAGACGCCCAATTTGCCCCTACATTCTTTGAACTGCCCTTCGGCGACCGGGGCCGCCCTCCGGTCAACGCCTCGGGCCGGACCATGGACGCCATTCTGCGGGGCGTGGTGGACCGGGTGGACGTGTGGCGGCAGGGAGAGAGCACCTATTTTCGTGTGGTGGACTACAAGACCGGAAAAAAGGACATGGACTACTGCGACCTGTACCACGGTCTGGGCCTTCAAATGCTGCTCTACCTCTTCGCTCTGGCGGATACGGGGAGCGGCCTGCTGGGCCCGGACCCCATTCCGGCGGGGGTGGAGTATTTTCCTGCCCGGGCCCCGGTCCTGCCCGCCGACGGCCGCCTGACGGAGGCGGAGGCGGAGAAGGAGCGGCAGAAGCTCTGGCGCCGCCGGGGGCTCCTCCTGGGGGAGGAGAAGGTCCTTCAGGCCATGGAGCCGGGGGACCAGCCCAAGCGCCTGTGCTGCAAGCGGGACCGCGGCGGGGACCTCACGGGGGACCTGGCGGACCGGACCCAGCTTGCGCTGCTGAAGGACTATGTATTCCGCCTGGTGGGCCGCATGGCCGACGACATTGCCGCCGGGAAGGTGGCGCCCAACCCCTACGCCCGGGGGACCAGCCATGACGCCTGCGCTTTCTGCCCCTACGGCTCCGTGTGCCGGGGAACGGGGGAGCGGCGGAACTTCAAAAAAATGGAGGCCTCGGAATTTTGGGAGGCCCTGGAAAAGGAGGCGGAGACCCATGGCTGAGACACTGACCCCTCAACAGGCCCAGGCGGTGGGGGACCGGGGCGGCAGGCTGCTGGTCTCCGCCGCCGCCGGCTCCGGGAAGACCAAGGTCCTGGTGGACCGGCTGGTGAGCTACCTGACGGATCCAGTCCGGCCCGCCGATATTGACGAATTCTGCGTCATTACTTACACCAACGCCGCCGCTTCGGAGCTCCGGGGCAAGATCGCCGCCCGGCTGACGGCCTATGTCAGCGAGCACCCGGAAAACCGCCATATGCGCCGCCAGCTTCAGCGGCTTTACTTAACGAAGATCTCTACCGTCCACGGCTTCTGTGCCGAGGTCCTCCGGGAGTACGCCTATCGGCTGGATCTTCCGGCGGATTTCCGGGTGGCGGATGAAAACGAGTGCCGGGAGTTGCGGGAGACGGTCCTTTCCGGATTGCTGGAGCGGACCTACGAAAACGCGGCGGAGGACGATGCCTTTCGCGCTTTCGTGGACACCCAGGGTTTGGGCCGGGACGACGCTCTGATCCCCGGCCTGATCCTCAAGGTTTATGACAGCGCCCGCTGCCACCTGGACCCGGAGGGGTGGCTGACCGCCTGCTCCGCCCAGGGCCTGACTGGCGGCGTGACCGACGCCGCCCAGACCCCCTGGGGCGAATTTCTGATGGAGGACCTGCAGGCGTTCCTGGACCAGCGGATCGGGGCCCTGGGAAACTGCGCCAGGGCCGCCGGAGAAACGCCGGGCTGGGAAAAGGTGGCGGCGCTGCTGAATGACACGGTCCTCCAGCTCAAAGCCCTCCGCGCCCAGGGGACCTGGGACGGAGTCCGGGCCTGCCAGGTGGATTTCGGGACCCTCCGTTTTCCCAAGAAGGATCCCGACGAGCGCCTCGCCGCCCGGATCAAGGCCATCCGGGAGGACTGCAAGGAGGGGCTGAAAGCCAAGCTGCGGGCCTTCTCCGACGACAGCCGCCAAGTCCTGTCGGACCTGGCGGAGACGGGACCGGCCGCCAAGGGCTTGACGGACCTGGTCCGCCGGTTCTCCCAGGAATATGACCGGGCCAAGGCCGCCCGGCGGGTCCTGGACTTTGCGGACCTGGAGCAGCGGACCCTGGACCTGCTCCTGGGGACCCGCCGCGCCGGCCCCACCGCGGCGGCCAGAGAGGTGGGCGGCAAGTTCCGGGAGGTGATGGTGGACGAGTACCAGGACACCAACGCCGTCCAGGACGCCATCTTCTCCGCCCTCACCGATCAGCGGAAAAATCTCTTCCTGGTGGGGGACGTGAAACAGTCCATTTACCAATTCCGCCTGGCGGACCCCGCCATTTTCCTGGAAAAATACAACGCCTTCGCCCCGGCTCCCGTTTCTTCGGACCGGGACCGGAAGGTGCTTCTGAGTCAGAATTTCCGCTCCGGCGGGCCGGTTTTGGAGGCGGTGAACCATGTCTTTTCCGCCTGCATGACCGAATCGCTGGGAGGTCTGGACTACACCGACGCCGAGGCACTGAAGGAGGGCCTGCCCCATCCTCCCCTTGGAGAGCCGGAGGTGGAGCTCCACGTTCTGGAAACCTCCGAGGATACCTACGCCCAGGAGGCGGAGTACGTGGCGGACCGGCTGGCGGAGCTGCTGGATGGGACCCACATGGTCCGCGATGGAGAGACATTACGGCCTGCGGTTCCACAGGACGTGGCCATTTTGCTTCGCTCCCCCAATGCCGTGGGTCCCCTCTACCGGCAGGCGCTGGAGCGGCGGGGGATCCCCTGCGTCTCCGGGGCGGGCCGGGACCTTCTGAAGACCCCCGAGGTGACGGTGCTCCGCTCCCTTTTGCAGACCGTCAGCAATCCCCGGCAGGACATCCCGCTGGCCGCCTGCCTGTGCAGTCCCGCCTTCGGCTTCACGGCGGAGGACCTGGCCCAGGCCCGGGCCGGGTGCCGGGAGGGGAGTCTGTACGACGCGCTGAGGAGGGAGCCTTCTCCCAAGGCGGGGGCCTTTTTCGACACGCTCGACGCGCTCCGCCGGACCGCCCGAATGGAGAGCCTGACGGACCTGCTGGAGGCGGTGTTTGCCAGGACCAGGCTGGACAGCGTTTTATCCGCCCAGCCCGGCGGGGAGGAAATGGCGGAGAATTTGCAGACCTTCTATCACGTCGCGGCGGACTTTGAGGGCAGGGGCCGCAGAGATTTGGAATCCTTCCTGGCCTACCTGGACGCCATGGAGGATAAGGGACTGGTCCTCACCGGACAGGCCCCCGGCGGCAGCGTCACCCTCATGAGCATCCATAAATCCAAGGGCCTGGAATTTCCCGTGGTCTTTCTCTGCGGTCTGGCCCGGAGCTTCAACCTGGAGAGCGCCCGAGCCCAGGTGCTCTGCGACAAGGACCTGGGACTGGGATTGAGCTGCGTAGACCGGCGGAGCCGGGTCCGCTATCCCTCCGTTTCCCGGCGGGCCATCGCCGCGAAGATCGTGGACGCCACCCGGTCCGAGGAGCTGCGGGTCCTCTACGTGGCCATGACCCGGGCCAGGGACCGCCTGATCATGACCTACGCAGCCAAACGGCCCGAGGCGGCCCTGGAGAGGATCGCCCTGCGCCGGGACCTGGGGGGAAGAGAGGCCCTTGCCGCCTCCGCCTCCTGCCTGGGGGATTGGGTCCTTCTGGCCGCCATGGAGAGGACGGAGGCGGGAGCGCTGTTCGCTCTGAGCGGACAGCCGGACTGCACGCGCCCCGGTACTCCGCCCTGGAGGATCGTCGCGGCCCAGGCGCCCGCCCTGTCCGCGCCGGAAACCGGGGCGGAGGCCCCCGCCGGCGACGTCGACGAGGAGACGCTGGATCTTCTTCGCCGGTCACTTGCTTTCCGGTATCCCCATCTGGCCGCCACACAGGCGCCCTCCAAGCAGACCGCCACCCAGCGGAAGGGTCGGGAAAAGGACCAGGAGGCGGCGGAAAACGCCCAGGAGCCTCCCACGCCCCAGCGGACTTGGCGGCAGCCCTCCTTTCTAAAATCGGCACAGGGAAAGGAACGGGGCAGCGCCGTCCACCTGGCCCTGCAATATATCGACTACGGAAAATGCGGCGGCCTGTCCGGCGTAAAGGCGGAGCTGGAGCGTCTGAAGGAGGCCGGTTTTCTGACGGAGGACCAGGCCGCCGCCGTGGACCCCGGAAAGCTGGTCCGCTTCTTCCAGTCTGAATTGGGCGTCCGGGTCCGGGCCTGTCCAAAGGTCCTCCGGGAGTTCAAATTCTCCATCCTGGACGACGGGAAGGTCCTCTCTCCCGACCTTGAAGGGGAGAAGATCCTCCTGCAGGGCGTGGTGGACTGCGCACTTTTGGAGAAGGACGGGATCACGGTCCTGGATTTTAAGACCGATCACGTCTCCCCGGACCGCCTGGCCCTGACGGTGGAACGGTATCGCCCCCAGGTGGAGGCATACGCCTCGGCCCTGGAACGGATCTTTGAATCCCGGGTCCAGGCAAAGTATCTCTATTTCTTCCACCTGGATCGGACGGTGGCGCTGTAAAGAGGCGTTTATGGAAAGACATCTATTTGGCTATCGGGTGGGTCTGGACCCCGAGGCAACAAGAGCCTGGTATCGAATCGGGGACCGCTGGGACTGCGGCTGCGGCCACTGTCGGAATTTTCTGGCCCTGGCCAGGCACCGCCAACTGCCGGGGGAGGTCCTGGAAGAACCGGACAAATGTAGAAACGGCATGGCGACCCGCCATGCCGTTCCCGAGGCTGTCAAAAACAAAGGTTTTTGGCAGCCTCCCAAATGGGACCCCCTTCGCTGGGTTCCCATTTGGAGGGGAATCCCAGGCTGACCCGCGCACGCGTTCAGACCAGAAATATTTTCCGCCACGTACACGCCGCAGCGGAAAATGATTGAATCTCTTTGCAGCCTGCTTATCGGCAAACGCGGAAAGGCGATTTGATAAGCTGCCCCCGCCGGGTCCCGGCGGGGGTGAGCGTTTTGTTACCGGCTGTTCCGGCTCTGGCTGCTCTGGTTCTGGCTGTTCTGGTTCTGATTCTGGCTGTTCTGATTCTGGTTCTGGTTCTGGTTGCTGTTCTTGTTCTGGTTCTGATTCTGATTCTGGTTATTCATTGTGATGGTCCTCCAAAAGTTGGTTTTTACGGCTGAGCCGCTATCCGAAGTTTGCCCCAAAACTCAGGATTTATCCTTTGCTTTGAAAAAAAGACTGGCCAGCAGTCCGGCGGCCACCGCCGCCGTCACGCCGCCCGCCGTGGCCTTGAGGCCGCCGGTGAGAACGCCCAGGAATCCGTCCTGAGCGACCGCTTCCTTTACGCCCTTGGCGAGATTGTAGCCAAAGCCCGTCAGGGGGACCGTGGCCCCGGCTCCGGCCCAGTCCACCAAGGGCTGGTAGAGGCCGACGGCCCCCAGGATCACCCCGGCCACCACGTAGCTGACCAGAATCCGGGCGGGGGTCAGCTTGGTCTTGTCAATGAGAAGCTGACCGATGAGGCATAAAAGACCGCCTACCAAAAACGCTTTCAAATAATCCATCTCAATTTCTCCTTCCGCTGATGGCGACGGCGTGACACACGCCGGGAATGGGCAGACCTTGCTGGGTGGAGGTGGGGGAGAGTAGAGCGCCGGTGCCGCAGAACAAGATCTTTTTCAGCTTTCCACTGTTGAGCTGCCCCAGCAGACTGCCGCAGAGGGTGATGGCGCTGCACCCGCAGCCGGAGCCGCCGGCGTGGACGTCCTGCTTGGTGTTGTCGAAGACCATGCAGCCGCAGTCCGCGATCTTGCCCCCCAGACTGAGGCCCTGCTCCCGAGCCAGGCTCAGGAGCAGCTCCTTGCCCAACTGGCCCAGATCGCCGGTGACGATGAGGTCAAAGTCCTCCGGGCCGGTGCCGGTGTCGGCAAAGTGGGCCTTGATGGTGTCCAGCGCCGCCGGAGCCATTGCCGCGCCCATGTTGTTGGCGTCCTTAACGCCTAGGTCCTGGACGGAGCCCACGGTGCAGGCCACGATTTTGGGACCGTTTCCCTGGGGCGTGACCAGGGCGGCCCCGGAGCCGGTGACGGTCCACTGGGCGGTGGGGGTCCGCTGCCCGCCGTAGCCCAGGGGAAAGCGGTACTGCCGCTCCGAGGAGGCAAAGTGGGAGGAGGTCATGGCCACCACCCGGTCAAAAAATCCGCCGCTCACCGCCATGGCCGACAAAAGCAGGCTCTCCGCCATGGTGGAGCAGGCGCCGTAGAGCCCCAGATGGGGGATGCCGGTGTTCCGCAGGCTGAAGGAGGAGCCAATGCACTGGTTCAGCAGATCCCCGGAGAACACCAGGTCGAAGCCGTCCTCGTCCAGCCCAGCCTTTTTGGCCAGGGTCTCCAGGGCGAGCTGCTGCATCCGTTTTTCGGCCTGCTCCCAGGTTTTTTGGCCGAAATAGGAGTCCTGCTCCGTCAAATCGAAGCACCCGGCCAGAGGTCCTTCGCTCTCTTTTTTTCCCGCCACGCTGGCCCAGGCGGAGATCACCGGCGGCTGCTCCGGCACGAAGCTCTGCCGCCCACGTTTCCATTTTCCCATGGACGCACCTTCCTTGTTGGTTTTCCCTAGTATGCGCGGCGAACGGGAAAATAAACAGTTTTATGTAAACTTATAAATCGCTTATCAAAAATCGGCGAAGCACAAAAAACGGCCCGGCGGAGAAAATGCCTTCCCCGCCGGGCGGAAAAACTATGAAAGTGCCTCCGCGATGACTTGGAGCCCGATCTCCAGGCCCCGGCAAATTTGCGGGAAGGGCACGGCGGTTTCCCTGGGTACATGGAGAAAGCCGCCCAGTCGGGGCCGGCCCCCCGCCGCTATGGCGGACAGGAGCCCGTACATCACCCGGTTGCAGACGAAGGTCCCGGCGGAGCCGCTGACCCGCGCCGGGATCCCGGCGGCGGACATGGCCTCCGCCATTTTTTCTACAGGCAGATCGGAGAACAGGCTCTCCGGCCCGCCGGGCAGGATGGGCTGGCCGTCGCGAAAGACGCCGGCGTTGTCGGCAATTTTTGACGCCATACGGTTCACCGCCCTCCGCTCCGGGGTCAGGCAGTCCCGGTTCGCCGCCAGTCCGACGCAGAGGACGGCGTCGGGGTCCTCCGCCTCCATCAGAGACAGAAGGACCGGCATGACTCCGTCGTACTCTACTGGCAGGCGGGCGGTGACGATCTCCGCCCCGAAAAGCGCGGCGGGAAGCGCCCGCACCGCCTCCCAGGAGACGTTTCTCGTTTCCCCGCCGAAGGGCTCGAAGCCCGTTACCAGGAATCGCATTTTTCTCCTTTCTACAACGGGATCCCCGCCTCCGGCGGGGGATCGTCAGCTTGTCAAATAACCTTTCGGAGTTTGCCGTCCGCAGACGGCAAACCCAATTCAATCATTTTTTGCCAGGGCGTGTACCTGGCAAAAAATACCTTACAGGCTGAGAGTGTGCGAGCCGGGGGCCTTGCCCCCGGCGAGTGCGCGGTTCAGCCTGCAATCCCCTCCAAATGGAAGCCCAGCGAAGCGGGTTCCATTTGGGAGGCTTTCAAAAACCTTCGTTTTTGACAGCCTCAAGATCCCCCGCCGGAGGGGGGATCGGATCAGCGTTTGAGCTCCGGCACCATTTTCTGGTAGTAGGGGAGCAGACCGATCTTGTCCGGGGTGTGCTCGGGAAGCTGCCAGAAATCGTAGCCGGGATAGTCGTTGCCCTCGATGATGGCGGGACCGGTGGGAGTGATGCAGACATCCCAGCCGATGTAGCGGAATTCGGGGATCTCCATGGCAGCCTTGCGGCACAGCTCAATGGCCTCCTTCACGAAGGGCACCTGATAGCCCAGCAGGGGCACCCCGGTGTAGGGATGGGTGTCGTAGTTGATGAGCTTGGAGGTGTGGGCCACGCCCACGATCTTCCCGGTCTCCGGGTCCAGGGGACAGCAGAGGCCGTCGTTTTCCATATTGTCCACGAATTTGCCGCAATTGCCCATCTTCACCACCTGATAGACACAGTGGGCCTCCCCCTGGGCCACCAGGGTCACGATCCTGAGGGAGTTGATGGACAGGGGATAGAGCCTGGACAGGGCCTCATGCTGCTTCAGCTCCTCCTCCACCGTGCCGAAGCCCTTTTCCTTCACGTAGGCGTACATGGCGTGCAGGTCGGGAAAATCGGCGGTTTTCAGTTTTTCAATGCCCTTGCCGCTCTCGCCCACTTGGGGCTTGGCGAAGAGAACGGGAAAACGCTGGGCAAAGGCTATAAATTCCGCCTCGGCGGCGGTGGTCATGTCCAGGTACTCCCGGCCCAGGTAGGAGGCGAACCGGGCGTAAAACTCGTTTTTCCGGTCAAAGATATGGGTGTACCTGGGATCGTTGCAGATGGTCACCAGCTTTTTGTTCCACAGACGGGTGACATAGGTCTTCCTCTGGGCGGCATTCATATCATAGAAGGCGAAGATCAGGTAGTCATAGTACCCGGCTCCGTAGCGAATGGCGCAGTTGAGGATGTCAAAGAACAGGAAGATCCTGCTTTTCCCGCTCTTTTCGTGGGCCCGGCGAATCACGTCAAAGAATTTGGACAGCCGGACGCCCTTGAGGATGTGCAGATAATAGCGCAGCTTCTCCATCTTATTTTCCGGCCAGGGCCCGCTCCAGCCACACGCAGCCCACGTCCAGGGCGGTGTAGAGCCCGTCCTTCTCGCTCTTCTTCACGATCCGGTCCCGGCTCCGGGCGGCGGGGTCCGTGAGCTGAAGCTGAACGGAGACGCGGGTGGCGATGGGGGTGTCGTTGACGGTCTTCGATTCCAGGATCTGGAGCATCACGATATGGCTGTCCGCCATGGAGCCGTAGTAGACCAGATTGCCCTTGCGCATCAGCGGGCGGCCCTTATACATCAAAACGCTGTTTTCCTCGGCCATATAAAACCTCCTGAGAGTTGAATTGGGAGGGGGCCCGTCGGAGCGGACCCCCAGAGCTTACGATTTTTCAAACAGATACCGCTGCACCAGCTCCTGGAGCAGCTCGTCCCGGTCCAGCTTGCAGATCATGCTGCGGGCGTTGTTGTAGTTGGTAATATAGGTGGGGTCCTCGGTCAGCAGATACCCCACGATCTGGTTGATGGGGTTGTAACCCTTCTCGCTGAGGGCGTCGAAGACACTACGAAGGGTCCGGCGCATATTCTCCTTGTCGTCGCTGGGAACGGTGAATTTAATGGTGCTGTTGTCGGTCATGGGGTCTCCTCCTCTCGTTTCTCCCTTGTATTAGGCGGCTGGTCCGCAGACAATATTATAGCCGATATTGTCCCCGGTGTAAAGGCTTCCCGGTAATTTTTTCGCGGTAAAATGAGGGGCGGGGGCGGTTTCCCGGCCGCCGCCCCCCCGTTTTATCAGCGGAGGACCGCTCCCAGCTCCTTCCCCAGGGCGGCCAGGACGCTGGACATGACCTGCTCGGAGTCGGTGTCGGTGAGGGTCCGGTCGTCTGCCCGGAGCTCCAGGGTGAAGGCCATGCTCTTCTTGCCCATGGGGACGCCGGGGCCCCGGTAGATGTCGAACAGCCCGACGCTCCGCAGCAGCTTCCCGGCGGAGGCGGTGATGACGTCCTCCGCCTGGGCCACGGTCACGGCCTCGTCGCAGACCAGCGCCAGGTCCCGGCTGACGGTGGGATACTTGGGCAGCGGCGTATAGGTGGCCTCGGGGAGCTGAAGGGCCAGCAGGGCGGAGAAGTCGATCTCCGCGCAGTAGACCTCGGCGTCGATGCCGTAGTTCTTGGCGGCCAGGGGATGGAGCTGGCCCAGAACGCCCACATCCTGGCCGAGGATGCTGACCTTGGCGCAGCGGCCGGGGTGGTAGCTGGGATGGTCCGAAAGGGCCTCATAACGGGCCTTGGGCAGCCGGAGCCCGTTCAAAATGGTTTCCAGCTCGCCCTTGAGGGTGAAGAAGGTCTCCCCGGCGCCGTAGGTCCCCAGGACCAGATGCTTCGGCTCGTCGGGCAGGGGCTGGCCCTCCCTGGGCAGGTAGACCTTGGCCAGCTCATAGAGCTTGACGGACTTATTGTGATAGGCGTTGTTCCGGGACAGGATGTCCAGCATAGAGGGCAGGGCCACGGTCCGCATGATGGAGGTGTCCTCGCCCAGAGGATTCTGGATCTTCATGGCCCGGCGCAGGGGGGAATCCTGGGGCAGGCGGATCTGGTCGAAAATGCCGGGGGAGACGAAGGAATAGGTGATGATCTCGCTGTAGCCCATGGCCCGGCACAGATTCCCGGCGGTGTTCTCAAAGAGCATCATGGGGCTGTAGCCCCCCTGGGTGGCGGTGGAGAAGGCGGTAACGGGGATCTCGTTGTAGCCGTAGGACCGGCCCACCTCCTCGGCAATGTCGGCGGTGAGGACCAGGTCCGGCCGCCAGGAGGGTACCTGGATCCTGCCGTCCACCACGGGGATCTCCAGCCGGTTCAGATAGAGCTCCATGTCCTCCCGGGGAATGTCGGTGCCCAGCAGGGCGTTGATCCGGTCCGGCTCCAGGGGGATGGTCCGGGGTTCGGGGATGTTGCCAAGAATGTCAATGACGCCGTCCAGCACGTCGCCGCAGTCCAGCAGCTCCACCAGCTCGCAGGCCCGCTGAATGGCGGGTAGGGCCATCATGGGGTCCAGGTGCTTTTCAAACTTGCCGGAGGACTCGGTCCGCATCCCCAGGACCAGAGCGGTCTGCCGGATGGAGGTGCCGTCAAAGTTGGCGGACTCAAAGACCACGGTGGTGGTGTCGTCCAAGATCTCGGAGTTTTCGCCGCCCATGATGCCGGCCAGGCCGATGGGCTTGTCCTGGTCCGCAATGACCAGCATCCCGGGGCTGAGCTTCCGCAGATTGCCGTCCAGGGTGGTCAAAGTCTCCCCCTCCACGCTCTCCCGGACGATGATCTTGCCGGAGGAGACATAGCGGTAGTCGAAGGCGTGCATGGGCTGGCCGTACTCCAGCATCACGTAGTTCGTGATGTCCACAATGTTGTTGATGGGCCGGATGCCGTTGGCGCGGAGCCGCTGCCGCAGCCACTTGGGAGAGGGGCCGATCCTCACGTTGGCTACCATCCGGGCGGTGTAGCGGTTGCACAGGTTGGAGGCGGGGACCTCCACGTCCAGATGGTCGAAGATGCTGCCAGCGCCGCTGCCCTTCACCTGGGGCTCGTGATGGCGCATGGGCTTGTGGAAGGCCGCGGCGGCCTCCCGGGCCAGGCCGATAATGGAGTAGCAGTCCGGCCGGTTGTTGGTGATCTCAAATTCCACCACGGTGTCGTCTGCGCCAATGACGGTGTTGATGTCCTGCCCCACCTGGCAGTCCTCCTGGAGGCTCCAGATGCCATCCTCAATGGCGTAGGGGAAGTCATTTATGGTCAGACCCAGCTCCTTTAGGGAGCAGAGCATCCCGTTGGAGACCTCCCCCCGGAGCTTGCCCTTGGTGATGTGGATGCCGCCGGGGAGGCGGGAGTTGTGGAGCGCCACGGGGACCAGGTCATTTTCCTTCACGTTTTGGGCGCCGGTGACGATCTGAATGGGTTCTCCCTTACCCACGTCCACCTGGCAGACCCACATATGGTCGGAGTTGGTGTGCCGGGCCAGGGAAAGGACCCTGCCCACCACCACGTTCTGGATCTCGGCGTCCAATCGTTCGTAGGTCTCCACCTTCTGGCCGAAGATGGTCATGGTCTCGCAGAAATCCTTGTCGGAAACCTGGGACAGGTCCACAAATTCCTCGTTGATCCATTTTCTGTTGAGCTTCATGTTCCGTCCCTCCTTAGAACTGGTTCAAGAATCGGATGTCGTTGTCGAAGATCAGCCGCAGATCGTTGATTCGGGTGCTGCGCATGGCCATCCGTTCCAGGCCCATACCGAAGGCGAAGCCGGAATACTTCTCCGGGTCGATGCCGCAGTTTTCCAGGACCTTGGGGTGGACCATGCCGGCGCCCAGCAGCTCGATCCAGCCCTCGCCGTGGCAGGTGGAGCAGACCTGGCCGTCCACCTCGCCGGTGCCTTTGCACTTGTGGCACTGCATATCCATCTCGCAGCTCGGCTCGGTGAAGGGGAAGTGGTGGGGCCGGAACCGCATGACCGCCTCCGCACCGTAGAGCTGGCGCATCAGGGTGGTCAGGGCGCCCTTCAGATCGCCCATGGTGATGTGCTCATCCACCACCAGGCCCTCGATCTGATGGAACATGGGGGAATGGGTGGCGTCGGCCTCGTCCTTCCGGTATACCCGGCCGGGAGCGATGATGCAGATGGGGGGCTTGGCGTTCTCCATGACCCGGATCTGCACGGGGCTGGTCTGGGTCCTGAGGAGCAGGGAATCGTCATCGGTGAAGTAGAAGGTGTCAGACCGGTCCCGGGAAGGGTGTCCTTCCTCGATGTTCAGCCGGGTGAAGTTGTAGTCCGCCAGCTCTACCTCGGGGCCGTCCACCACCTGGTAGCCCATGCCTACGAAGACGTCCTTGATTTTTTGCAGGACCTGGTTCATAGGATGCTGATGGCCAATGGGGAAGCTGTCGCCGGGGATGGTCACGTCCACGGCCTCCTTCCGGAGCCTGGCTTCCAGAGCCTCGGCGTGGAGCTCCGTCTTCCGCTGTTCCAGCTTCGCCTCGATCTCCGCCCGGACGGAGTTGGCAAGCTGGCCCATGACGGGCCGCTCCTGGGCGGTGAGCTTGCCCATCTGCTTCAGCACGGCGGTGAGCTCGCCCTTCTTGCCCAGCAGCTTGACCCGGAGCTCCTCCAAAACGGCGGGGGAGGCCGCCGTTTCCAGGGCCTCCATGGCCTGGCGCTTGATCTGTTCCAACTGTTCTTTCATTTTGCTACCTCCTGGGGTTTCCATTTGACAGGATAAAAAATACACCTTCGCCCCCATCGGGACGAAGGATCTCCTCCGCGGTACCACCCGCATTCGCCTTACGGCGCGCTTTCCCGGCGCTGATACGCCATCCGATCGATAACGGGATCACCCGGCGGGCCCTACTTTCCGTTTCAGGCCGCGGCTCCTGGGAGAAGGCCCGGCGCTCCCCGGAAAACGGCTCCCACCACCCCGTTCTCGCTGGTTCCGCGTTCACAAGCGCCGGACAGCCCATTCCTTGCCTGTCCATATCGGTCTGATTTTACCATATCACAAAAGAAAATGCAAGCAACAATTTGAAAAAATCCAAAGTCCTTGACATTTTTTCGACCCGTGTGCTATACTGCGTATCAAATCCCGCTATTTGCCGCTTGGTTGGTAGTCGCTATATGTAGACAGATGCAGTTTTGGCAGCATGGGGCAGTTAAAGAAAGGTGAGACGAGATTCGTCAAGGGGATTTTCCGCGAAAAATCATCCTCTCCGAATTGCCGTCAATGCAATATGCTCAATCTGAAAAAGCGGCTGCCTGGGTTTGCCACAGGGAAGCGTAAATTCCGTTTGCCGCCAAAAGCTCCTTGTGTGTGCCGCTTTCTGTGATTTTCCCATGTTGAAGTACAATGATACGGTCTGCGAGCTTCACGGCGCCCAAACGATGCGTCACAATAATGCCGGTTTTACCGTGAAGCTCCTTTTGAAAACTGCCATAAATCGCTTTCTCCCGCAGCGGATCAATGGCGGAGGTTGGTTCATCGAGGACTATAAAATCACCGTCCTTATAGAAGCCTCTTGCACAGGAAAGCTGCTGCCACTGACCGCCGGAGAGCTCCCTTCCGCCGAATTCTTTTCCGAGAAGCGTGTTCTGACCGACCTCCCCGTTTGGAAAGATCTCAGCGATCCTCTGCTCGATCTCTTTGCCGTCCTGTTTGGAAAAATTGCCAATGGCGATGTTGTCGCCCACCGTTATTTTATATCGGCAAAAGCTCTGGGGCACGGCGGACTGGCGGAGATGCAGGGCCGCTTCCTTCACTTTGGAAATATTCGCGCCGTCGTAGCATACGCTCCCGGAGGAAGGCCGATATAGTCCCAGAATTACGTTGACAAGTGTGGACTTCCCCGCTCCATTCTCCCCAACAATCGCTATGGTTTCTCCCTTATGGATCGTCAGGTTGATGCCGTCAAGGGCTTTCCCGGTCTGATTTGGATAGGTAAAGGACACATCTGACAGTGTGACAGACTTTTCAAAGGTACACTGATCGGATTCCCCGCCTCTCTCGGGTAAATTCCAATACCGGAAATAGGGCTGGATCATGCGACGGAATTGGATCTCATTGCCCACAGTACCGGTAAGCCCTTTTAGAATCGCGGTCAGGGAGGAATAGGCCGTAACACCGGCGGTAAAGGCCGGCAAGTCGATATGACCTAAAAAGAACAATAAAATCGAGACGGCAAATCCCCCTATGCTTCCAGCGCATTCGAGCAGGCAGAGGGACAGCTTCAGAATCAGCATTTTCTTTGATTTGCTGTTTTCAATCGCGTCTCGTTTCATTCGGCTGTTCTTCCATTTCTTGATCAGCAGCGCGTTTGCGCCGGTGAGGCGGCTCTCTTTGCAGGCGACTTCATCCATGACAGCTTTCTCATATTCCGTTTCCTCCCGCTGGCACTGAGTCACGGTTTCATAGCCACGTTTCCACAGCCGGGCGTCATACAGCATTTCCAGCAGCGTGGGGATCGCGGACAGGGGAAGGAACAGGAGGAATACGATATTGAACGACGAGATATACGCCGTTACCATTGCCGTCTGGAGCAAGGTCATGACGGCCTCCACATAAATCTGACCGTAGCGGAACAGATTTTGACGCGAGCTATCCGCCTGACGGATAAAAGCGTAGGCGTTGGGCGTCTCCAGGTCCTCGTTGGAGATGCGCCGACTTTTGGCGTGGAGCATCCGGCGGACATTGCTTTCAAAATCCAGGATCGCGAAAAACTGCACATGGTATCTCATGTACCACACCGAGTATCCGGCGGAAAGGAGAAACGCCGCTGCGTATACTGCAAGGGAAGAAAAAAGCTCCGCCCCGTAACCGGCTTGGATATGCGAGAAAATACGCTGCGTTGCCCAGACGCTCATGATCGAGGCTGCCCCATTGAGCAGTCCCATGTGTGCCATCAGCGCGAAGCTCCGGGGCGCTGCTTTGAAAATATACAGGAGCGCCTTTCGGGCGCTCATTTGATTACTGCTCATCATATAGTCCTTTCTGCGTATTGAAAAGCTCCGCGTAATAGTCACATTCTACCATGAGCTTCTCATGAGGGGCCTTTGCGATCAGCGCCCCGTCTCTAAGCACCAGTATTTCGTCAGCCATACGCACAGACCCCAGGCGATGGGAGATAAAGAGCGTCGTCCTTTGGGCGAGAAGTCCACGATATGCCTCATAAACCTTGGCCTCCGCCATCGGGTCAAGGGCGGCGTTTGGCTCGTCGAGAATGGCGATCGGCGCTGTTGAAAGGACACAGCGGGCAACCGCCATCTTCTGCCATTCGCCGCCCGAAAGTCCCGCGCCGGTCTTGTAAAGAGGCATGAGATCGCTGTCATATCCGACCTCACGGTTCGCGGCCATGGGATGAAAATCGAGCCGGTCGAACACACTGTCCAACATTTTATCGTCCGCCGGGAGGTCCATGCACAGTGACACATTCTCGCGGATGGTCAGGGGGTAGCGGTAGAAATCCTGAAAGACTACGGAATACAGACGCCGGCGGTCAGCCGGCAAAAGCAAATGGACCGGTTTGCCGTTCACCAAGACTTCTCCACTGTCAGGCCGGTAGAGTCCCACAAGAAGTTTTACCAGAGTCGATTTGCCGCAGCCGTTTTCTCCCACCAACGCGTAGTGCCGGCCTGGTTCCAGCCGGAAGCTGATATGCTCCAGTACCGGCTTGCTCATTCCGGGATACGTGAAGGTGACATTGCAAAACTCAATGCTCTTAATTGTCTCATCTGCAAAAGAGTCCTTCGCGGGAGTATCCTCCTCAAGATTCAGGAAGGAGGAAAGACCGCCGATTCGGTGCGCTGATCCTATGAGATCATAAACCGCAGCGTACATCTGCTTGCAGCTCTGCTCAAGGCCGGCTGCGGCATAAAACGCGGATGTAAACAGTCCGATTGTGATTTTCCCGGACAGGAGGGGCCGCAGAAGGAGCAGCACGATCATGACGCCGTAAAACGCAAACAGGAGCTGCATGACCGCCTCGATTTGAAAACGTCCCCGTCCGAGCTTTGCGTTTTCCCGTTTTGCCTTGGAGAAGGAAGCCCTGTAACGGCGGTCGATCTCATCGTCAAAAGAGAAGAGCTTCCTCTCCGCGGCATATTCGCGCTGCATGAGGAGAGACGAATAGTAATTTGTGCGGCGCATATTTTCCCTGTACTTGACCCAGAATCCATCGGTTTTCCGCGCCAGTGTTCTGTTCAAAAGAATTCCTATGGTTAGAAGGAAAATGATCCCTATGGCTGTCCAGGCATCCATGGACCACAGGACGAAGAGCGACAGCGCGAGTTTTACAGAGAGATTGACAACATCTCCAACCGCATTGAAAATTTGAGCGTCCAGCTCCGGGGCGTCGGCGGAGCTTTGCCATAGGGAGTGGAAGCGTTCGGTTTCCGTAACAGGAAACGCGATTTTTGAGGCTTTTTCCAAGCGGGCGGCGTCCAGCCGAGCGGATTGTCGGATTTTGTGCCACTCTGAGATGCGCCTCATGCCCGCAGCGCAGACCGTTTGCAAAAGGGACAGAACCATGAAGGCAGCCAGGCCCATGATGAAACCCTGAGCCCCGCCGCCTGCCGCACCGTCAATTAAATCGCCGCGAAGTCTGATGGACACGGCGGGAATCGAGCCGGTAACGGCGGCAATGAGAAGATATGGAACATATTCCTTCCAACTTATGTACCTGCTGATGTATGTTCGAAGTTCCATTGCGTTTCCCCTTTCTTTTCAACAGGCTTATTATAGCCGGAAACAATCGTATTTCAAGTCTTGTTCTTCATTGGAATTTCTGCTATAATATATAATAGGATAATTCATTGCTGGTCTGCACTTTTTTACCCTTAATAAAAAGGAGGCGGCGCATATGACGCACACGCTGACCCGGCGGGAGGTGCTGTCCCTGCTCCCGCGGCGGCCGGAGGACGCCCATAAGGGACTCTGCGGAAGAGCCCTGCTGCTCTGCGGCAGCCGGGGGTACACCGGCGCGGCGGCACTGGCGGCCCTTGGCGCCCTGCGGACCGGGATCGGACTTGTCTTTCTGGGGGTGCCGGAGAGTATCTACGCTATCGAGGCGGTGAAGCTGACGGAGCCCGTGATCTTCCCTCTGGCCGAGGAGAGGGGGATGCTCTCGGCGGCGGCCCTGCCGGAAATTTTGGACCGCCTGCCCAAAATGGACGCAGTCCTCATCGGCCCGGGCCTGGGCCAGTCCCCGGGGACCCTGGCGGTGACGGAGGCGGTGCTTGCGGCGGCTTCCTGCCCCGTGGTGGTGGACGCCGATGGCATAAACCTCCTGGCGGCGCATAAAATGCTACTGCGCGATAGGACGGGCCCTACGGTCCTGACGCCCCACGACGGGGAATTTGCCCGCCTGGGGGGCGACCCCTCCGGCGACCGGCTGGGGCCGGCCATGGACCTGGCCCGGGACCTGGGCTGTGTGCTGGTCCGCAAGGGCCACAGGACCCTGATCACCGACGGGGAAAAGTGTTATGTAAACACAACCGGCAACGCCGCCATGGCTGTCGGGGGCATGGGGGACCTGCTCTCCGGCATGGTGGTGAGTCTCCTGGCCCAGGGCATGGCGCCCATGGAGGCGGCGGGGTGCGCCGTCTGGCTCCACGGGGCTGCCGGGGACGCGTGTGCCGGGACCCTGGGGGTGGGGACCCTGCCCACAGATCTGGCCGCCGTCCTGCCGCGACTCCTCAAATAAGGCGGGATTACCATGAATCGGGCCCAAGCCCTGAAACTGCTGTCCATTGTCCTCGCGCTGCTGCTTTTTGCCGGCTGCTCCAAGACCAATCAGGCCCTGGACCGGGCCATGACCTTCCGGGCTAAGCTCCTGGCGGCCTCGGGCTGCGCCTTTGACGCGGATGTCGTCGCCGACTACGGCGACCGGGCCTACACCTTTTCTCTGAGCTGTCAGGCCGACGAAAACGGAAGCCTGACCTTCACCGTCACCGCCCCGGAGACCCTGGCGGGGATCACGGGGGCCGTGTCCGCCACCGGCGGGGAGCTGACCTTTCAGGACAAGGCTCTGGCCTTCGATCTGCTGGCGGATGGGCAGCTCAGTCCGGTCAGCGGCCCCTGGCTTCTGCTGACCACCCTGCGGAGCGGGTATCTGACCTCCTGCGGCCCCGAGGGGGAGGGCCTCCGGCTGTCCATCGACGACAGCTACCGGGAGGATCCCCTGTCTCTGGAGGTCCTCACCGACGCCGCCGACGCGCCCGCTCAGGCGGACATCGTGTGGAAGGGGCGGCGCATCGTGTCGGTGCAGGTCAAAAATTTTCGTCTATTGTAGCTTTTCGCCGTCGGGACGCATAGGATAAATTGCCAGTCAGACCGTATATTTTTCCTCTGTGCGTGGGAAAATAGATTCAGCCGCGTTACATAGGAAGCAACCGGTAGCGCGGGCAATGAACTTTGGAGTGTGAAGCACATGGACAGCACGGTCAAACGGGGCGATATTTTCTACGCGGATCTGTCGCCGGTGGTGGGCAGCGAACAGGGCGGCACCCGTCCGGTCCTGATCGTCCAGAACGATACCGGCAACCGCCATTCTCCCACGGTCATTGCGGCGGCCATCACCAGTCAAACGGGCAAGGCCCGTCTGCCGACCCACATCAACATCGCGGGGGGCAGCGTGGGCCTGAGCAAGGATTCGGTGATCCTCTTGGAGCAGATCCGTACCATCGACAAGCGCCGCCTGCGGGAACATATGGGCAGATTGGACGAAAAACAGATGTCCCAGGTGGACAACGCCATCGCGGTGAGCTTTGGCCTTCCCGGCTCAAGGACAGTTTGAAAACGACTTTAGGTGGCAGACACGAAAGTGCCTGCCACCTGAGACTGTCAAAACTTTCGTTTTTGACAGTCTCCCAAATGGGACCCGCTTCGCTGGGCTCCCATTTGGAGGGGATTGCAGGCTGACCCGCGCACTCGCCGGTCTTTCGCCCGGCTCGTACTACTGCCGCCTGTAAGGTATTTTTTACCAGGTACACGCCCTGGCAAAAAAGGATCGAAATGGGTTTACCGTCTGCGGACGGCAAACGCGAAAAGGCGATTCGACAAACTGGATCTGCCCCGCCGGGAGGCGGGGCAGATTTTTGGGATACTATTATAAATAACGTCCCGTGACGCTTTCCTTTACGGTCTTGAGCTGCTCCGGCGTGCCGGAGGCCACGATGCGGCCGCCGTCTTTGCCGCCGCCGGGACCCAGGTCCACCACATAGTCCGCGCTGCGGATCACGTCCAGATCGTGTTCAATGACGATCACCGTGGCGCCGCTGTCAATCAGGGTTTGGAAGACGCCCATTAGGGAGCGGACGTCCAGGGGGTGGAGGCCGATGGTGGGCTCGTCGAAGACGAAGAGAGCGTCGCTCTGCCCCCGTCCCAGCTCGCTGGCCAGCTTGAGCCGCTGGGCCTCGCCGCCGGACAGACCGGGGGTCTGCTCTCCCAGGGTCAGGTAGCCCAGGCCCACCTCATGAAGCACCGAAAGGCGGCTCCAAACGGTTTTCAAGTCAAAGCAGGCCGCCATGGCCTCGTCCACGCTGAGCGCCATCAGCTCTGGCAGGGAGAGCTCCCCTGTGGGGCCCTTGCGCTGGATCTGAAAGGCTTCCCGGCTGTAGCGGGAGCCGCCGCAGTCGGGGCAGGGGATGTCCACGTCCGGTAGGAACTGAACGTCCAGGCTGATGCTGCCGGTGCCGTCGCAGGTGGGGCAGCGGAGGAGACCGGTGTTGTAGGAGAAGTCCCCGGCCTTGCGGCCATGGGCCCGGGCCTGGGGCGTTCTGGCGTAGACCTTCCGCAGCTCGTCGTGGACATCGGCGTAGGTGGCCACGGTGGAACGGATGTTGATGCCGATGGGCGTGGCGTCGATGAGCTTGACCTGGCGGATGCCGGGGGCGTCCAGAGAGCGGACGTGGCCGGGGAGGGGAGCTCCCGCCGCCTGGGCGGCCAGGGCCGGGACCAGGCTTTCCAGGACCAGAGTGGTCTTGCCGGAGCCGGAGACCCCGGTGACCACGGACAGCCGCCCCTTGGGGAAGGAGACGGTCAAGGGCTGGACGGTGTGGATGGGCCCTGAGGAGAGGGTCACGGTTCCCAAGTCAAAGAGCCGGTCCGCCGGAGTCCGGGGCCGCAGCGGAGGCTGGGGCAGGGGAGAGAGGTAGGGCCCGATCCGGGAGGCGGGGTTCCCCGCCAGGTCCTCCACAGTGCCCTGAGCGATGACCCGGCCTCCCGCCGCCCCGGCGTCGGGGCCCAGCTCGATGAGCCAGTCCGCGTGGGACAATACGGCGGTGTCGTGGTCTACCAGCAGCACGGAGTTTCCGTCGGCCACCAGGTCGTCCATTACCCCGGTGAGGCCCTCCAGATTGGCGGGGTGGAGGCCGATGGAGGGCTCGTCCAGGACGTAGAGGACTCCCGTGGTCCGGTTCCGCACGGCCCGGGCAAGCTGGGTCCGCTGCCGTTCCCCGGTGGAGAGGGTGGCGGCGGCCCGGTCCAGGGTCAGGTAGGACAGCCCCAGGTCCACCAGCCGCCGGGCGGTGTTCCGAAAGGCGTCGCAGATGCTGTTCGCCATGGGGCCCATTTCCTCGGGGAGAGAGCCCGGGACCCCGGCCACCCATTCCATCAGCTCCGCGAGGGTCATCCGACAGGCGTCGGCCAGGGAGATCCCCCGGAGCCTGGGCCTCCGGGCGGCCTCGGACAGGCGGGTGCCGCCGCAGTCGGGGCAGGTGTCCTGGCGGAGGAATTTTTCCACCCGCTTCATGCCCTTCTCGTCCTTGACCTTGGAGAGGGCGTTTTCCACGGTGTACACCGCGTTAAAATAGGTAAAATCCAGCTCCGCCGCGTCGTTGGAGTTCTTTGGATGGTAAAAGATATGCTTCTTCACCGCAGGACCGTGGTAGACGATGTCCTTCTCCGCCTCGGTCAGCTCGGAAAAGGGCACGTCGGTCCGGACGCCCATGGCCCGGCAGACGTCGGTCATCAGGGACCACATCAGGCTGTTCCAGGGCGCCACCGCCCCCTGGTCGATGGTGAGGGAGGGATCCGGCACCAGCGTGTCCAGGTCCACGGCCCGCACCACCCCGGTGCCGCCGCAGGTGGGGCAGGCGCCCTGGCTGTTGAAAGCCAGCTCCTCCGCCCCCGGGGCGTGGACAGCCTCGCCGCAGACCGGACAGAACATGGGCTTTTCGGCGGCCACGTCCAGGGTGGGGGGCAGGTAGTGCCCGTTGGGGCACCGGTGGCTGGAAAGCCGGGAGAACATGAGCCGCAGACTGTTCAGCAGCTCCGTGGAGGTGCCGAAGGTGCTGCGGATGCCCGGCACCCCAGGCCGCTGATGCAGCGCCAGGGCGGCGGGAATATAGCGGACCTCGTCCACCTGGGCTGCCGCCGCCTGGGTCATCCGCCGGCGGGTATAGGTGGAGAGGGACTCCAAATACCGCCGGGACCCCTCGGCATATAGGACCCCCAGGGCCAGGGAGGATTTTCCGGAGCCGGAGACCCCGGAAATGCCCACGATTTTGTTCAAGGGAATGTCCACATCGATGTTTTTCAGATTGTGGACCCGCGCGCCCCGGACCTGGATGGCCTGGGGAGAATTGTCCGCTCGCTTCATGCCGCACCGCCTTGCCGTTCTTTTTTGAATAGTATAGCGCGGCTTTTCCCCCGGGTCAAGGGAAATCGCAGCCGGCGGCCCACAATTTTGTGCAATTCCTTCCAAAGAAAATGCGATTGCTTTTTCGAGAGCCGTGTCGTATGATGGGGGTATCTTACAGCGGGAGGCGGCGGAATGAAGCTCACCTTTATGGGTGCTGGAAGCACCGTTTTTACCAAAAACGTCTGTGGAGACACCATGCTGGCGGACCCCTTCCATGAGGTCCGGATCGCGCTCTATGACATCGACGGCAAGCGGCTGGAGGAGTCCTACGCCATGGTCACGGCCATGAACGACACCATCAACGGCGGCCGGGCCGTCATTACCAAGCACCTTGGGGTGGAGAACCGGCGGGAGGCCCTTCGGGGGGCGGACTTCGTGGTGAACGCCATCCAGGTGGGCCTCTATGACCCCTGCACGGTCATTGACTTTGAGGTCCCCAAGAAGTACGGCCTTCGGCAGACCATTGGAGACACCCTGGGCATCGGCGGCATTTTCCGGGGTCTGCGCACCATCCGGGTCCTGAAGGACTTCGCCGAGGATATGGAGGCGGTGTGTCCCGACGCCTGGTTTTTGAATTATACCAATCCCATGGCCATTCTGACGGGCTTTATGCTCCGCTTTACGGGCGTCAAGACTGTGGGACTGTGCCACAGCGTCCAGACCTGCTCCCTGCGGCTGCTGACGGCTCTGGGCATGGAGGACAAGCTGGAGGGCCGGTATGAGCGCATCGCCGGCATCAACCACATGGCCTGGCTCCTGGAGATCCACGACCGGGACGGCAACGACCTCTACCCCGAGATCAAGCGCAGGGCGGCGGAGAAAAACGCCGGAGGACCCCACTACGACATGGTCCGCTACGATTATATCGCCAAGCTGGGCTATTACTGCACCGAGAGCAGCGAGCACAACGCGGAGTACAACCCCTTCTATCTCAAGCCCGGCAGGCCCGATCTGATCGAGAAGTTCAACATCCCCCTGGACGAGTATCCCCGCCGGTGCCGGAATCAGATCGACACCTGGCGGAAGCGCTACGCCGAGATCATGGCGGGCGGCCAGGTCCAGCACACCCGGTCCACGGAGTACGCTTCCTACATTATGGAGGCGATGACCACCGGCAGGCCCATCACCATCGGCGGCAACGTGTGGAACCGGGGGGTCATTCCCAATCTGCCCTATGATGCCTGCGTGGAAGTGCCCTGCCTGGTGGACAAGAACGGGGTGACCCCCACCTATGTGGGGCCTCTGCCCACCCAACTGGCGGCCATGAACAGCGCCAACATCTTCTGCCAGATGCTGACCATCGAGGCGGCGGCAAGCGGCGACCGGCAGAAGGTCTATCAAGCGGCCATGATGGATCCGGTGACCGGGGCCAGCCTCTCCACCGACGAGATCGTGTCGCTGTGCGACGAGCTGATGGCGGCCCACGCAGCGGAGGGATATCCCGTGCTGTAACAAGACCGGGGACAGTGGAGGCCGTCAAAGGACTTCGTTTTTGACAGCTTCCCAAATGGGACCCGCTTCGCTGGGCCCCATTTGGAGGGAACCTCAGGCTGAGAGGTGTTTTCTGTCGGGTACGCGCCCTGGCAAATATCAAAATGTATCTGCCGTCTGCGGACGGCAAACGCTGCGCGGCTTTTTTGTCAAGCTGGACCGGGGACGGCGGGGGCCGTCCCCGGTCTTTGCGGAAAACGCACAAATTTGAGGGGAAGAATCAGGGGTATCTATTGCTTTTTGCCCTTTTTTGTCTACTTTTCAAATCGTTTGTTTTTCCGCTTGACAGCCTTGGCGCAAAGTGGTATAATTGGGCGCAATGAGTACACCCGCCCAAAACGCGGGGGGAATCAAAGGAGGCTGCTATGCAGGGACGGTTGACCGATATCGGGCGCTATCGCGGCCTTTCCAGCCAGTTCGGCAGGGAATTGCCCGCTGGCAGTATTGGTATTTTGGGGGCGCGGCTGGACCTCGCCCGTAGTTTCGTTTTTCCCGGCTTTTGCGATGTTCATGTACATCTGCGAGAGCCGGGATTTTCTTATAAGGAGACCATCGCCACCGGGACCCTGGCCGCCGCCAGGGGCGGATACACCGACGTGTGCCCCATGCCCAACCTGGACCCCGTGCCGGACTGCCTGGAAAACCTGGAGCGGGAGCTCTCCATCATCCGGCGGGACGCGGTGGTTGGGGCCCATCCCTACGGGGCCATCACCCGGGGCGAGAAGGGGGAGACCCTGGCGGACATGGAGGCCATGGCCCCCTACGTGGTGGGCTTCTCCGACGACGGCCGGGGGGTCCAGGACCGGGAGAGGATGCGCCAGGCCATGCTCACCGCCAAGGCCCTGGGCAAGCCCATCGCCGCCCACTGTGAGGACAACGCCCTTCTTCACGGCGGCTACATCCATGACGGCAGCTATGCCCGCCGCCACGGCCACCTGGGGATCTGCGGCGAAAGCGAATGGGGCCAGATCGACCGGGACCTGGAGCTGGCGGCCCAGACCGGCTGCGCCTACCACGTCTGCCATGTCTCCACCCGGCAGAGCGTGGAGCTGATCCGCCAGGCCAAGAAAAGCGGCCTGGACGTGACCTGCGAGACCGGACCGCACTACCTGACGCTGTGCCAGGACGATCTGATGGAGGACGGCCGGTTCAAGATGAATCCCCCCCTGCGGGACCGGGAGGACCAGGAGGCCCTTTTGGAGGGCCTCCGCGACGGGACTATCGACATCATCGCCACGGACCACGCCCCCCACAGCGTCGAGGAAAAGTCCAGGGGATTAAAGGGGAGCCTGATGGGTATCGTAGGCTTGGAGACCGCCTTTCCGGTGCTCTACACCAAGCTGGTGAAGACGGGGCTCGTACCTCTGGAGCGGATCTTGGACGCGCTGACGGAGGCGCCCAGGCGGCGCTTCGGCCTGGAGAGCCGGGGGGACTGGTGCATATGGGACTTGGAGACCCCCCGCGCGATCGATCCTGAGCAGTTTGCCAGCCTGGGGCGCAGCACGCCCTTCGCCGGCTGGAAGGTTTATGGCCAGTGCCTGGCCACCATTCGGGGAGGAACAATCGTATGGCAGAAAGATTAAACCGAAAGATCGTCCTGGAGGACGGCAGCGAATACCTGGGCACGGGGTTCGGGGACCCGGGGGACCGGGTCTGTGAGATCGTGTTCAACACCTCCATGGTGGGCTATCAGGAGATCGTCTCCGACCCCTCCTACACCTGCCAGATGGTGGTGATGACCTACCCCCTCATTGGCAACTACGGCGTGGCCGACGAGGACTACGAGACCCGGGTCCCCACCATCGGGGCCCTGGCGGTCCGGGAGTACAACGACTTCCCCTCCAATTTCCGCTACACCAAGACTCTGGCGGAGGTGCTGGAGGAGTACCGGATCCCCGGCATCTCCGGCATCGACACCCGGATGCTGGCCCGGAGCATCCGGGACTACGGCAGCCGGAAGGCCCTCTTGACCGGCAGCGACACCCCCAAGGAGGAGGCTCTGCGGATCCTGCGGGAGAGCGAGATCCCCAGGGATGTGGTGGCCCAGGTGAGCTGCAAGAAACGCTGGTACTCCCGCACCGCCAACGCCCAGTACAACGTGGTGGCGGTGGACTGCGGAATTAAATTGAATATCATCCGATCTCTCAACGCCCGGGGCTGCAATGTGACCATCGTCCCCTACAACATCACCGCCCAGGCGTTGGAGCGGATGCGGCCCGACGGGATCTTCCTGTCCAACGGCCCCGGCAACCCGGAGGACGTGGGCTGTGTCATTGAGCTGGTGAAGCGGCTCAAGGGGAAGTACCCCATCTTCGGCATCTGCCTGGGCCATCAGATCATCTCCCTGGCCTACGGCGCCAGGACTTACAAGCTGAAATTCGGCCATCGGGGCGGCAACCACCCGGTGAAGGACCTGCGGACCGGCAGGGTGGAGATTACCTCCCAAAACCACAGCTACGCCGTGGACCCGGAGAGCCTGAAGGGCACGGACCTGACATTGACCCATGTGAACATTCTGGACAACACGGTGGAGGGGGTGGAGTGCCTCCGGGACCGGGTGTTCAGCGTCCAGTACCACCCGGAGAGCGCTCCGGGACCCCAGGACAGCGCGCAGCTATTTGACCAGTTTATCGCCATGATGGAAAAGGAGAAACGCAATGCCGAAAAGAACTGATCTGAAAAAGATCCTGGTCATCGGTTCCGGTCCCATTGTCATTGGCCAGGCGGCGGAATTTGACTACGCCGGCACCCAGGCGTGTCTGGCGCTGAAGGAGGAGGGCTACGAGGTGGTCCTGTGCAACTCCAACCCCGCCACCATCATGACGGACACCTCCGTGGCCGACAAGGTGTATATGGAGCCCCTGACCCTGGAATATGTGGCCAAGATCGTCCGCTATGAGCGGCCCGACGCCATCGTCCCCGGCATCGGGGGCCAGACGGGACTGAATTTGGCGGTCCAGCTTGAGAAGAAGGGCGTCCTGCGGGAGTGCCGCGCCGAGCTTCTGGGCACCAGCAGCAAGAGCATCGAGCGGGCGGAGGACCGGGAGCAGTTCAAGGCCCTGTGCCAGGAGCTGGGGGAGCCGGTGCTGCCCTCCGATATCTGCTCCACCATCGAAGAGGGGGTCCGGGTGGCCGCCCGGATCGGCTATCCCGTGGTGCTGCGGCCGGCCTTCACGCTGGGCGGCACCGGCGGCGGCTTCGCCGACAACGAGGAGGAGTGCCGCGCCCTGCTGAAAAACGGCCTGAAGCTCTCCCCGGTCCACCAGGTCCTGGTGGAGAAGAGCATCCGGGGCTTCAAGGAGATCGAGTATGAGGTGATGCGGGACGCCAACGACACCGCCATCGCCATCTGCAATATGGAAAACCTGGACCCGGTGGGCATCCACACCGGCGATTCGGTGGTCATCTGCCCCTCCCAGACCCTGACCAACAAGGAGTACCAGATGCTCCGGGACAGCGCCCTTCGCATCATCCGGGCGCTCAAGATCGAGGGCGGCTGCAACATCCAGTTCGCGCTGGACCCGCTGTCCTTCCAGTATTACGTGATCGAGGTCAATCCCCGGGTGTCCCGGTCCTCGGCCCTGGCCTCCAAGGCCAGCGGCTACCCCATCGCCCGGGTCTCCGCTAAGATCGCCGTGGGCATGACCCTGGACGAGATCCGCATTGCCAACACCCCGGCTTCCTTTGAGCCGGCCCTGGACTATGTGGTGACCAAAATGCCCCGGTTCCCCTTCGACAAGTTCACCACCGCCGACAACCGCCTCTCCACCCAGATGAAGGCCACCGGCGAGGTGATGAGCGTGGGCAGGACCCTGGAGGAGAGCCTCCTCAAGGCGGTCCGCTCCCTGGAGATCGGGGTGGACCACCTGTATATGAAGAAATTCGACGCCTGGGACGAGGATCAGCTCCTGCCCTACATCGCCGAGGGGCGGGACGACCGGCTCTACGCCATTGCCGCCCTGATCCGCCGGGGGGAGGACCTGGGCCGTATCTGCGACATCACCAAGATCGATATGCTGTTCTTGGAGAAGATCCGCAACATCGTTGCCATGGAGGGCCGGGTCCGGGAGGCCCCCGGGGATCTGGACGTGCTGTACGAGGCCAAGCGCATGGGCTTCTGCGACGCAGTTATCGCCAGACTCTGGGGCTGGACGGAGCTGGAGGTGTACAACCTCCGGGTGGAGAAGAATCTGCTGCCGGTGTACAAGATGATCGACACCTGCGCCTCCGAGTTCGACAGCTACATTCCCTACTTCTACTCCACCTACGAGACGGAAAACGAATCCATCATCTCCGACAAAAAGAAGATCGTGGTCCTTGGCTCCGGCCCCATCCGCATTGGCCAAGGCGTGGAGTTCGACTACTCCACGGTCCACGCGGTAAAGACCATCAAGGCGGCGGGCTACGAGGCCATCATCATCAACAACAACCCGGAGACTGTCTCCACCGACTACACCTGCTCCGACAAGCTCTACTTTGAGCCCCTCTACGTGGAGGACGTAATGAATATCCTCCTGCGGGAGAAGCCGGAGGGGGTCATCGCCTCCCTGGGCGGCCAGACCGCCATCAACCTGGCGGAGCCTCTGCGCCGACGGGGCGTGAGGATCATCGGCACCGACTGCGACGCCATTGAGCGGGCGGAGAACCGGGACGCCTTTGAAAAGGTCCTGAAAAAGCTGAATATCCCCCAGCCCGAGGGCCGGGCGGTGACCAACATCGAGGACGGGGTCCAGGCCGCGCAGGAGATCGGCTATCCCGTGCTGGTCCGCCCCTCCTTCGTCCTGGGCGGCCGGGCCATGCAGATCGTCGCCGACGAGGAACAGCTCCGCCACTATTTGAAGACCGCCGTGGAGATCGACGAGGACAAGCCCGTGCTGGTGGACAAGTATATCATCGGCAAGGAGCTGGAGGTGGACGCCATCTGCGACGGGGTGGACGTGTTCGTCCCGGGCATCATGGAGCTGGTGGAGCGGACCGGCATCCACAGCGGCGACTCCATCAGCGTCTATCCCACCTTCAGCGTGCCCCAGGAGGTCAAGGGCACCATCCTCAGCTACGCCAAGCAGCTTGGCCTGGGCATCGGCATCGTGGGATTGTACAACATCCAATTTATCGTGGACCGGCAGAACCGGGTGTATATCATCGAGGTGAATCCCCGGTCCTCCCGGACGGTGCCCTTCCTGTCCAAGTCCACGGGCTACTCCCTGGCGGACATCGCCACTCTGGTGATTTTGGGCAAGTCCTTAAAAGAGCAGGGCCTCTTCCAGCTCTATCCCGAGGAGAAGAAGCGCTGGTACGTCAAGGCGCCGGCCTTCTCCTTCTCCAAGCTCAACGGCCTGGACACCTACCTGTCCCCGGAGATGAAATCCACCGGCGAGGCCATCGGCTATGACAACACCCTGACCCGGGCCCTGTTCAAGGCCCTCCAGGCCTCGGGCATGAGCATGATGAACTACGGCACGGTCTTCGCCACCATCGCCGACCAGGATAAGCAGGAGGCCCTCCCTCTGATCCGCCGTTTCTACAACATGGGCTTCAACATCCAGGCCACCGAGGGCACCGGCCGGATGCTGAAGGCCAACGGTATCCGCACCCACGTCCTGCCCAAGCTGAAGGATGGCAGCGACGAGATCTTGGAGGCCATCCGCGGCGGCTACGTGACCTACGTCATCAACACCCGGGATGTGCGCTGCTCCGACGTCCTCTCCGACGGCCACGAGATCCGCCAGTGCGCCGTGGAGAACAACGTCAACGTCTTCACCTCCCTGGACACGGTCCGGGTGCTGCTGGACGTGCTGGAGGAGACGACCCTGGGCATCTCCACCATCGACGGGTAAGGAGGGACCATGGAGCAGGGAATCTTTACCGTCCTGGAAAACAGGCCCCTGGCCCGGCAGGTGTACCGCATGGTCCTGTCCGGTCCCACGGGGGCCATCCAAAATCCGGGGCAATTCGTCAATATCCGCCTGACCGGCAGATTTCTCCGCCGCCCCATCTCCGTCTGCGACTGGGACGGCGGGACCCTGACCCTGATCTACAAAGTCGTGGGGCAGGGGACCGCCGACATGGCCGCTCTGGCTCCGGGCCGGACTCTGGACCTGTTGACGGGCCTGGGCAACGGCTTCACCATGGAGAAAAGCGGGGAGAGACCCCTTCTCATCGGCGGCGGCGTGGGAACGCCCCCCCTGTACGGCCTGTGCAGGCGATTGACGGCGGCGGGGAAGGACTGCGCCGTGATCCTGGGCTTCCAGAATCAGGCGGATGTGTTTTATGTAGAGGAATTCCGCGCCCTGGGCGCCAGGGTGATCCTCATGACCGACGATGGCACCGCCGGGCAGAAGGGCCTGGTCACCCAGGCCATGGCGGGGCTTGAGGATACCTATTTTTACGCCTGCGGGCCCCTTCCTATGCTCCGGGCCGTTGACCGGACCGCCCGGGGCGAGGGCCAGTTCAGCTTCGAGGAGCGGATGGGCTGCGGCTTCGGGGCCTGTATGGGCTGCACCTGCGAAACAAAGACCGGCCATAAGCGGCTCTGCAAGGAAGGGCCGGTGCTGGAAAGGGGCGAGATCCTATGGTGAACACCAAAGTGACCCTCTGCGGCGTGGAGCTGGACAATCCCATCATCCCGGCCAGCGGCACCTTCGGCTATGGCCAGGAATTCGCCGCCCTTTACGACCTCAACTGCCTGGGCTCCTTCAGCTTCAAGGGCACCACTCTGGAGCCCCGGTTCGGCAACCCCACCCCCCGTATCGCCGAGAGCGAGGGCGGAATGCTCAACGCCGTGGGCCTGCAAAACCCCGGGGTGGACGCGGTGATCGAGAGGGAGCTCCCCAGGCTCCGGCAGGTGTTCCATAAGCCGGTGATGGCCAATATCAGCGGTTTCTCCGTGGCGGAATACGCCGAGGTAGCCAGGCGTTTGGAGGACCAGCCCGGCATCGGCTGGCTGGAGGTCAATATTAGCTGCCCCAACGTCCACGGCGGCGGAATGAGCTTCGGCGCGGACCCCGCGATGGCCGCCCAGGTCACCAGCGCGGTGCGGAGGGTGACGAAGCGCCCCATTCTGATGAAGCTCTCCCCCAACGTGACGGACATCGTATCCATCGCCCGGGCCTGCCAGGAGGCGGGGGCCGACGGGATCAGCCTCATCAACACCCTGCTCGCCATGCGGATCGACCTCAAGCGCCGCCGCCCGGTGCTGGCAAACGTCACCGGGGGCCTGTCCGGCCCGGCGATCAAGCCGGTGGCGGTGCGGATGATTTACCAGGTCTACGAGGCGGTGTCCATCCCTATCGTGGGGATGGGCGGCGTTCAGAACGCGGAGGATGTGCTGGAACTGATGCTGGCCGGGGCCACCGCCGTGGAGGTGGGCGCCGCCAATCTGACGGACCCCTTCGCCAGCAAGAAGATCGTGGAAGAGCTGCCCCGGGTCATGGAGCGATACGGGGTGGAGAATTTGACGGAACTGATAGGAGGCGCGCATTAAATGGGTAAGGACGTGATCATTGCCTGCGATTTCGCCGGGCGAAAGCAGACCTTGGAATTTCTGGACCGCTTTTCCCAGAAGCGGCCCTTTCTGAAGATCGGCATGGAGCTGTTCTACGCCGAAGGGCCGGGCATTGTACGGGAGCTCAAGGAGCGGGGGCACAAGCTGTTCCTGGACTTAAAGCTCCATGACATTCCCAACACCGTGAAGAAGGCCATGGCGGTGCTGTCCAGTTTGGACGTAGACCTGTGCAATCTCCACGCCGCCGGGACCCGGGCCATGATGGAGGCGGCTTTGGAGGGTCTGACCCGGCCCGACGGCACCCGCCCCATGCTGATCGCCGTGACCCAGCTCACCTCAACGGACCAGGAGCGGATGGAGCGGGAGCTTCTGATCCGGGAGCCCCTGGAGCGGGTGGTTCTCCACTACGCCGCCAACGCCAGGGCGGCGGGGCTGGACGGGGTGGTCTGCTCCCCCCTGGAGGCGGGAAAGGTCCATGAGGTCTGCGGGAAGGAATTTCTGACCGTCACCCCCGGGGTCCGGTTTGCCGGCGGGGACGTGGGGGACCAGATCCGGGTCACCACCCCCGCCAAGGCCAAAGAGCTGGGCAGCGACTACATTGTGGTGGGCCGCCCCATCACCGCCGCCCCGGACCCGGTGGAGGCATACCGCCGCTGCGTGGCGGATTTTGTGGATTGAGGAGGAATCGCTATGGAAGCGTTGAACAAAACCATTGCCAGAGACCTGTTGAGCATCGGCGCCGTGTTTTTCCGGCCGAATGAGCCCTTCACCTGGGCCAGCGGCATCAAGAGCCCCGTGTACTGCGACAATCGCCTGACCCTCACCGCCCCCCAGGTCCGCACCCGGGTGGAGGAGGGGCTGGCCGCCCTGATCCGGGAGAAGTACCCCCAGGCGGAGGTCCTGATGGGCACCTCTACCGCCGGCATCGCCCATGCTGCCATCACCGGGCACCTTCTGGGCCTGCCCATGGGCTATGTCCGCTCCGGGGCCAAGGACCACGGCCGGAAAAATCAGATCGAAGGTAAGCTCCTTCCGGGCCAGAAGGTGGTGGTGGTGGAGGACCTGATCTCCACCGGCGGCAGCGTGCTGGAGGTGGTCCAGGTCCTCCGGGAGGCCGGGGCGGAGGTGCTGGGCATCGTGTCCATCTTCACCTACGGCATGGCCAAGGGCCTGGCCCGTCTGAAAGACGCGGGTGTGGAGAATACCAGCCTGACGGATTTCGACTGCGTCGCCCAGGTGGCCGCCGAGGAGGGCTACATCGCCCCGGAGGATGTGCGGCGCCTGCTGGCGTTCCGGGACGACCCCTCCGACGAGGGCTGGATGGAGGCAAAGGCATGAAGGACCTGATCGATATTCGCGACTTGTCCACCGAGGACCTGCGGCAGTTGACGGATACGGCTCTGGATATCATTGCCCATCCGGAGGCATACAGCCAACTGTGCCGGGGGAAAAAGCTGGCGACCCTCTTTTTCGAGCCCTCCACCCGGACCCGGCTCAGCTTTGAGGCGGCCATGTATGAGCTGGGGGGCCAGGTCCTGGGCTTCTCCCAGGCCAACAGCTCCTCCGCCGCCAAGGGGGAGAGCGTGGCGGACACCGCTCGGGTGGTGGAGTGCTACGCCGACATCATCGCCACCCGGCACCCCCTGGAGGGCGCGCCTCTGGTGGCGGCACTGAACGCCAAGATCCCCATCATCAACGCCGGGGACGGGGGCCACAATCACCCCACCCAGACCCTGGCGGACCTGCTGACCATCCGCCGCCGGAAGGGCCGCTTTGACCACCTGACCATCGGCCTGTGCGGGGACCTGAAATACGGCCGGACGGTCCACTCCCTCATAGGGGCCATGTCCCGCTACGATGGGGTGAAATTCGTCCTCATCAGCCCGGAGGAACTGCGTCTGCCCGAATATGTCCGCCGGGACATGGACCAAAACGGCATTCCCTATACCGAAACGCGGGATCTGGAGGGGGCCATGCCGGAGCTGGATGTTCTGTACATGACCCGGGTCCAGCGGGAGCGCTTCGCCAGCCTGGAGGAGTATGAGCGTCTCAAGGACAGCTATATCCTGACGGTGGACAAGCTGAAAAACGCCAAGCCCGATATGTGTATCCTCCATCCGCTGCCCCGGGTCAACGAGATCAGCGTCCTGGTGGACAGCGACCCCCGGGCCTGCTATTTTGAGCAGGCCCTCAACGGCAAATTCATGCGGATGGCCCTGATCCTTCGCCTGCTGGGCATTCCGGGGGGCAAGCCCACCCAGGAGGTGCCGGCAGGGGAGGCGGTACCGGGTCTGCGGTGCCGGAACCACCGGTGTATCTGCCAGGTGGAGCAGGAGCTGCCCCAGCGGTTCCGCCGGGACCGGGAGGGCGCCTACCGCTGCCTCTACTGCGAGAGCCTGGCGGAAGCGGAGTAGAGAAGACGCCGCAGAGCTTCCCAAATGGGACCCGCTTCGCTGGGCTTCCATTTGGAGGGAATCGCAGGCTGAACCGCGCACTCGCCGGGGGACTTTTTCCCCGGCTCGCACGACTGCCGCCTGAGAGATATTTTTTCCAGGTACACGCCCTGGCAAGAAATGATCAAAATCCATTTGCCGTCTGCGGACGGCAAACGCGGAAAGGCTTTTTTGACAAGCTGAAAAACCGGCCCCCTTTAGGCGGCTCCGCATAAAGCAGCAAAAGCAGACGTAAACCCGTCTGCTTTTTGCGTATAGAAGTGCGCATTTCAGAACTTATCGCTTGCATCAATTGAAATTTATTTCTCTGATTTTTCCAAAGCAAACGAAAAACTGCCATCGTTGCATTTACCGTCTGATTCAATGATTATGTAAATTGTTTTATTGCCTGTAAAAGTTTCAGTTTTTCCATCAACAGAACCGTTAGCTTCAATTTCAAATAAATTCAGCTTTTCATCATTAAAATCATAGTAAACTTTTATATTTCCTTCTCCCAATGTCGCTTCATAAGTCATAAACACCTCGTCTGCACTATTGTTTTGCAAATGCATTACGTATGTTCCGCTAAAACTATCAAATGAAACCGACGCTTTATTTGAGGTATTTGTCCTTACCATCAGCATAGCACTATAATGGCTTACATATTTATTTCCGCAAGCAGATAATGTAAAACACAATACCAATGTTACCACTGCAATGATTACACTTGCTATTTTTTTCATAATACACTTCTCCAATAAATTATCGTTTCCTCCCATGCCAATCCCAATTTATCGCATTGCTGTCATATCGGTATGCCGTGTTCGGGGACCGGTTACCATAATTCCTATTTCTTTTCCCATGGCCAGCGGAATTTCTTCCGATCCTCCAGCCGCTTTAGCGCCTCTCTGGCGTCGGGGTAGCCCTGGTTTGCCGCCCGCTGGAGGTATTCCCGGGCCTTTTCCGGGTCCGCCGTGACCCCGGTGCCTTGGGCGTAGCACTGACCCAGGAGGTATTCCGCCCGGGCCAGCTTCTTCTCCGCCGCCTTGGCGAACCAGAGATAGGCGGAGGCGGGGTCCGGTTCCGTGCCTACGCCGTTTCGGTAGCACAGGGCAAGACAGCACTGGGCCCGGGCGTTGCCGTTTTGGGCGCCCTGGCGGTAGAGGGAGAGGGCCTTTTTCGTGTCCTTCTCCACGCCGTAGCCCCGCTCGTAGCAGTAGCCCAGGCTGGCAGTTGCCTCCATGTAGCCCCCATCCAGAGCCGCCTGGTAGAGGGAGACAGCCTTCACCGGGTCCCTTTGGACCCCCAGGCCCCGCTCGGTACACTCCCCCAGGAAGTACAGCCCCCGGCTGTGCCCCTGGGCGGCGGAACGCCGGAACCACATGGCCGCCTTCTCAAAATCCCGAGGCAGGGCCACGCCCCAGTAGTAGAAGCAGCCCAGATTGCACTGGGCCCGGGGATTGCCCCGCTCCGCCGCCTGACGGTAGAGCTCCGCAGCCTGGACCTTGTCCATGGCGACTCCCCGGCCCAGCTCGTAGCAAAGGCCCAGGGCGCAGGTGGCGGGAGGATAGCCCAGATCGTGGGCCTTCCGGTAGAGGGAAAAGGCTTGGGCGTGGTCCTGGGGTCTGCCGTGGCCATACGCATAGCACTCCGCCAGCAGATTGATGGCCCGGGGAAATCCGCTGGCCGCCGATCTCTCAAACCAGGCCGCCGCCTCGGTCAGATCCCGCTTTCCCCCGATCCCGGAATAGAGACAGAAGCCCAGATTGCACTGGGCGGGGGGATACCCCTTCAAAGCGGCCTGCCGGTAGAGGGAGACGGCCAACTTCGGATCCTTGGCGACGCCCTGTCCCACTTCGTAGCACAGCCCCAGGGCGCAGGTGCCCATGGGAACGCCCTTTTCATGAAGGGCGCGGTAGAGCTCCACGGCCCGGGACGGGTCCTTTTCCACCCCCTGACCGTTTTCGTAGCACTGGCCCAGCAGATACATGGCCCTGGGCAGACCCTGCTGGGCGGCCTTTTGATAGTACGCCGCGGCGTCCCGCAGGTCCCGCTGGGTGCCGATGCCCCAGAAGCAGCAGAAACCCAGATTGCACTGGGCGGGGGCGAAGCCCTGGTCCGCCGACCGGCGGTAATACTCCACGGCCAGGGACTTGTCCTGGGCCACCCCCTGACCGTTTTCGTAGCAGAGTCCCACCTCACACTGAGCGGGAGCGTAGCCCTGATCGGCGGCCTGGGAAAAGAGGCGGAAAGCCTCCCCCGGATCCCTGGGTCCCCCCAGGCCACGGGCCCGGAAGAGCCCCAGATTGTACAGCGCCGGGGGGAAGCCCCCATCCGCCGCCTTGCGGAGGTATTCAGCGGCGGCGGCGGGATCTCGCTTGACGCCGCCCAGACCGTAAAAACGCTGCATCCCCATCTGGAAGAGCAGAGAGGGGTCGGCACTGACGGCCTCCCGCTCCCGGGAAAGGGCCGCCGCCCGCCGCAGCAGCCTGGGGTCGATGGAGACCAGGGTCATATCGGGCTGATTTTCGGGATTGGGCAGCCAGTTTTCCTCTTGGGCCACGGCGGGTCGCTTCCTTTCCTGGATGATATAAAAAAGTATAGCACACGACGGGGCGGATTTCCAGAGGGATTCCGGGAAAAGTAGTTGTAAATTTTTAATTCTTTTGCTACAATTTTTACAAGGAGGGAACGTCATGCGGCTTGATTACACATTTTACCACCGCCCCTGCCTGGAGGTCGCCCGGGACCTGGTGGGGAAGGTGCTGGTCCACAAAACGGAGGAGGGGGAGCGCCGTCTCCGGATCACCCAGACCGAAGCGTACTGCGGGGAGGCCGACACCGCCTGCCATGCCCACAGGGGCCGGACCAAGCGGAACGAGGTCCTCTATGCCCCGGCGGGGACGGTATACGTCTACCTCTGCTATGGGATCCACAGCCTGCTCAACCTGGTCACCGGAGAGGAGGGGGAGCCCCAGGCGGTGCTGATCCGGGCCTGTCAGGGGGCCGAGGGACCGGGAAAGCTGACCAAGGCCCTGGGCATCGGCCTGGACCTGAACCGTTCCAGCGCGGTGGACGGGGAAAGGCTCTGGGTGGAGGACGACGGCGATCGCCGTCCCGTTCGGACCGCCAAGCGGATCGGTATCGGCTACGCCTCCCAGGAGGACCAGGACCGGCTCTGGCGGTTTGTGGGAGAATAAAACGGAGCGGCGCACAAATGCCGCTACTCGTAAAAAGTATCTCGTTTGAGCTTGTCTACAATTGACGGAAACGAGCCGGAACAGCGGATAGGAACGCTCCGATCGATGCCAAAATCGACGGAGCGTTTTATTGCAATGCAGAATCTTATATGTTCTCTTGACAAGGGCAAAAACTTGTGATATTATATATATGCTCCAATTGGAGCATATTAAAAATACAGAGGTATATTTATGGAAACAAGCGAAAAGGTGTCCGTCAACATGAACATCGCAACACTCTCTCAAATTGACCTGCTGGTCGATAAAGGGTATTATTCCAACCGAAGCGATTTTATCAATCAATCTGTAAGGCAAGCGCTTCATGAAATGAGATCGGTCATCGAAGAGATGAGCAAGCAGCAAAACGATCTGGATTTCAGTTGGTTTATCGGTGTGATGTCTCTTGAAAAAGAAGAACTGCTGAAAGCAAAAGAAAACCAGATCAAGATAAAAATCAAGGGCTATGGACTATTGGTTATCGACAGCGTACTTGATGACCTCGTGATTGAAAATGTTGAAAGCATCGCCGTTAAAGGCAAAGTCATATGCTCCGACAGGATTAAGAAGCATTTTAAGATACGGTGAAAAAACCTTTCGGAACGAAAGATCGCGCTTCTATACAAAGTCTCTCGACCACTATTTGTATTGATTGATTAAAGATGAATTTCAGTCGATGAAAGGCTAAGTTTCTGTTTATCATCTTCCCATGAAAGCAGAATATCGAGAAACAGACCGCTGGCTTTTTCACCGGCGAGCCGGTGGGCGGGCGGTCTGTTTCTCGGTATTCAGTTTTGGTGGGTGGCGATAAATGGAAAGTTATTTTGTTCTTTTGAAAAGACGGGCGCTCCAAAATTCCATTCCAAGCTCATCTATGTAAAAGTGCAGAATTGCGCGGAAGTTTTTTGTGGCGGTGCCGAGCATAATCATATCAACATTATCAGCGATTTCTTTTTCAGCATATTGGAAAAGTGCTTTACCGATACCTTTGTTTCTAAACTCCGGCTTTACATACAGTTCTTCAACTTCAAAGTATTTTGTACCTGTTATATAAATGCTGGTTGTTTTTTCGGTGACTTCTTCATGCCCGAAAAGATAGCCTATCACTACGGAATTGTCAAACGCGACAAAAACACGGTTCCCTTT
>CANQQO010000002.1 GCA_947625965.1 uncultured Oscillospiraceae bacterium
CCACGAGAACGGCGACATCTTCTTCCAGCACCGCGAGGCCTGCAACAAGTACTATGACGCTCTGCCCGCCGTGGTGGAGAAGTACATGAACAAGGTCAACGAGAAGCTGGGCACCAACTATCAGCTGTTCAACTACTACGGCGCCCCCGACGCCGACCGGGTCATCGTGGCCATGGGCTCCATCAACGACGTGGCCGAGGAAGTCGTGGACTATCTGAACGCCCACGGCGAGAAGGTGGGCCTGGTGAAGGTTCGTCTGTTCCGGCCCTTCGTGCCTGAGAAGCTGCTGGCCGCCATCCCCGAGACCGTCAAGTCCATCGCCGTGCTGGACCGGACCAAGGAGCCCGGCTCCCAGGGCGAGCCGCTGTACATGGACGTGGTCACCGCTCTGGCCAACGCCGGCAAGACCGGCGTGAAGGTCACCGGCGGCCGGTACGGCCTGGGCTCCAAGGACACCCCGCCCGCCTCCGTGTTTGCGGTGTATGAGGAGCTGAAGAAGGACGCTCCCAAGCGCCAGTTCACCATCGGCATCGTGGACGACGTCACCGGCCTGAGCCTGCCCGAGACCGTCTCCCCCAACACCGCCGCGGAAGGCACCATCGAGTGCAAGTTCTGGGGCCTGGGCGGCGACGGCACCGTGGGCGCCAACAAGAACTCCATCAAGATCATCGGCGACCACACCGGCAAGTATGTCCAAGCGTACTTCCAGTACGACTCCAAGAAGACCGGCGGCGTCACCATCTCCCATCTGCGCTTCGGCGACAAGCCCATCAAGAGCCCCTACTATGTGAACAAGGCCGACTTCGTGGCCTGCCACAACCCCTCCTACATCACCAAGGGCTTTAAGATCGTCCAGGATGTGAAGCCCGGCGGCGTGTTCCTCATCAACTGCCAGTGGAGCCTGGAGGAGCTGAGCCACCATCTGGATGCCGCCTCCAAGCGCTACATCGCCAAGAACAACATCCAGCTCTACACCATCAACGCCATCGACCTGGCGATCAAGGTGGGCATGGGCAAGCGGACCAACACCATCCTCCAGTCCGCCTTCTTCTCCCTGGCCAAGGTCATGCCCGAGGAAGAGGCCATCGCCTACATGAAGGACGCCGCCGAGCACTCCTACCTGAAGAAGGGCCGGGACGTGGTGGAGAAGAACTGGAACGCCATCGACGCCGGCGCCACCGCCTATGAGAAGGTGGAAGTGCCCGCCGACTGGGCCGACGCCCAGGACGCCGAGGATCTCACCGTTCTCACCGGCCCGGAAGACACCGTCAAGGTGGTCAAGAACATCCTGACCCCCGTGGACAAGATGGACGGCGACAGCCTGCCCGTCTCCGCCTTCATGGACTATGTGGACGGCCAGTTCGCGCTGGGCGCCGCCGCCTATGAGAAGCGGGGCGTGGCCGTGACCGTGCCCAGCTGGGACGCTGGCAAGTGCATCCAGTGCAACAACTGCGCCTATGTCTGCCCCCATGCCACCATCCGTCCCTTCGCGCTGACCGCCGAAGAAGCGGCCGCCGCCCCCGCGGGCACCAAGACCGCCCCCGTCAAGGCCGGCAAGGGCAAGGGTGTGTACACCTTCGCCATGGCCGTGTCTCCTCTGGACTGCATGGGCTGCGGCGTCTGTGTCGGCGTGTGCCCCACCGACGCCATCACCATGGTGCCCCAGGAGCAGGAGCTCAAGGAGCAGGAAGTCTTCAACTACATGGTCCACCAGGTCTCCGAGAAGAAGGAGCTTCAGGATTCCACCGTCAAGGGCAGCCAGTTCCGTCAGCCCATGCTGGAGTTCTCCGGTTCCTGCGCCGGCTGCGCCGAGACCAGCTACGCCCGTCTGGTGACCCAGCTCTTCGGCGACCGGATGTACATCTCCAACGCCACCGGCTGCTCCTCCATCTGGGGCGGTCCCGCCGCTACCTCTCCCTACTGCACCAACAAGGAGGGCAAGGGCCCCGCTTGGTCCAACTCCCTGTTTGAGGACAACGCCGAGCATGGCTTCGGTATGTACACCGCCCAGGCCGTCATCCGGGAGTCCCTGGCCAACAAGGTCAAGGCCGTCATGGAGAAGACCTGCGACGAGGAGCGGAAGGCTGCCTGCCAGGCCTGGCTGGACACCTTTGACGACGGCGAGGCCAACAAGGCCGCTACCAAGGCCCTGATCGCCAACCTGGAAGCCAAGGTCTGCTGCGACGACGTGAAGGACATCCTCTCCAAGAAGGAGTACCTGTCCAAGAAGTCCGTGTGGATCTTCGGCGGCGACGGCTGGGCCTATGATATCGGCTTCGGCGGCGTGGATCATGTCCTGGCCCAGAACAAGGACGTGAACATCTTCGTCTTCGACACCGAGGTCTACTCCAACACCGGCGGCCAGGCCTCCAAGGCCTCCAACATCGGCCAGGTGGCTCAGTTCGCCGCCGCCGGTAAGGAGACTAAGAAGAAGAGCCTGTCCGAGATCGCCATGTCCTACGGCTACATCTACGTGGCCCAGGTCGCCATGGGCGCCAACCCCGCCCAGACCCTGAAGGCCATCACCGAGGCCGAGGCTTATCACGGTCCTTCCCTGATCATCGGCTACGCCCCCTGCGAGATGCACTCCATCAAGGGCGGCATGATGCACTGCCAGGAGGAAATGAAGAAGGCTGTCGAGTGCGGTTACTGGAACCTGTTCCGCTTCGATCCCTCCAAGGAGACCGGCAAGTTCACTCTGGACTCCAAGGCCCCCAAGGGCGGCTATCAGGAGTTCCTGATGAACGAGGCCCGGTACAGCCGCCTGACCCGTGAGTTCCCGGAGCGGGCCACCACCCTGTTCGCCAGGAACGAGGCCGCCGCCAAGGAGCGCTACGAGCATCTGCTGAAGCTGGTCGAGATGTACAAGGACTAATCGGCGTGCCGCTCTAGGCGATCCGCGCCGGGATGGCAGGGAGCGTTGCCCCTTCCTTCCCGCCGGGTAGTCCTGATACAAAAGATCATTTCGAATCGTCTGACGGAGGCGACAGATTTCCATTCCCTTCTGGCCCCCGGCAGAACCAAGCAAGAAACTGCCCGCCCCCGGTTTCGGGGGCGGGTGAGGCTGTCAAAAACGAAAGTTTTTGACAGCCTTCCAAATGGAACCCGCTTCGCTGGGCTTCCATTTGGAGGGGATTGCAGGCTGAACCGCGCACTCGCCGGGGTCAAAGCCCCCGGCTCGCACACTCTCAGCCTGAGAGGTATTTTTTGCCAGGTACACGCCTGGCAAAAAATGATTGAAATCCATTTGCCGTCTGCGGACGGCAAATTCGGAAAGGCGATTTGACAAGCTGGCCCGCCCCCGGTTTCGGGGGCGGGTTTTGTAAAAGGAGGAAAAAATGTTCTGTACCGTTGTGGATATTCGGGGAGACTACGCCATCGTCCGCTATGACGGCACCGGGGTGGAGTCCGAGGTGGCCATCGCCCTGCTGCCCTTCGGGGTGGACGTGGGGGACCGGCTGAAATTTGAAAATTATGCGTTTACCCGTGAATAAACTTCTGCCCCGGCCGCAGCCGGGGCAGGCTTTTTTAGCTCGGATCCAGCATTTTTTCCAGCGCCGCCAGCTTGACGCAGGTGCAGAACACCTCCATGGCTTCCTCCAGCTCCTTCACAGGGGGCAGACTGGGGGCGATGCGGATGTTGCTGTCCTCCGGGTCGATCCCGTAGGGGAAGGCCGCGCCGGCGCCGGTCATGGTGACGCCCGCCTCCTTGCACAGCGCCAGGGCCCGCTTGGCGGTGCCGGGCAGGGTGTAGAAGCTGATGAAGTAGCCGCCGGTGGGCCTGTTCCAGTGGGAGAAGCCCAGGGGGTCGATCTCCCGCTCCAGAGAGTCGAAGACCACATGGAACTTGGGCCGCACGATCTCCGCCTGGCGCTTCATCAGCGCGATGGTGTGGGCCTTGTCCTTGAGATAGCGGACATGGCGGAGCTGATTGACCTTGTCGTAGGAGATCATCTGAACGGAAAACAGCTTCATGAGATAGTCAATGTTGTCCGTGGAGGCGGCAATGCAGGACATTCCGCCGCCGGCAAAGGTGATCTTAGAGGTGGAGGCAAACTCGATCACCATATCCGGCCTGCCCGCCTCCCGGCAAAGGGCGATCAGATCCAGGAAGGGTACATACTCCCCTTCAAATTCGTGGACACAGTAGGCGTTGTCCCACATGATGGTAAAATCCGGGGCGGCCGGCGTCAGCTTCGCAAAGCGGCGGACCGTCTCATCGGAATAAAGAAAGCCATCCGGGTTGGAATACTTGGGCACACACCAGATGCCCTTCACCGACGGGTCCTTCACCAGGGACTCCACCTGGTCCATATCCGGGCCCTCCGGGGTCATTGCCACCGGCACCAGCTCAAAGCCAAAGGAAGCCGTGATGGTAAAATGCCGGTCATAGCCGGGGCTGGGGCAGAGGAATTTCACCTTCTCCTCCCGGCACCAGGGCCGGGGGCTGTGGAGCAGGCCGTGGGAATAGGCCCGGGCGATCACGTCGTACATCAGGCTCAGGCTGGAACAGCCGCCCACAAAAACTTCCTCCGGCCGACAGGCCAGCATATCCGCCCAGTAGGCCCGGGCGCAGGGCAGCCCGGCCAGCTCGCCGTAATTCCGCGCGTCGATGGCACCGTCGTAGCAGTCCTTCGGGTCAGCCAGGACCGTCAGCAGCCCGCTTACCAGGTCCAGTTGGGCCGTGGCGGGCTTGCCCCGGGCCATGTTCAATTTCAGCTTTTTCGCCTTGCAGGCTTCAAAGTGGGCCAGCTCCTTCTCGTACTCCCGGGCCAGCTCGGCTTTCGTTTTGCAAGAATAGGGGGTCACGTCCATCATCCTTTCCGTTCATGTGGGTGAGAGATAGCTTTATTATACGCCCTGTCTCGGGAAAATGCAATATCCGATTCCGTGAAAATTCATTTTTCTTCTTTCTTTTCCGCATTTTTGGTGCCATTGTACAAATGGGGCCGGGTTGATTCGGCTTTTTTATCTACTTTCACGCCTTGCATTTTTCGGGGTTTTGGCATAAAATTGGGATGTGATTTTTGATGTTTTCCTCTTTTTCCGGCCCCGCGGCCCCTCGGGGACCGCGGGGCGGAGATCAGGGAAATGCAATATCCAACTTCAAATCTTTCATTTTTCAGCAGAGCAGAAAGGGAGGTCATTATGAGCGACATCGTAAAGGTACCCGAGATATTTGGCAGCGACGTTTTCAACGAGGCGACCATGAAGCAGCGCCTTGCGCCGGAGACCTACTGCGCCTGGAAGAAGTGCATCGAGAACGGGACGCCTTTGGAGCTTCCCGTGGCCAACGAGATCGCCGAGGCCATGAAGATCTGGGCCACCGAAAAGGGCGCGACCCATTTCACCCACTGGTTCCAGCCCATGACCGGCATCACCGCCGAAAAGCACGACTCCTTCATCAGCCCCACCGGGGACGGCAAGGTCATTATGGAATTCTCCGGCAAGGAGCTGGTCCGGGGGGAACCCGATGCCTCCTCTTTCCCCTCCGGCGGCCTGCGGGCCACCTTCGAGGCCCGGGGCTACACCGCCTGGGACCCCACCGCCTTTGCCTTTGTCAAGGACAACAGCCTTTACATCCCCACCTGCTTCTTCTCCTATACCGGCGCGGCCCTGGACAAGAAGACGCCCCTGCTGCGCTCCATGGACGAGGTCTCCCGGGAGGCCGTCCGGATCCTGCGGCTCTTTGGGGACGACAAGACCAAGCGGGTCACTCCCTCCGTGGGGCCGGAACAGGAGTATTTCCTGATCCCCCGGGACCTGTACGCCCAGCGGGAGGACCTGCGGCTCACCGGCCGGACCCTCTTCGGGGCCATGCCCCCCAAGGGCCAGGAGTTGGAGGATCACTACTTCGGCACCATCCGCACCCGAGTCTCCAACTATATGAAGGACCTGGACGAGCAGCTCTGGCGGCTGGGCATCCTGTCCAAGACCAAGCACAACGAGGTGGCCCCCTGCCAGCATGAGATGGCCCCCATCTACTCCGACGCCAACACCGCCTGCGACGCCAACCAGCTCGTCATGGAGATCATGAAGAAGTGCGCCGCCAAGCACAATCTGGTGTGCCTGCTCCACGAGAAGCCCTTCGACGGCGTCAACGGCTCCGGCAAGCACAACAACTGGTCCCTGGGCACCGACACCGGCAAGAATCTGTTCAGCCCGGGCAAGACCCCCGCTCAGAACGCCCAGTTCCTGGTGTTCCTGGCGGCCTTCATCCAGGGCGTGGACGAGTATCAGGACCTGCTCCGCTGCACCGTGGCCTCCGCCGGCAACGACCACCGGCTGGGCGCCAACGAGGCCCCGCCCGCCATCATCTCCATTTTCCTGGGCGACGAGCTCAACGCCGTGGTGGACTCCATCATCAACGGCGCCAGCTACACCGACCTGGAAAAGAGTATGCTCCGCATCGGTGTGGACGTCCTCCCCTCCATCCCCAAGGACACCACCGACCGGAACCGGACCAGCCCCGTGGCCTTCACCGGCAACAAATTCGAGTTCCGGATGCTGGGCTCCTCCCAGTCCATCGCCGGGCCCAACATCGTGCTGAACACCATCATGGCCGAGGAGTTGGGCAAATTCGCGGATGTGCTGGAGGCCGCCCCCGACTTCGACACCGCCCTCCACGACCTGGTCCGGGAGGCCCTGACCAAGCATCAGCGGATCATCTTCAACGGCAATGGCTACTCCGCCGATTGGCCCATCGAGGCCGAGAAGCGGGGCCTGAGCAATCTGCGCTCCACCGCCGAGGCCCTGCCGGCCTACATCAGCCCCAAAAACCTGGCCCTGGTGACCAAGCACGGCATCTTCACCGAGGCCGAGTACCGGGCCCGGTACAAGATCCACCTGGAGACCTACGCCAAGATCCTCCACATCGAGGCGATGACCTGCGTGGATATGCTGCGGAAGCTGATCCTCCCCGCCGCCTCCAAGTACGCCGGTGCCCTCTGCGCCACCGCCGCCGGGAAAGCCGCCATGGGCGTGACCAGCAAGGCCGAGAAGTCCCTCCTGTCCCGCCTCTCCGCCGCCACCGACCGGGCCTACGACAAGTGCGAGAAGCTGGCCCACGACATCGAAGTCGCCCCCACGAGCTCCGTGGAGGACGCCGCCAACTACTACCACAGCGTGATCCTGCCCCAGATGGAGAGCGTCCGGGCGGACGCCGACGAGCTGGAACGGCTCACCGACAAGAGCTACTGGCCCTACCCCACCTACTCTGATCTGCTGTTCTACTGATCCAAAAACGATACGCGAAGCCCCCTCTCGATCCAGGGGGCTTCGGCGTTTGCCAAGGAGGACATTATGAAATTCATCTTCATCACCGGCGGCGTCGTCTCGGGCCTGGGCAAGGGCATCTGCGCCGCCTCCCTGGGGCGGCTGCTGAAGCAGCGGGGCCTGCGGGTAAGAAATCAAAAGCTGGACCCCTACCTAAACGTGGACCCGGGGACCATGAGCCCCTACCAGCACGGGGAGGTCTTCGTCACCGACGACGGAGCCGAGACGGATCTGGATCTGGGCCACTATGAGCGCTTTGTGGACGAGAGCCTCACCGCCAACGCCTCGGTCTCCGCCGGGAAGATCTACTGGAATGTGCTGAATCGGGAGCGGGAGGGGGGCTATCTGGGCCGGACGGTGCAGATCATCCCCCACATCACCGACGAGATCAAGCGGCAGATCTACTCCATGCAGGGGCCGGATGTGGATGTGGTGATCTCCGAGATCGGCGGCACTGTGGGTGATATCGAATCCCAGCCCTTCCTGGAGGCCATCCGGCAGATCGCGGCGGAGCAGGGGCGGCAGAACGTGCTGTTCATCCACGTGCCCCTCATCGTCCAGATCCCCGGCTCCGACGAGCTCAAGTCCAAGCCCACCCAGCACTCCGTCAAGGAGCTGCTGTCCATCGGCATCCAGCCGGATGTGCTGGTGTGCCGCAGCGACGTGCCCTTCTCCGAGGAGATCCGGCGGAAGATCAGCCTGTTCTGCAACGTCCCCACGGAGTGCGTCATTCAAAACGCCACCGCCTCCACCCTCTACGAGGTCCCGCTGATGCTGGCCCGGGAGGGGCTGGACCGGGTTGTGTGCCAAAAGCTGTGCCTGGCCGCCCCCGCCCCGGATCTGGAGGCCTGGGCCACCATGGTCAAGCGGATCAAGCTGGCCCACCGGCAGGTGAAGATCGCCCTGGTGGGCAAGTACACCCAGCTCCACGACGCCTACCTGTCGGTGGTGGAGTCACTGTTCCACGCCGGCACCGCCAACGACGCCATCGTCACGATCGAATGGGTGGACTCCGAAACCGTCACCCTGGAAAACGTCGGGGAGCGTCTGGCCGGCTGCGGCGGAATTTTGGTCCCCGGGGGCTTCGGGGACCGGGGCACCGAGGGCATGATCGCCGCCGCCCACTACGCCCGGACCCAGGGCGTTCCCTATTTTGGCATCTGCCTGGGGATGCAGATCGCGGTCATCGAGTTCGCCCGCCACGCCTGCGGCCTGGAGGGGGCCCATTCCTCGGAATTTGACCCCAAGACCCCCTACCCCGTGGTGGATCTGATGCCCGACCAGGTCCACATCACCGCCAAGGGCGGCACCATGCGGCTGGGCAAGTACCCCTGCCGTCTGGACGAAAGGAGCAAGGCTCTTTCCCTCTACGGCGGGCAGGACATCTCCGAGCGGCACCGCCACCGCTACGAATTCAACAACGACTTCCGCGCCGCCCTGACGGAAAAGGGACTGCTCCTGGCGGGGCTGTCCCCGGACGGGCGTCTGGTGGAAATGGTGGAGCTGCCGGACCACCCCTGGTTCGTGGGCTGCCAATTCCACCCCGAGTTCAAGAGCCGCCCCGACCGGCCCCATCCCCTGTTCTACGGCTTCGTCAAGGCCGCCCTGGAGCAATAATAAAGCTTTCCGCCCGTGGAGGACCCACGGGCGGGCTTTTCGTCTGTTCTTTCTTGCCGGAAGCCTCCAAGGGTTCCCGGCGGTTTGGCCGCCCCCAAAATTGGGGGCGGCCGTTTCCGTGCGCTGCCCGGCCTCATGGGCAGCGCGGGAACTCAGGTTTCCTCCCGCCGGGGCAGCAGATAGGGGCAGATCCCGGCCACAATGGCCGCCACGGTGGCGATGCCCAGCTTCAGGGTCATCATGTGCCGCAGGCTCTCCACAAAATAGGTCAGCGGATCCGCCGCCAGCTTGATCCGCCAGGCGGGAATGTAGCAGCAGATAAGATACGCCGCGATAAAGGCGGTCACCGCCAGCAAAATGGCCCATTTTTCTCTCTTTTCCATGGATCTTCCCTCACTTTCCCAGGTCCATCGCCACGCCAAGGAACAGCGGCAGATTGGTCCTGGTGTCCACGATCATATAGACGAAGGGGTGGTCCAGGTGGACCTCCATCGCCTGCTCCGGCTCCATCGCCGCGGATTCCAAATTCATCTGCACCGAGGTGGCGGCGGCGGCCTTGGTACCGTCCTCATCCACCTGGAGGAAGGTCTTTTGCAGGACCTCCGCAATGTAGAGCGGGTCCTGGCTCTGCCCCATGCCGGAAAAATCCGCGTCCTGGAAGGCGTTGGGGATGCCCATTGCCGCCAGGGTCTCCACCAGGGAGTAGCTGCCCTCCATTTTGAATTTGGGCAGCCAGGAGTGGACTGCCGTCTCCGATTCCTGGGCCAGGGTCTGAAGCAGCTCCGCCGGGTCCAGCCCCGCGATATAGTCCCGAATATCCACGCCCTCCTTGGGCATCAGGGCGATAAAGGCATAGTCCCCGCCCCGGTAGTTCAGTCCCACGCCCACAGCCTCGTCGTCCTCGTAATACCGTCCGCCGCCGGGGAGCATTTCCACCGTTTTGCTGCCCCCCTGGAAAGAATAGAAGGGCGCGTCGAAGACGTCGGTTTTTTCATAGGGGACCTGCCACTTGGCCTCGAAGGCCAGGGCGTTGAGCAGGAACATCACCGCGTCGCTGTCAATGGGCTTATCCAGGATGCCGTCGATCATGCCGTCGGTCTTTTCCTTCACCCAGTCGTTGATCTCCTTCCGGGTGGCCTCGTCAAAGGCGGACCGGTAGGCTCCGGCGCCGTAGTAGGCGGCGTTGGCGGCCAAAAAGTCCTCGCTCACGGTAAATTCCGGCGTATCCTTGAACCAAATGGCGTTGGCCAGCTTGAGGCGGGCATCCTCCCCGGAGGGAAGATGGTTAACATAATTTCTGAAGGCCTCGTTCAGCTCCGAAATAGACATTCCCCGCCCCAAAAGCCCCTCCATCTGGGAAAGGGTCTCCCCCTTGGCGCCGTTGGCGGTCATGGCCAGGGCCAGCGCCAGCGACATGGGCGAAACCAGGACATTTTCCCCTTCATTGTCCTTCACCGTCCGCTGGAACAGGTCCAGGGCGAAGGCCATCTGGGCATTCACAAAGGGGGCGTCCTGCCGCGCTATCAGCGCCCGGGCCTGCTGGTAGAGGTCATGGGCCTCGTCGGAGTTCCTCAAATAGATGCTGTATTCGTCCCGGTAGAGGGTCCAGGGGGTCAAGGTCAGGTTGAAAACCTCCCCATCCTGGGTGAGCTTCATCCGGTACCACTTGGATTCCCGGGTCAGCAGGTCCTCCTCGGCATATTCCGACTGCTCGGCCCCCCGTACCGCCGCCAAAAGGGCCTGGCAGAGGTCCTCCGCCTCCCCATTTTCAAACGCATAGCACGTCCCCGCCTGATCCACGATCCAAACCGCTTCGGACGGATAGATGGTGGGCTCCCGGAAGTCCCCGGCCTCGCTCAAATAAGGGTTGGGCTGGCCCACCTGGATCACCGCGCCCTTCATCAGATCCTCTCCGTTCGCGGCGGCGCAGCCGGAAAGGCAGGGCAGCAGCAGCCCTAAAATCAGGGCAAAGCAAAGCATTTTCTTCCCGTTTTTCATTTTCCCGTTCCTCCTTCCGTAGGCAGCAGGGCCTCCACTTGGGCCCACAGCTCGTCCACCTGGTCCAGTGTCAGGTCCATTAAGATTCCGTTCCGGTACAGCGCCGTGGCGGTCAGGCGGTAGGTCGCCTCCTGACCGGTGATCCCCAGGAGCATCACCGGTTCCAAAGCGGCCTCCGGGGCGTTGGGCACGCTGTCCGCCGGCCCGGCCTGGGACAGGACCGCCAAAATATCCGCTGCATCCTCCGCCGAATACACCAGCTCCTCCCCCGCCGGATCCCGGAGCCAGAGCTGCCCGGACTCCTGATTCTCTTTCTCAGGGGAGGCGTCCGTAGGCGTATTCTCCCGGGTCTTCTGGGTAGGGCTGGCAGCGGTACTCAGGATCGTTTCCCCCATCGCCTCCAGCGAAAGCGGTGCCGCCTCTTGGTAATTATTGAATCGCTTTTCCGCGCTCCCGGAGAACGCTGCCCACAGCAGCCCCCCTGCCACCAGGGGCGCCGCCAACAGCGCCAGATTCCGGGTCTTCCGGCGGCGACTCTTCCGCTGGGCGCCTCGGCGGAAGACCTCCGCGCTGAATTCCTCTTGGCTTCTCATAGAAGCTCTTCTCCTTCCTTCCCCAGGAGGGAGCGCAGGGCTCCCTTGGCCCGGTAGAGTAGATTGTCCACCTGCTTGGCGTTTTTCTTCAGGATTTTCCCGGCCTCCTGATAGCTCAGGCCCTGGAAATACACCAGTTCCACCGCCTCCCGCATGGACAACGGGAGCTGGGAAAGGGCCTGGCGGACCACCTCCCGCCGCTCGCTGGCGTGGAGCCGCTCCGACAGCTCCTCATCCTCAGGAAGCATCGCCGACTGTTCCAGCTTTTGCCGCCGCTGCCGCCACTTGATGTAGTTCAGGGCCCGGCTGCGGCCCAGCATGAACAGGTAGGTCTTTAATTTGGTCTCAAAATTGTACCGCTTGGGGTGGACGACCAGATCCGTAAAGACGTCGATGGCAATATCCTCCGCCGCGTCCAGGTCCCGGACATAGCGGTAGATAAAAAAGGTCAGACTGTCCCGGTACGCAAGCATGATCTCCTCGAACGCGCTTTCGTCTCCGTCTAGGTAACGGCGGTAGCTACTTTCACCGCTCTCCATGGGGTCCTCCTAACTGTGCAGGGCTCTGCAGCGCCCTTTGTCTATTATACAACTGGGAAGGGGGCAATTCCTTATCTCTTTAGAAAAAATGGGGGCCGAAATCGGCCCCCGGGGGTATTTTCCTTTACTGAATGGCCTTCAGCGGCGCGATATACTGCTTCCGGCGGCGGTCGCATTCGGCGCGGTAGGCCGCGTCGTTGCCCTGGTGGATCTCCCGCAGATAGGCGGCGTGATTCAGCAGAATGGCCTTGTTGTTCCTCGCCAGCATCATCAACGCCACGGAGGAACACTGGTCCGAGGCACGCTCTAAATAGGTCAGAGTCTCCATGAACACCAGGCCCGAGTCCACATTGCAGTCGCCGGCTTTCAAACGCTTGGTATGCCGGGCGCGGAGGATCATCACCATGTCGTCAATGACCTCCTCCAGGGGCTCAATGGCCTTGGCGGTGTGGTTATTGTCGGTCGCCATGGCGTTGACGGTGATGTCCAGGATCTCGCGCACCGCGCCGCCGATGAGGGCCAGCTCCTTCTTGGCGACGGTGGACAGCTCGACGCCCTTTTCGTTCAGATTTTGGGCCAGCTCCATGAGATTGGTTGCGTAGTCGCCGATACGTTCAAAGCAGGGCACGGTCTGCATCAGCATATCGAGCTGCCGGTCGTCGGCCTCCGTCTCCACCACCTTGGAAAGGCCAATGAAGAATCGGTCGGACTGGTCGGCAAATTTGTCCAGCGTCTCCTCCTCGGCGTTGATCTTGTCCAGCACCGAGGGGTCATACTGATCCAGCAGGGCGTAGCAGCGGGCAAAGTTTTCCTTCGCCACCTGGCCCATGGCGGCCACGGCCTTGGTGGCCTCGCTGACGGCCACCGCCGGGGAAATATACAGGTGCTCGTCCAGGGTCCAAAGCTCCGGATGGGGCTGCTCCTGGGGCTTGTCCTCCCGGACGATGAGTTTGGACAGGGCCACAAGCTGGGAGGTAAAGGGCAGCAGAATGACGGCGGTCACCAGATTGAACACCGTCTGGAAATTGGCGATGCCGCCGCTGTCCACCGGCCGGGTCCAGAAGCCCGCCCCGAAGACCTGGAAATGGTGCATTAGGGACATGGCGATCAAAAAGCCCACAGTGCCGATGGTATTGAACGCGATGTGGACCACGCCGGTCCGCTTGGCGTCCTTGGACGCGCCAATGGAGCAGACCATGGCGGTGGTGACGCAGGTGCCCAGGTTGATGCCCATGATGATGGGATAGACCATGGAGAAGGTCATGGCCCCCGTGGAAGACAGGGCTTGCAGCATACCGACCATGGCCGAGGAGCTCTGGACGATCACCGTCAGCACCAGGCCAATGACGATGCCCAGGATGGGGATGTCCGCGAACTGGGACAGGACGCTGGCGAACGCAGCGGATTCCGACAGGGGCTCCACCGCGGCGGTCATGTTCATCAAGCCGGAAAAGAGGATGCCGAAGCCGATGAAGATATCGCCCACGGTCTTCGCCCCGTTGCGCTTGACAAACATGATGAGCACAATGCCCACCACCATGGCCACGGGGGCCAGGTTGGCCGGCTTGCAGAACTCCAGAAACAGATTCCCGCCGGCGTCGATGTCCATGAGCCGGATGATCTGGGCGGTGACGGTGGTGCCGATATTGGCGCCCAGGACGATGGAAACCGCCTGCCGCAGGGACAGCACCCCCGCGCCGATCAGCGCCACAGTGAGGACGATGGTGGCGGTGGAGCTCTGGATCACCGCCGTCACCAGGGTGCCGGTGAGGACGCCCACCAGGGGATTGCCCGTCACCCGCTCCAGGACCCGCTTCAGCGTCTCGCCGGAGCTGTTTTTTAGGCCGTCGCCCATGATCTCTACGCCGTAGAGGAACATTGCCAAGCCGCCCAGCAGCTTGATGATCGCAAAAATATCCATACTCTCTCCCATTTTCAAAGGCCCCGCTGTCGGGGAGCTTTTCCGCAGACCCTTTTATTATAAGGAATTTTGCGGAAAAAGTATATAGTCAAAACCACAGAATTTTGACTTTTTTTGCGCTTAGCGTCCGGTGGAGCCAAATCCTCCGCTCCCCCGGCCGGTGTCGGACAGACTCTCCGCCTCCTGAAACCCGGGCGTCACCACCGGGACCAGGAGCATCTGGGCGATCCGCTCCCCGGGGGCCAGGGTTTGGGGCTCCCCGCTCTCGTTGCGGAGGACCACGGTACACTCCCCCCGGTAGTCGCTGTCAATGACCCCCACCTTGTTGGCCGGGGCAACCCCCCGGCGGCAGGCCAGGCCGCTGCGGGCGCAGACCAGGCCCACGTAGCCCTCCGGGATCTCCATGGCCAGGCCCGTCGGGACCCAGGCCGCCTCCCCGGGGGCAAGGGTCAGGGGCGCGTCCAGGCAGGCGTAGAGATCCGCCCCCGCCGCGCCGGCGGAGCCATAGGTGGGCAGGACCGCGCCGGGACGGAGCTTTTTCACTTTTATGAGCGTCATGTCCGCATCCCCCTTCCGTCGCCCTGCCAATCGGACCAGAGGACCACCCGGTCCTGGGCCAGAGAGGCGGGCACGTCGATCAACCGCTGATTGGACGAGCCCCGGAACCGGAGCATCAGATCCTTCTTTTCCTCTACAAATGGGCCGTCCACCAGCACATCCAGGTGGCGCAACAGCTCCCGGGTCACCGCGCCGGTCTCCCCCTGGCGGGCCAGCAGGTCCCGGTCGAAGAGGAAGCCCGTGAAGCCCCAGACGCTCTTCTTCGGATACTTGGCGTGGAACTGCCGCAGCAGCTCCAGCACCGGGCCCTGGTTCTCCGGCTCCAAGGGCTCCCCGCCCAGCAGGGTCAATCCCTGAATGTAGTCCGGGGCGGCGAGGCGGAGGATGTAGTCGATGGTCTCCTGGGTAAAGGGCTGACCGTAGCCAAAATCCCAGGCCACCTCGTTGAAGCAGCCCTTGCAGTGGTGGGTGCAGCCCGAGACAAAGAGGCTAATCCGCACCCCGGGGCCGTTGGCGATGTCGCAATTTTTGATCTCCGCGTAATTCATAGCGCTTCCTCCGCTTTCTTCCTCCCCAGGGCCGCGAACCAGGGGAAGGTCATGGGCCAGGCGATCCCCGCCGCCAGGACCACCACAAAGTAGCGAATGGCGGTAGCCGCCTGACTGCCCGGCAAGATCAGGGCCAAAATGGGCTTGAGCCCCTCCTTCACCAGCAGCACCGCCGCCAGGCCCCCGGCGACCTTCAGGAGCTGGGCCCACCAGACCGCCCTCTCCGGGAAGTGGAGCCACTTCTCGTCGGCCCAGTACACCAGGTTCAGCCCCAGCACCGCCCCAAAGAGGGTGTAGGCGTTCTTTACCCCGGAGGCCAGGTTCTCCGGGTCCACATCCGCTGGGAAGGGAAACAGCTCCACATAGGCAAGATACGCCCCGGCGCAGGCCGTCATGCCCAGGATCAGCCATGGGATGCCCTTCCCTTCCGCGACGGGCCTCAGGGCGAAGATCAGCGCCACCGCCATCAACGCGGCGGCTCCCACGTCGTAGGGCGTGTGGACCCCCAGGTACATCCGGGAAAAGGGCACCAGCACGGCAACGGCCACACAGGTCCAGCGGAGCCAAGGCTTTTTGGTGGTGTAGGCGATGGCCCCGAAGACGCCCACGGAGCTCTGGGTGTGGCCGCTGGGGAAGCTGTACCCCCCGGCCCCCGCCCGGGCGGGCTCCAAAATCGTAAAATTCTCGTCCAGGACCCATGGCCTGGGCACCCGGAACAGCAGCTTCAAAAACTGATTCGCCAGGGTCCCCAGGAAACCCACGGAGAGGATATAGTATCCCCGCCGTTTGTCCACACACCAGAAAAAGGTCAGGGCAATGACCAAAAACGCCGTCTCGTCCCCCAGCTCGGTGACAGCAAGCATCAACTCGTTGAGGCCGGGCAGGCGGATCCTTTCCAGCAGGTACAGCAGCGCCATCCTTGGTCCCTCCTTTTCATTTTGCCCAGGGCCGCGGAAAAATCTCACCGGATCTTCCCGGTCCCACGGCCATGGGCGATCGGCCGCAGTTAGGTTTAGTTTATCAGATTTTTTGTCAAATGTCCAGCCCTTTGTGGGGCGCAAGGGCTCCGGCGGCGGAATTTACACAAATAGAACGGTTTTTTCCCTTTCCTTCCTTGCCTTTTTTCTCCGATGGGGGTATAATATGGGTAAAGAATCCTATGGAAAGGGAGGCTGCGCCATGCCATATTATTACTATCCCTATTTTGACTGGACCTATCTTGTCATCGTGCTGCCCTGCATCCTGCTGTCCCTGTTTGCAAGCTGGCGGGTCAACAGCACCTTCAAGAAATACTCCCAGCAGTTGTCCACGCGCCACATCACCGGGGCCGAGGCCGCCCAGCGGGTCCTCCGGGCCAACGGAGTCCAGGGCGTCCGGATCGAGCGGGTCGCCGGAAACCTGACGGACCACTATGACCCCAAAACCAACGTCATCCGCCTGTCCGACGGGGTCTACGACAACGCCTCCACCGCCGCCATCGGCGTCGCCAGCCACGAGGCCGGCCACGCGGTGCAGTACGCCGTGGGCTACGTCCCCATCAAGCTCCGGGCCATCATCATCCCCATCACCAACATTGGCTCCCAGCTTGCCATGCCCCTGATTTTGATCGGTCTGCTCTTTGGATTCCTGGGGAATGTGTCCTACTTCTTTGTGGACCTGGGCATTGCCTGCTTTGCCCTGTCCCTGGTCTTCCAGCTCGTGACCCTGCCGGTGGAGTTCAACGCCAGCCGCCGGGCCCTGGTGACCATCGACCAGGCGGGCCTGCTCACCGAGGAGGAGCAGCGGGGTGCCCGGGCCACCCTCCGGGCCGCCGCCATGACCTACGTGGCCGCCACCGCCGTGTCCTTCGCCCAGCTTTTCCGGCTGATCCTGCTCTTTGGCGGCCGGAGAAGGAACGATTAAAATCCCATCAAAATCCGCGAAAAAGCCCTTGACAATTCAGGGGCTTTTTGCTATAATTGGGAAGTTGCCAGAGACAGCAGGTGGCTTTCCCGCCGTAAATCCTGCCGAGGCGCGCATAAAGCTTCGTTTTGCGTGTCTTTCTGTCTTGTGGCGGAAAGACTTTTTTCTTGGAGGTGAAAAATGCAATGCCTAACGCAAAGGTTCTGGAGAGCAAGAAGGCCGTCGTCGAGACCCTGACCGGGAAGATGAAGGAGTCTACCTCCGTGGTGTTCGTGGACTACAAGGGGATCACCGTGGCCCAGGATACCAACCTGCGGCAGCAGTTCCGGGAGGCCGGCGTGGAATACGCCATCGTCAAGAACACCCTGACCCGGTTCGCAGCCCGCAACGCCGGTTACAACTTTGACGAGGTCCTCAACGGTACCACCGCGATGGCCTGCACCACCGGCGATCCCATCGCCCCCGCCCGCATCGTCTGCGAGTTTGCCAGAAAGAACAAGAATATCCTGACCATCAAAGGCGGCATCGTCGAGGGTTCCGTCCTTACCGCGGATCAGCTCGGCGGCTTCGGTGAGCTGCCCAGCAAGAACGCCCTGGTGGCCCAGGTGCTCGGCACCTTCCTGGCGCCCATTTCCAGCCTGGCTTTCGTCCTGGATCAGATCCGGGAGCAGAAGGAAGGCCCAAAGACCGAAGAAGCCGCCCCCGAGGCGTAACGGTCCCCACCGATCCACTCTATCAAATTATACTTTTTTAGGAGGAAAATAACCATGGCGAGTGAAAAGATCACTGCTCTCGTTGAGGAAGTCAAGGGCCTGACCGTGCTGGAGCTGTCCGAGCTGGTCCATACCCTGGAGGAAGTTTTCGGCGTTTCCGCCGCTGCCGCCGCTGTTGCCGGCCCCGCTGTCGCCGCCGCTCCCGTTGAGGAGGAGAAGACCGAGTTCGACGTCATTCTGAAGTCCCCCGGTGCCTCCAAGCTGGGCGTTATCAAGGTCGTCCGCGCCGTCACCGGCCTGGGCCTGAAGGACGCCAAGGAGCTGGTCGACAACTGCCCCAAGACCCTGAAGGAAGGCATCTCCAAGGAGGACGCGGAGAAGCTGGTCAACGATCTGAAGGAAGCCGGCGCCGAGGCCGAGATGAAGTAATTTTCTTTGCCCATTCGTGGCCCCGCCTTTCGCGGGGCCACCGTGCGTTTTTCATGGAGGTAGACCCTTGGATTTTCTGAGCAATTTTGAGGGCCTGGATATCGAGCTGTTTTTGCAGGCGTCCCTGATCGCCATCCTGGGCAGTTTTCTGCTGGGCCTGGTAGGACGGGTGCTCTTCGGCCGCAGGTCCGGATTAAATCACGCCGTCTCCGCGGCCGTGGGGATCCTGTTCATCTACGCCGCCAGTGTGGCGCTGTACAGCGCCGGAGCGGAATTTCAAGTCATTCTCTCCCCCCTGCCCTTTGTGAACATCGTGGGAGACCAGTTGGTCATCTTCTCTTTTCACGGGACCGCGTTCCCCGCCATCTGCTCCCAGGTGTTGAGCATGGTCATTCTGGCCTTCCTCATCAACCTGGTGGACACCTGGCTGCCCGACGGGAAGGGGCTGCTCAGTTGGCTCTTCTTCCGCTGCCTGACGGTGGCGGTGGGTATGCTGCTCCATCTGGCGGTCCTGGCCCTGCTGACCCATTTCGTCCCCGAGGGCATCCAGACTTATGCGCCCATGGTCCTGCTGGGACTGCTGGTGCTGATGCTGGCGGTGGGGGCGCTGAAAATGCTGGTGGGTCTGGCCATTGCCAGCGTCAACCCCGTCATTGGGGCGCTGTACACCTTCTTCTTTTCGACGCTTGTCGGCAAGGAGCTGTCCAAGGCCATGCTGACCACCGCCCTGCTCTGCGCCCTGGTGTACGCGCTCAATTCCATCGGCGTCACCGTGGTGTCCATCGCCAGCGCCGCCCTAGTCGCCTATGTACCGCTGCTGGTGATCTTGGCTATCGTCTGGTATCTGGTGCATCAGGTCTTGTAGGCCGGGGCCGTTTCCCGCATGGCCCGCAGGCGTATTCGCAAATCTAAGACGGCAGCCGCGAATCGTGCGGTGGTATTCTCAATCAGGAGGGTAATTGTTTGCGTAATTTGATCCGTAGGAGGGCGTTTCGCGCGGCATAGGCTGACGCGTGACGCGAATAGCCTATGCCCTTTCAAATAACGATATTATTTGGAGGCGCTGCGATGGGCTATCAAAATGGAAGCGCGCTGCTTCCCAAAGAGCTGTTAAGGCAGATCCAGAATTACGTTGACGGCGAGTATCTGTATATCCCCCGGCTGACCGGGAACCGGAAAAAGTGGGGAGAGAAAACCGCCACCCGCTCTATGCTGGCGGAAAGAAATGCGGAGATCCGCCGCGAATATCAAAACGGCGTATCTGTCAAGCGGCTGTCGGAACGGTACCACGTTTCCCCCCAGGGGATCTATAAGATCCTTTCAACACACAAGGCTTAGGCCCGGGCGGCACACCGCGAAGCGGTGCGCCGCTCTTTTCTACCGTTCGTTTCGCAAGGGTGTAGTTGCTTGATTGGGGCAAACGGATGTGCTATCCTTTTCCCAGCACAAAAATAGACGGAGGCGCGAAATGGAACGAATCATAAAACCTTGTTCACAGCGGTATCGAACCGCTGCCTTGGAGCTGGTGGAAAAGGTCTTTACCGACCACGAAAACGCCGGGGAAGGCAGGCTGGTCCGGCGATTGGTGGAGGAGATCCGAGCCAAAAAGTACTATGTCCCGGAGCTGGAGCTGATCATGGTCAATGAGCAGGATGCGGTCATTGGGTACGCCATGTTTTCCCGCTTTCATTTGGAGGGCCGGTATGAAAACGAGCTGCTTTTGCTGAGTCCCGTGGCGGTAAAGACAGAATTGCAGCGGCGGCACATTTCCAAGGAGCTTCTGGAATACGGGTTTGAAAAGGCAAGGAGCCTGGGATTTCAGGCGGTCCTTGTGGAGGGCGATCCCCGGAATTATCGCTCCCGGGGGTTTCAGACAAGCTGCCGGTACGGGATCGAAGCCAGCCCTGGGGTCCATCTGCCAGATCCCGACTGCCTGATGGTCAAGGAATTGGCGGCGGGGGCATTGGAAAAGATGAAGGGTCTTGTGGATTATTCCTTCTACGAGACGCTCCGTGAGGGATAGCTTCTCCCCAGCAGGTATGACAAAATCCAGCCGGTACTCGCGTGAGTATCGGCTGGATGATTTTTCCTTACCGGGCGCGATCCGCGCCAAAGGCAGGTCCTTGTTTCTATTTTCAGTTCAGATCCCCTGCTGGGCAATTGCGTAGCTGATCCAGTCCGCCCACATCCGGTAGTATTTGCCGGTGGGGTGGCAGCCATCGCCGGTGACGGCGGTGTAGAGATAGCCGTCCGGGTCCGAGAACAGGGTGTTGGGATCGATGTAGTAGATGTTCCCACCGACAAAGCCCTGGATCCCCTCGTTAAAGCGGTGCAGATTCTCCGGGTAGAAATAGCTCCGGCTGCCGGCGTAGTTCCTGGTCACCCCCAGGATGCCCTGGAGGATGATCTTTGCTCCGGGCTGGAGGGTCTGGACCATCTCCACCAGCTCCCCATAGGCCGACAGGAACGTGGATAGGGGGTAGCCGCACTCGTTGATGCCCAGGCTGATGATGACCTTCCCATAGCGCCGGTTCGTCAGGAGGGTCTTCAGACTTTGGGCCTCGAAGCCCCGGTCCCCGCACTGGGTGCCGCCCATGACCTGGAACACCGTGAGGCCCACGTTGCAGAAGTACTCCGCCCCGCCGGTGCGGGCATAGTCCCGGAAACCCACCACCCGGGAATCCCCGACGAAGAGCACGTCGTCAAACCAGGCGTCCCCCTTCCCCAGGGCCGCGAAGTCGATCTCCGGATCGATGAAGCGCCAGGTCTCCCCGGTGACGGGGGGCTGGGTGGGCGGAGCCGTGGGCGTCAGCGTCTCCTCGGTCGTGGACTCCGTAGTCGGGGCCGTCGTGGGCTCCGTGGTGGGCGCGGCGGTGGGCTCCATGGTGGGCGCCGTGGTCGGTTCGGTCGTAGGCGCCGCCGTCGGTTCGGTGGTGGGGGGCGTGGTTGGGGCGGTGGTAGGCGCCACCGTGGGCGCGCTGGTGGGCGGCTCCGTAGGCGTCTGGGCCAGCCGCAAGGCGTAGCGCAGACCCTCATCCGTCAGCAGGCGGAAGGGCAGCGCCACCGCGTACTCGTCCTGCCCCAGCCCCAGGGGCAGCAGGACAATGAATTTCAAATAGACCCCGGTCATGGTCACCAGCGCCAGGGTGATGCCAATGGCGCACAACAGCGCCAGATATCTCTTTTTCATATCCAAGCCTCAAAACTGAAAATACTGGAAGGGGTCCTGGGCCGAGGTGGCCATAAAATAGACCACCGCCCAAAACAGAAGAAACAGCGCCGCATCCGCCGCCCAGCTCCCCCTGAGCGCCTGCCACACTCTCCTGGGCAGGGGCGTGGCCAGCAGGAGTCCCGCCGCCAGGAGGCCGCCATATTGCGTCAAAAGCTGCCAAAAATCCCAGGGATTCAGCGCCGGTCCTCCCAGGCCGAAGAGCCTGCCCAGGAAGATGGTCATCTGCCCGAGATCGCCGATGGCGAAGGGCACCCAGCTCAGCAGGATCACAAACACGGTATACACATGGCCCGCCACCCGGCTTTTTTCCAGCCAGGGGCCGGTCCACAGCCGTTCCACCACGATCATTAGCCACAAAAAGGCGGCCCAGATCAGATAATTTCCTCCAACGCCGTGCCAAAACCCGGTCGCGGCCCAGACGACCGCCAGGTTCAGGATCGTCCGGTAGGTCCCCTTCCGGCTGCCGCCCAGGGGAATGTACAGATACTCCCGAAACCAGGCGTTCAGCGTCACGTGCCAGCGGCGGTAGAAATCGGACACGGTCTTGGCGGTGTAGGGCTCCCGGAAATTCCTGGGCAGGTGGTAGCCCAGCATCCGTCCCAAGCCCATGGCCATGAGGCTGTAGCCCCAGAAATCCAGGTACAGCCGCAGCGCGAAGGCCAAAAGGGCCATCCAGGCAAAGGGCGTCGAAATGCTCTCATATCCCACCATCTTTGCCTGGGTCCAGAGCCCTCCCAGCCGGTCGCCCAAAATGACCTTCAGGCTCAGCCCCAAAATCAGCTCTCCCAGTCCAAAGTGGACCTGATCCAAGCGATATTGGGGATGGCTGGCCTGATACTGGAGGCTTGCCGGCGAGACAAGGGGGCCCGACAGGAGTTTTGGAAACATGACCACGCCGGAAACATACTCCGCCAGTCCTCCCTCCGCCCGAAGCCGGCCCCGGAAGACGTCGATCAGGTACGCCGCCATCTGGAACAGGTAGAAGCTCATTCCCGCCGGGAGCCAGGTCCCGCCCTGATACAGCTTGAAAAACGCCAGGGTGCCCCCCAGGATCCCCAGGGAGATCCCCAGGACCCAGGGTCCCCCGCCCTTTCCCAGCCAGAGGCCCAGGAAATAGGTCCCCAAGGCCGCCGCCAGCAGAAGTCCCAGCCAAAGCAGGGACCGCTCCCCGGAAAAGGCGTAAAACAGGACGCTTCCCAGGATCAAAACATATTTCCGCCACGCGGCGGGGACAATATAATAGACTGCCAGGAACACCGGCAGGAAGACGCACAGAAAGCCGATACTGTTGAACTGCAAGCTGAACTGCATGGAATCTCCGCCTATCTATCTCTCTCCCGAACGGCGGGGCAGGCCCGTCGATAATTTACATAACAACTTAACCGTAATTATTATACGGGCCGCCGCGTTCCTTTGCAAGCAATAATTTCCACCAAATTTTAGGGACAATTTCCGTCAGATTTTTCTATAGCCTTTTTGAATGATAAATGGACAGTTTTCTACTCTTTCGAAAAAAATCCCCGCCGGACGGTTGCCGTCCGGCGGGCCATATCATCGATAGAGGATCTCCTCCCGGCCGGGGCCGTTGGAGACCATGGTGATGGGGACGCCGATCTGGGACTCGATGAACTCCACATAGTCCCGGCAGGCTTTGGGCAGGTCCTGGTAGCGGCGAATGCCCCGGATGTCCTGCTTCCAGCCGGGGAAGGTCCGCAGCACCGGCTTGCAGCGCTCCAGAGTGGGGGTCGTGGGGAAATTGACCAGGGTCCCGCCGTCCACCTGGTAGCCCACGCAGACGGGGATCTCGTCCAGATACCCCAGCGCGTCCACCACCGTCAGGGCCACCTGGGTGGCTCCCTGGATCTGGACGCCGTAGCGGGTGGCGACGCAGTCAAACCAGCCCATCCGGCGGGGCCGGCCGGTGGTGGCACCAAATTCGCCCTTGTCCCCGCCGTGGACCCGGAGGGTCTGGGCCTCCTCGCCAAAGATCTCGCTGACGAAAGCGCCGGCCCCCACGGCGGAGGAGTAGGCCTTCACCACGCAGATGATGTCCTTGATCTCATAGGGCGGCAGACCCGCGCCGATGGCCCCGTAGCCCGCCAGGGTGGAGGAGGAGGTGACCATGGGGTAGATGCCGTGGTCCGGGTCCTTCATGGAGCCGAGCTGACCTTCCAGGAGGATGGTCTTCCCCTCGGCCCGGGCCTGGCGGAGGAACTGGAAGGTGTCCGCCACATAGGGAGCCACCCCGTCTCGCAGGGGCCGCATGGCCTCCAGGATCTCCTTGGCGGAGAGCTCCGGCTTGCCGTAGAGGTACTTCAAGGTGACGTTTTTGGATGTCAGGACCCGGTCCAGCTTGTCCAGAAAATAGTCCTCGTCAAAGAGCTCGCAGAGCTGGAAGCCGATCTTGGCGTATTTATCGGAATAGAAGGGGGCGATGCCGGACTTGGTGGAGCCGAAGGACTTCCCCGCCAGCCGGGCCTCCTCGTACTCGTCGAAGAGAATGTGGTAGGGCATGACCACCTGGACCCGGTCCGACACCAGCAGCTTGGGCCGCACCCCGGCCTCCGCCAGGGAGGCGGTCTCTTTCAAAAATTTGCCCAGATCCAGGGCAACGCCGTTGCCAATGATGTTGGTGGTATGGTCATAGAACACACCGCTGGGAAGCTGATGGAGGGCAAAGCGGCCGTATTGGTTCACAATGGTGTGGCCCGCGTTGCTCCCGCCCTGGAAACGGACCACCACGTCCGCGTCCTTGGCCAGAACGTCTGTGATCTTCCCCTTGCCCTCGTCGCCCCAGTTGGCGCCAACGATCGCACGAATCATGTCTTAACCTCCCGTAGGTTTCTGTGGTTATTTTACCACGCCGCCGGAGAATTGTAAAGAAATTCCAGCGGATTTTGCACAAAATTTACAATGCCAAAATGGCCTGGACCGCCTGGGCCAGAGCGTCGGTATCCGCCGTCTCCATCAAGCCGCTGTCGTACTGCTCCGCCAGCTCCGGCCGGATGGGGAGCCGGGCCAGGATGGGCACCCGGAACGCCTCCGCCACCTCCTCCAGGCGGGAGGGGCCGAAGACTTCGATCTTCCGGCCGCAGTCCGGGCAGGTCAGATAGCTGTAATTCTCCACAAAGCCCAGGACGGGGATGTGCATCATGTTCGCCATCTTCACCGCCTTGGCCACGATCATGCTCACCAGGTCCTGGGGGCTGGTGACGATGACGGCGGCGTCCACCGGCAGGCTTTGGAACACGGTCAGAGGCACGTCGCCGGTGCCGGGGGGCATATCCACCAGCAGGCAGTCCACATCCTCCCAGACCACGTCGGTCCAGAACTGCTTCACCGCCCCGGCGATCACCGGGCCCCGCCAGACCACCGGGTCCGTGGCGTTGTCCAGCAGCAGATTGATGGACATGATCTGGATCCCCGTCCGGCTCAGGGCGGGATACAGTCCCTCCCCGTCGGAGCCCCGGCACTCGGTGACGCCAAAGGCCGTGGGCGCCGAGGGGCCGGTGATGTCCGCGTCCAAAATGCCCACCTTCTGCCCCTGCCGGGTCAGGGCCACCGCCAAAAGGGAGGTGACAGTGCTTTTGCCCACGCCGCCCTTTCCGGAGATGACGGCGATCACCTTCTTGACCTTGGACTTGGGATTTGCCTTGGCAAGCAGGCTCTCCGCCTTCCGGTCCCCGCAGTCGGAGGCGCAGGCGGAACAGTTACCGTTGCAGCTACTCATGAAGTTCGCTCCTTTTGTTGTATTTTGCCTCGACCAGGGCCACCAGCGCCCGCTCCGATGCCACATCGCCGGGATAGGGATGGGCCTTGGCCGCCTTTTCAAACTGAATCTTCCGTTTTTCCGCCCCTTTGGGGTCATTTTTGCCCAGGAGGGCGTTGGCATACTCCGTCCGCAGCACGCTGATGGAGCGTGCCATGGACCGGCGGAAGGACCGCATCTGCCGGTCCTCCAGGATGGGCGCCGTTTCCAGCCCGTCCTCCCGAAGCAGGGAGCAGTACACCCGGTCCAAAAGCAGCAGGTTCCGGTGGACCCCCGCCAGGGCGGAGTCCGAGGACAGGAGCCGGTCAATGGCCTGGGCGGTCCCGTCCACATCCCCGCCGTCCAGCAGCCGGTTGCAGGCAAGGGCCCCCACCGTGGCGGACAAGGCGCTTTTGGCCATGGCCTCCGGCGAGACCTGGAACCATTCCTCCGGCAGATCCCTCAGCCGGCGGCCCAGGGCGGTCTGCTCCGCACACTTCATCTGGGCCCAAAAGGCCCGCACGGCCTCCCGGTCCCTGGCCAGGGCCAGCGCGTTATAGCCGTCGTTATCCACCTGGGGGGTGTGGATAGGGATCCCGTTCAGCAGGGCGGTGGCCGCCCCGGTCAGGGCCAGCAGCCCCAGGCAGACCCCCGGCAGGGTCCCGGGGGCCAGGAAGCTCAGGCCCAGAAACAGCGCCCCGGTGATCAGGTTGAGCAGTACGCCTCCCAAATTGTAGAGGAGCACAGGCATCCGCCCGTCTACCAGCTCCGGCGGGGACAAAAGGCACTGTCCGGCGGTGCCCGCCAGGGCATAGCGGCACAGGCGGAGCCCCTCCGGGCGCTTGACCAGGATCAGGCTCCCCACCCGGAAGGAAAGGAAGCGGTAGCCCGTCAGCAGCCCAAACACCAAATGCCCCGCCTCGTGGATCACAAGCTGGATAAAATAAGCCAGGAGAAGGAGGACCAGATAGCCGAAAGCGGTTAACATAACAGTGTCAAAGGATTCCCCGGCCTCCAACGCGGGGATCAGGTACAGCACATCGATGGCCACGCCCAGCGCCGCGCCGGTGAGGAACATCAGCGCGTTGAAGAGCAGCTTTCCCTTGTTTTTCTTCTTCGTCATGGCGTTTCCCCTTTCTCTCTTGATCGGACTTCCTTGCCGGTCTGTCAACCGTCCAGCGCCTCGGAGGCGGCCTCCCACCGCTCCATCAGATCGGAAAGCCGCGCCTCCGCCGTTTCCTTCTCCGCCAGGAGCCGGGTCAGGGTCTGGTAGTCCGCCGAGGCGGCCAAAATCTGGCCGTCCAGGTCCTGGATCTCCGCCTCCATGGCTTCGATCTCCCGTTCCAGACGGCGGACCAGCTTCTCCGCCTCCTTAGCGCCCCCTTTGGGGCGCTCCTTTTTGGGCTTGTGGACCGGCTCGGCGGGCTTCGCCATGGCCTCCCGCTCCTGGACAGCCCGGTATTTTTCATAGCCGTAGGGGAAGTCCTGCAAAGTCCCATTCTCCAGGAGCCAGATCCGCTCCGCGAATCTCTCGATAAAATACCGGTCATGGGACACGAAGAGCAGCGTCCCCTCAAATTCCTCGATGGCCGCCTCCACCCACTCCCGGGAGGCAATGTCCAGGTGGTTCGTGGGCTCGTCCAGGATCAGAAGATTGATTTTCTCGTCCATGAGCATACACAGCCGCAACCGGGACTGCTCCCCGCCGGACAGGTTCCCCACGGCTTTGAACACATCCTCCCCCTGGAACAAAAACGCGCCCAGGCGGTCCCGCGCCTGCTGAGGCGTGCAGTTTTTCTCATAGAGCATGGTGTCGTACAGGCTCCGCTCCGGATGGGAAAAGCGGATGATCTGGGGCAGGTACCCCCATTTGACCGTAGGCCCGAACTGGATCTTCCCCTGGCAGTCCTCCTGGCCCAGGAGGCAATTCAGAAACGTGGTCTTCCCCGCTCCGTTGTCCCCCAGGAGGGCGATCCGCTCGCCCCCCTCCACCCGCAGGTTCACCCCGGAAAAGAGGGTACGGTCCCCGAAGCTCTTGGACACATTCTTCATCTGGAACACCACATCCCCGAAGAAATCCCGCTGGGAAAAGGAGGCGCGCATGGTCTTCTCCTTCTGGGGACGCTTGGTCTTTTCAATTCGCTCCATTCGGTGCTGGATGGACATGGCCCGGCGGTAGAGGGTCCGGTTGTTGATGCCCCAGCCCTTCATCCGCTCCACGGTGTAGCCCAACTGCTTCAGCTTGGCCTGCTCCTGCTCGTACTGCTTGAGCTGGAGGTTGAAGCGGGCCTGCTTTTCCTCCATATAGAAGGTGTAGTTGCCAGAATAGGATTCCCCATGGCCGTCCACGATCTCCACCACCCGTTGGGCCACCCGGTCCAAAAAATACCGGTCGTGGGAGATCACCAGCACCGTGCCCTTGAAGGAAAGCAGGTACTCCTCCAGCCACTCCACGCTTTTCAGATCCAGGTGGTTGGTGGGCTCGTCCAGCAGCAGGATGTCCGTCTTTTCCAGCAGGAGCCGGGCCAGGTTCACCCGGGTCCGCTCCCCGCCGGAGAGGCTGTCAAATTCCTGCGCCCGCTGTTCCGGAGAGATGCCCAGGCCGTTGCAGACCTTGTCCGTCTCCACGTCCATGTCGTAGCCGCCGCCGGAGAGGAAGCGCTCCCCCAGGCTGTCGTACTCCCGGAGCTGCTCCCTGGTGGCGCCGGCAGCCATCTCCCCTTCCAGCCGCTCCATCCGCCGCCGCAGCCGCAGCAGCGGCACAAAGGCGGAGCGAAGCACCTCCTCCACGGTGTATCCCGCCGGGAAGCGGGGGATCTGGGAGATCAGGCCCAGCCGTTTGTCCGGGTTTACAAAAACCTCCCCGCTGTCATAGTCCAGCTCCCCAGTGAGGATGCGGAAGAGGGTGGTCTTGCCGCAGCCGTTGCGGCCCAGGATCGCCACCCGCTCCCCCTCCTGGACCTGGAAGGTCAGGCCGTCCAGGAGGTTTTCGCCGATGACGAAAAATTTTGTCAGATCTTTTACCGATACGTCAATCATCTTTCATCTCCAAAGAGAGGACCTGTTCCGCCAGCTCCTCCCGGCTGAAAAGCAGGTCCAGAGCCTGCAAAAGGGCGTTGCTGCTCAAATTCTCCGGCAGGCCCAGCTTTTTTTCCAGGGCCCGGCGCTTTCCGGCGCTGTTCCTGGCCCCGGAGAGCCCTAGGCCCATCAGATCTCCCTTGGTCAGGCCCCGCTTTTCCGCCGGGCCCTCCCGGAAGGTGGCCCCCGCCCGGCGAAGGGCGGCGAGCAGGATCTCCGGATCCATACCCTCCACGCCCAGCTTGCCCTCCCTGCCCGGGGCGGCCTTCCGCCGCTCCTTGCCCAGGATGGCGGGGGTGTAGGCGTGCTTCAAATACCGGCTGTCGATGGTCCCCTTCAAGTAATTGCGGATCACCAGGCCCGCCCCGTCGGCGTCGGTGAAGACGATGAGGCCCCGTTTTTCCGCGACCCGCCGAAGGAGGGCCAGAAGCGCCTTGTTTTTGAAGATCCCGAAGCCGTCGGTGACAAAAATGGGGGCGTCCACGATTTGGGACAGGGTGTTTTTGTCGTACCGCCCCTCCACCACGATGGCCTCCCGAACGCTAACCATTTTTCCCCTCCCGGGCAAGCCGGAGGATCAGCAGCTCCAGCAGCCGCTCCGGGTCGTCAAAGGAGGTCTTCATCTGATAATCCGTCTCCATCACCAGCTCCGCCGCCTTGGCACAGAAGGCCGGGGAGAATTTTCCGGCGGCGGCCATGGTCTTCCGGGCGGGATAGTCCCCCATGCCGTACAGGCGTTGGAGCTCCCCGGAGCCCATGCCCCGGTCCAGGAGGGTCCTGGCCGCTCCCAGGCGGCGGAAATGGGTCCCCACCGCCCCCAGAATGGCCAGAGGCTCCTGCTGCATTTGCAGAAGGGTCCGCAATTTGGTCAAGGCGGCGCCGTAGTCCCCCTGGCCCAGAAGGTCCGTCATTTGGAACACCACCGCCTCCAAAACCGGCTCGGTGACGGCGTCGATGTCGCTTTTCACGATCTCCTCCGCCCCGGAATAGGCGGCGATCTTCTCGATCTCCCCGGCCAGCAGGGTCATAGAGCCCCCGGTCAGGTCCACCAGGTAGCCGGCCAAGTCCGTGGAGATCCGCTTTCCCCGGGCGGCGAAGTGACGGCCCACCCAGGCGATCAGGTCGTGCTGGCTCTGGCGGGAAAACACGACGATCTCCCCGGCGGCCAGGGCGTTATACAGCTTTTTTTGCCGCTTGTCCGGCTTCCAGGCCACGGTCTCATAGGTCAGGACCAGGGTGCAGTAGTCGGGAATGTCGGAGAGCAGGTCCCCCAGAAAATTTCGGTCGCTCTCCGGCAGCTTGAACAGATCCACCTCGTCCACCCAGACAAAGGTCCGCTCCGCCATCATAGGCAGGGCCTCCAGGGCGTCCTGAAGGGCCTGGCAGGAGAAGGTCTCGCCGGTGAGCTTGTGGAAATTGAAATCCTCCGCCGCCGGGTCCACCACCAGCTTTTTCAGCCGGTCCAGGTAGTGGCGCAGGAGGAAGACCTCCTCCCCGTAGAAGAGATAGAGCCTGACGGGCGTGTTGTCCCGCAGGGCCTTTTTGAGAGATCTCAGCGGATCGTCCGCTTGCTTTGCCATACCTTCACCCCCTGTAGATCACCGTGCCGTCCTCGTCGGTGCGGTAGACGGTGACGCCGTATTGGGCCAGCCGGTCCAGGACCTCCTGGGTCGGGTGGCCGTAGGAATTGTCCGCCCCCACGCTGATCACCGCCGCTTTGGGATGGGTCGCCTCCAAAAGGGCCTGGGAGGTGGAGGTCTTGGAGCCGTGGTGGCCCACGATCAGCACTTCCAGCTCCGGAAGCTCCGCCTCCCGCAGCAGCGCCAGCTCCCCGGCGGCGGTCCGGTCCCCGGTGATCAGAATGTCGCTGCCGGGCGCCTCCAGCAAAACGGCGAGGCTGCCATCGTTTTCCGAAAGGGCCGGGTCGCCGGGATAGAGGCGGATGGCGGTATCCTCGTATTGGATCGCCGTGGGCGTGGTCACCGTCAGGCTTTGACGGCCTTCCCCGATCCCCGGGTCCCCCTCGGGGAGAAACAGCATATCCGCCGGCACCCGGGAGAGGAGGTATTCCACCCCGCCAAAGTGGTCGGCGTCGTAATGGGTCAAAATCAGGCCGTCCAGGCGGCGGACGCCCTGGCTCAGGAGCGTATCCGCCGCCAGGTCCGCAGCGGTCTCGGCGTCATCCCCGCCGCAGTCCACCAGGTAAGTCTTGCCCTGACTTTGCAGAAGGATACACTGTCCCTGCCCCACATCCAGCACCGTCAAGCGGACCTTGTCCAGCCTTGGCTGGAAAAAGGAGGCCAGCAGGGCCAGGCACAGCCCCAGGATCCCCACACAGCCGAAGATCAGCGGCCGTTTTCGCCGCAGGACCAGAAACGCCCCCAGCAGCACATAGCAGCCCACCAGCCAAACCACGATATATCCGCTGACGGTGTACACCGCCGCCAGGGGAAAGGCGGCGACGGTCCTGGAAACAAGCAGAATGTACCTTGCCAGCCACGCGGCGCACCAGGCCGCGCCCTTCCCCAGGGGCAGCCAGAGCCAGGCCAGCGGGCAGGCGGCCATGGCGGCATAGAACAGCAGATTCACACTCCAGAGGGTCAGCAAATTGGTAAAGGCCCCCGCCAGGCTCACCGCCCCAAAAGAAACGGCGGTCAGGGGCGTGGTAAAGGCCATGGCCCCCAGCGTCACGCTGACGCCGCCGGAGAACCAGATCCGCAGCCGTCCCAGGAGGGACTTCCCTCCCCCGCCGCACCGGTCCAGGATCCAGGCGCCCAGGGGCTGGGCAAAGAGGAAGATCCCCGCCATGCACCCCACGGAGAGCTGAAAACTGACGGAGGTAATGGTCAGCGGATTCACCGCCAGCATCCCCACCGACGCGGCGGCCAGGGCCGTTGGCTGGTCGTACTCCCGATCGAAGAGCAGGGCGACTAGCGTCAGGCCGGACATGACGCAGGCCCGGGTCACCGAGGGGGTGAATCCCGCCACCGCCGCGAACAGGACCAGCACCGGCAGGCCGACCGCCGCCGTCAAATACTTCCGCCGCCGGGTAAAGAGGCACACCAGGGAAAAGAGAATGGATACGTGAAGCCCGGACACCGCCACGATGTGCCGGATCCCGCTGAGGCGGAAGGCGGTGTTTTCCTCATAGCTCAGCCCCGTCCCGTCCCCCAGCAGGAGGGCCCGGACGAAAGGCGCGGTGTCCTCCGGGAAAATTTCCGTAATGGTCCCCAAAATCTGCCGCCGGAGCCATGCCGGCCGGTACAGGAGGGGGACGCCCTCCGATTGGGCAACGGTGGGCTCTCCGTTGGCGTAGGCCAGGAGAAAAATGCCCTTGCCGCCCTGGTAGCTGATCTCCTCGGCGGCGTCGGGGACCGTAGTCCGGAAGCGGAAGTCGCCCTGGAGCAGGTCCCCGGGGGCCGCGTCCGGGCCGGAATAGTAGATGCGGACCCGGTAGGGCTTGCCGTCCAGAGTCACCGTGGCGTCGGCGGCCTTGCCGTAGGGGGTCTCATAGCTGTAATCGGAGACTTCAAACCGGGCCTCCGCAGTCCGGCCGTCCAGGGAGCGGGCGGGGGCAAGGTAGAGGCTGTCATAGCCCCAGCACCATAGCATCCCCACCCCGCAGCCCAGGAGCAGCAGGGCGGCGAATCGGGCCTCCCCGATCCTCCTGGATAGGAACAGGGCCAGCATCAGCGCCGCCCCCACGGCGATCCCGGGCCAGAGAAACCGGTCACTGGGAAGGAGGTACGCCCATGCGGCGCAGGTCCCGGCGAATCCCAGGCCGAACCAGACCAGCTTACGCATGACGCACCTCCTTGATGTTTTATTTCAGTTTTTCGGAAACGTAGTCGTCCACCAGGGCCAGGGCGTTGTCCAGCATCAGCAGGTCCTTGCCGCCGCCCATGGCGGAGTCGGGCTTGCCGCCGCCGGAGCCGCCGCAGCAGGCGCAGACCTGACGGACCAGCTCCCCGGCCTTCAGGCCCTTGGCCACGGCCTCCTTGCCGCAGACCGCCAGGAAGGTGATTTTCCCCTCATTGACGGTGGACAGCACCGCCACCACGTCGGGCGCCTTGTCCCGCAGCAGGTCGCCCATCTGGCGCAGACGGGCGGCGTCGGCGCCGGGGACGTTGGCCGTCAGCACATGGAGCCCGCCCACAAGCCGGGCGCCGTAGAGGAACCGTTCCGTCTCCCCGGCGGCCTCCTTGCTCTTGAACGCCTCGATGGAGCGGCGGAGCTGACGGATCTCCTCAAGCTGGCTCTGGAGCTTGTCCCCCAGTTCCGAGGGCTTGACCTTCACCATGGCCGCCGCCCTGTACAGGCGCTCCCGCTCCTTTTCCAGCTCCGCCATGCAGACCTTGCCGGTGACGGCCTCGATCCGCCGGACGCCGGAGGCAACGCTGCCCTCGCTCTCGATGAGGAAGGGGCCGATCTTGGCGGTGTTGTCCAAATGGGTGCCGCCGCAGAGCTCGATGGAGTAGCCGCCCATGTTCACCACCCGGACCACGTCGCCGTACTTTTCGCTGAACAGGGCCGTCGCGCCGGTGGCCTTGGCCTCCTCGATGGGCATTTCCCGAATATGGACCGGGTAGCCCTCCAAAACCGCCGACTGGACCAGGGCGTCCACCTTGGCCAGCTCCTCGGGCGTCAGGGCCGCGTAGTGGGTAAAGTCAAAACGAAGCCGGTCCGGCTCCACCAGGGAACCCGCCTGATGGACATGGTCCCCCAGGACGCTCTTCAAGGCCCGCTGAAGCAGGTGGGTGGCGGAGTGGGCCCGCATGATGGCCCGGCGGCGTTCCACGTCGATGGCGGCGCAGACTGGGTCGTCCACCTTGATGGTGCCCCGGAGCATGGCCCCGTAGTGCAGGTACTTTCCGGCTTTGTCCTTCTGAACGTCCTTGACCTCAAAGCGGCTGTCGCCCACCAGGATCACGCCGTGGTCGGCGGTCTGGCCGCCCATTTCCGCGTAGAAGGGAGTCTTGTCCAGCACCAGGATGCCGCTCTCGCCGCCGGTGATGGCGCCGGAAACCTCCTCGCCCACGCAGACCGCCAGGACTCTCGCCTCGCAGCTATTCTGCTCGTAGCCCACGAAGGTGGTGGGAGTGTTGTCCAGGCCCAGATCAATGCCCGCCCAGGCCAGGTCCCCCAGGGCCTTCCGAGCCTCCCGGGCGCGGACCTTCTGCTCCCGCATCTTCTCCTCAAAGGCCGCCAGGTCCACTTCCATGCCCTCGTCGGCCACCATCTCCACCGTCAGGTCGATGGGAAAGCCGTAGGTGTCGTAGAGCTTAAAGGCGTCGGCCCCGGAGAAGCGGGCCTCCCCCTTTGCCTTGTGACCGGCGAGCATATCGCTGAAGATCCGCATACCGCCGTCGATGGTCCGGTCGAAGTTCTCCTCCTCCACCTTGACCACCCGGGTGATGTATGCCGCCCGCTCCCGCAGGTAGGTGTAGTGATTCTCATTCTCCCGGACCACGGTCTCCACCACCTGGTACAGGAACGGCTCGTTCACGCCCAGGAGCTTGCCATGGCGGGCCGCCCGGCGGAGAAGCCGCCGCAGGACGTAGCCCCGGCCCTCGTTGCTGGGCAGGACGCCGTCGGCGATCATGAAGACGCTGGCCCGGATGTGGTCCGTGATGACCCGGAGGGAGACGTCAGTCTTATGGCTCTGGCCATAGGAGGCGCCGGTGAGCTCCGTGACCCTGCGGGTGATGTTCATCACCGTGTCCACATCGAAGAGGCTGTCCACGTCCTGGCAGACCACCGCCAGGCGTTCCAGGCCCATGCCGGTGTCGATGTTCTTCTGGACCAGGTCGGTGTAATTGCCGTGGCCGTCGTTGTCATACTGGGAAAAAACGTTGTTCCAGACCTCCATGTACCGGTCGCAGTCGCAGCCGACGGTGCAGGTGGGCTTGCCGCAGCCGTACTTCTCGCCCCGGTCGTAGTAGATCTCCGAGCAGGGACCGCAGGGGCCGGAGCCGTGCTCCCAGAAATTGTCCGCCTTGCCGAAGCGGAAGATCCGCTCGGCGGGGATGCCGATCTCCTTGTTCCAGATATTGAACGCCTCGTCGTCCTTTTCATAGATGGAGGGGTACAGCCGGTCCGGCTCCAGGCCCACCACCTTGGTCAAAAATTCCCAGCTCCAGGCAATGGCCTCGTGCTTAAAGTAGTCGCCGAAGGAGAAGTTGCCCAGCATTTCAAAATAGGTGCCGTGGCGGGCGGTCTTGCCGATGTTCTCGATGTCGCCGGTGCGGATGCACTTCTGGCAGGTGCAGACCCGGCGGCGGGGAGGCTCCACCTCGCCCTTGAAATAGGGCTTCATGGGGGCCATGCCGGAGTTGATGAGCAGCAGGGACTGGTCATTCTGGGGGATCAGCGAAAAGCTGGGCAGGCGCAGATGGCCCTTGCTCTCAAAGAAGGACAGGAACATTTCCCGCAGCTCGTTGACCCCGTAGGACTTGTGTGACATTTGGTTTTCCCTCCAAAATATTTTTTGCAAAAAAGAAACACCTCACCCCTGACAGTTAGGGGCGAGGCGACTCGCGGTACCACCCTAATTGCCGCCAAAATGGGCGGCATCTCTCGCGCTCTGTAACGGGAGCCCCCGTCCCGGTCTCCCGGGCAGCTTGGAAGTGGCCTGCGGACGTAAGTGCGGGGGCTTTCACCGGTCCCCCCTCGCTGATGGCAGTTCGGTCCGTTTCTCTTCCGCATCGTTTTTTTGCATATCGTGGATATTGTAGCACAAAATGGGGAAAAGTCAACGCTTTTTCTATGATTGTTTTAATTATTGTATCGCCCCAGCTCGGCGCCCTGGTAGTAGTGGGTGAGGATCGATGCGTAGTCCGCGCCTGTTGCCGCCATGGCTTCCGCGCCGTACTGGCTCATGCCCACCCGGTGGCCAAAGCCCCGGGTGACGACGGTGATCTCCCCGCCAGACGCCTCCATGGTGAAGGCCGTGGACCGGAGGCCCAGCAGGCTCCTGAGCTCCGTGCCCTTGAAGATCCTGCCGCAGACGGCCATCGTCTCCACCCCGCCGCCGTCTGTGTAGGTCGCGGGCCCCAGCCAGCTTTCCGGGTCCCCGCTCCCGTCCAGGCCCAGGGCGGCGGCAAATTCCGAGGCGGAGAAGGTCACCGTGTCCGTATAGTGGGCGGCCCCCTCCTCCCCCGGGCTGTCCGTGGCCCGGAGGTAGGGCACGTCCGCACCCCACACCGCCTGGGCGTCCTCCGTCCGGCCCCCGGAGCAGGAGAAATAGGTGGCCTCGATCAGGGCCCCGTCGTAGTATAGGACCTGCCCCGCCGTCTCCGCCACCGCCCGGTGGATCTTTTCCACATCGGATCCCTCGCCGCCCTGGGCCACGTAGTCCTCGGGGTCAAAATACGCCTGGCAGCAGGCCGGGTCGGTACAGACCATCCCGGGGTGCTTCTTGCCCACGCCCACGGTCCTCAGGGTGAAGGTCCGGGCCACCACCGCCTGGGCTTTCAGCGCCTCCGTCTCAAAATCCGCCGGCATCTCCCCCAGGACCACCCCCACCAGGTACTCCTCCAGATCCATCTCCTCGGTCCCCTCGGGCAGCTTCACCGTCACCCTGCGGGACGGGGCGGCGGAAATGTCCGTGGGGACCGTCTTCCGGGCCTCCTGCCGGGGCTTGTCCGTCAGAGCGAAGAGCAGCAGGGGCATCCCCAGCCCCAGCAGGACCGCAAGGGCGATCTCCAAAATCCATTTTTTCATGACTGCGCCTCCTTTGCCCCATTCTACCAGCTTTGGACCGGGGATTTCAGCCGCAATCCGCCGGAATTTCATCCAATTTTTCCCCAGGACTTGACAGAGCTCCCTAAAGTCGTTATAATAAATTACAAAGTATAACAATTTGGAAACGGAGCGCAAGTTATGAAAAGAACGATGCGAGTCCTCCTGCCTCTGGTCCTGGCACTGGCGGTCCTGGGCAGCGCGGCTTGGTATTTATTCGTCTATGACCGGGATTTCACCCGGGATGTTTTGCTCCAGCAGGCGCGGTACTGGGAGGGCAACAATCAGCCCCTGGCCGCCTGGTTCTACAATCAGGCATATTCCCAGGCCAATCAAGATGAGGACGTGGCCATCGAGCTGGCCATGCAGTACCGGGCCGCCGGGAACTACACCAAGGCGGAGTACACCCTCTCCAACGCCATCGCCGACGGCGGCACCGCCAAGCTCTACCAAACCCTGTGTCAGATCTACGTGGAACAGGACAAGCTCCTGGACGCGGTCAATATGCTGGACACGGTCTCCGACCCGGCGGTGAAGGCGGAGCTGGACGCCATGCGGCCCGCCGCGCCGGTCTGTACGCCGGAGCCGGGGTTTTACACCCAGTACATCTCCGTGACGCTGGAGGCCCAGGGAACTCTGTATTACAGCGACCAGGGAGAATACCCCTCCATTTCCAGCGAACCCTACTCCGCCCCCCTGGACCTGGGGCAGGGAGAGACGACGATCTATGCCCTGGCGGTGGCCGACAACGGGCTGGTAAGTCCCCTGGTCATCAGCGGCTACACCGTGGGCGGCGTCATTGAGCCGGTGGACTTTGCGGACCCGGCCATGGAGGCCGCCATGCGGCAGGCCCTGGGCGTGGACGAGAATAAGACCGTCTATACCAACGACCTGTGGACCATTTCCAGCTTTACCGTTCCCAGCGACGCCCGGAGCTATGGGGACCTGGCCCTGCTGACCTATCTCCAGAGCCTCCAGGTGGAAAACGGGATCGCCTCGGAGCTGCACTACATTGCCTCGCTGTCCCGGCTGGAGGAGCTGGCGGTCACCGGCTGCAATGTCAGCGACGAGGACCTGGCCTCCATCGCCGCCCTGCCGGAGCTGAAGCGCCTGACCCTGGAGGACTGCGGCCTGGTTTCGATCAACGCCCTGTCCACCGCCCAGGATTTGGTCTATTTGAATCTGAACGACAACACCATCGGCAATCTCACCTCCCTGGGCGGCATGGCGGAACTTCAGGAGCTCCATCTGTCCCGGAACGCGGTGACGGACCTGGGGGCCCTGACGGGGCTGAACGATCTGACCATCTTAGACGTCTCCTACAATTCCCTGACCTCCATCGCCCCGGTCTGCGGTATCCGCCCCCTGGCCCGGCTGGACGTGAGCCACAACAATTTGGCCACGCTTGGCGCCGTGGACAATCTGCCCGCCCTGACCTTCTTAGCCGCCGCCTACAATCACCTGACCGAGGCGGAGCAGTTGGGCCGGTGTACGAATTTGGAGGAGCTGGACATCTCCAACAATGATTTGACGGAGATCGGCTATCTGTCCGCTCTGAACAAGTTGGTCAAGCTGAATTTCAGCTACAATCAGGTGGTGGACCTGCCCCAGTGGAGCACGGACTGCGCCCTGGTGACCATCGACGGGTCCTACAACCAGATCGAGACTCTCGCGCCGCTGGCGGGGCTGGGCTCTCTGAACAACGTGCTCATGGACTACAACACGGCCATCGCGTCCGTGGAGGAGCTGGCCGACTGCCCCAATCTGATCCAGGTCAACGTCTTCGGCACGGCCGTCACCGACGCCTCCGCGCTGACGGATCAGAGCATCATCGTCAACTTTGACCCCACCGCCGGGGTGGAAACCGGCGGCGAGGACGATGAAGAAGACTAAACGAACGCGCCAGCCGGGACCGGCTGGCGCATCCTTTTTTTCATTTCCATGTGACCGGCGGGGAATCTCCGCCCACAGCCGTCGGCGATGGGCGTCAGAGCTTCCTTAGAGGTAGGTCACTTGCTTTTCCGCGCTGTAGCTGTGAGGCGCCTTTTCCGTGGCCTTGTGACCCACCGCGATGGCGATCTCAAAGGCATAGCCCTCGGGGATGCGGAACCGGCGGTTCCACTTCTCTTTCTCCGGGCCCCGCATCAGGCCCTTGACGCAGCCCAGGATCACGCTGCCCAGGCCCAGGGCTTCCGCCGCCAAGGCGATGTTCTCCACCGCGATCCCCGCGTCCACCGGGGTCCAGGAGAACGCCTCCTCGCCGCTGAGAATCAGCACCGTGGGCGCGCCGTAGTAGAAGCAGACACCCCGGCCCAGGGCTTCGTCCAGTTCCTTGAGCTCCGGCGCGTCGCCGGGGACCACCGTGATGTGGAGTTCCTGCCGGTTGGTGGCCGTGGGAGCCTGGAGCCCCGCGGTGATCAGGATATTTTGTTCTTCCTCTGTCAGTTTCTCCGCCGTATAGCCCCGGGTGGAGCTGCGGCTCTCGATGGCCTTCAATACTTCCATCATTGTACCGCCTTTCCGCGCTTATCGCGCAAATCAATTGTATGTATTATTATAGCGGATTTTTGCGGCGCTGTCAAGGACCGGAGCTGGGCGAGAATCTCCTTGACGCCGGTCTGACCCACAATGGCGTGACCGTGGAATTCTCCCCCTTCCTGTCCCTGGAGAACGGGTCCCTGCAACTCATCGGCGACCCCGGACTGGATCTCACAAAAAGTGCGGAATAATGGAAAAGCCGCCCGGTTTTCGCCGGGCGGTCAATTTATTCTGCGTCCTTATAGTAGCTCCTGGTAAGGCCCTCCCGGGTGAAGCGGTTCCTTTCGTAATAGCGCTGGGCAGCAGCGTTGGACAGGGCCGTGTCCGTATCCAGCCGGACGAGCCCCCGGCGGAAAAGGGAGGGATCCTGTATGGATCTCCCCTTTTTCATTCCGAATGGTCAGCGGAAAAGAGCCACACACAGCCGAGGACGATGGGCTTTCAGAGGTTCCTTTGCTTTACGCTTCCTTCAGCGCCTTTTTCAAGACCGGTACTATGGCAATGGCCGCCGCGCCGCCGATGAGAGCCGTGATGAGCTGGGGATAGGAGAACATGGCCGTAAAGGTGGCCGCCTGCTGAGGCTTTATCGCGTCTCCCAGGGCGGGGATCAGCAGGACGACGATGGCGACATACAGGACCAGAGCTTTCCCCGCCGCGCCGACCGCCAGGCTCACGGCCCGCCGCCACAAGGGGGCGTCCTTCCCAGCCAGGAGGGCCAGCAGCAGCACATAGCAGGTGTTGCCCAGGCTGATCATGGGCACGATGGGCAGCAGCTTGGGGCCAATGCCCAGCAGGAACGCAAAAAACGGGGACGCCACCGCCACCACGACGGCGCTGAGCGGTCCGGCAAACAGCGCCGCCACCGCCAGGACACAGTTGACGCAGGAGCCGGTGATGTACTGCCCGGCAAAGGCGCTGGTGCCGGCGGTCGCCCACTGGACGGCGATGAGCAGGGCCGTCAAGACGCCGGTCCGGGTGATCCATTTGATTTTCTTGTCTTTCATAGCGGTTCCTCTCTTTTTTCCAGCTCCCAGGGCTTGATTTGATCGGCCTGGGCGTACAGCCGGAGATAGCTTTCGTAACGGGTGGGCTCCACCGCCCCGGCTTCCAGCGCGGCGCGGAGGCAGCAGCCCGGCTCGGAGCGATGGGTGCAGTCTCGGAACTGGCAGCGGCCCAGATAGGGGGCGAAGTCCGGGAAGGTGTACTGCAAGCCCTCCTTGTCCGTCAACTCCATTCGCTCCGTGTCGAAGGCGGAGAAGCCAGGGGTGTCGGCGACATATGTGTCCTCCCCCAGCCGGTATAGCTCCACATGGCGGGTGGTGTGGCGGCCCCGGCCCAGCTTTTCCGACACCTCCCCCGTGGGGAGGGCCAGGGACGGGCACAGGGCGTTGAGAACGCTGCTCTTGCCCACGCCGGAGTTGCCGGTGAACGCGGTGAGCTTGCCTCTCAGCAGCTCCCGCAGAGCCTCCACTCCCTCCCCTGTGGCGGCGCTGGTGCGGACCACGGGGAAACCGGCATGGCGGTAGATCGCGCAGAGCTTTTCCGCCGGGTCCAGATCCGTCTTGTTGACGCAGAGGATCACCGGCACCCCCCGGCTGCCGGCAATGGCCGCCACCCGGTCGATGAGGTAGGGCTCCGTCACCGGGTTGACGTTTGCGGCAAACACCACCAGCGCGTCGATATTCGCCACCGCCGGGCGGACAAATTCATTTCGCCGGGGCAGAATGGCCTCCACCGTGCCTTGCCGGCCTTGGCGGGAAAAGGACACCATGTCCCCCGTCAACGGGGGCCGGTCCCGCCGCAGGATGCCCCGGGCCCGGCAGGTCACTTCCCCGCCGGGATAGGCCACCTGGTAAAACCCGCTGAGCGAGCGGACGATCCGTCCCACTTCCGTCATTCGCCGTTCTCCGTTTCCGGTTCAAAATTCACGGTGGCGTAGCCCACCAGCTCGTTGTCCACATACAGGGAATACGTCTCGGTCCCATTGCCCTGGAGGGACGGGACCACCGCGGTCTTGGTGCCCGCCGGCATATAGGTTGGGCCGTAGACATACTGCCCCGTCGAATCCCTGATGGCAAAAATGAAGGATGCGGTGGTTTCCACAGGGATCTCAAAGCTCACATTGTACACCGTCTTGGGGGCTGGGGGCGTGCCGCTGGAGACTTCCAGAATGATCTCCGTGTTGACGGGGATCTCCTCATCCTTCTCCACGGACTGGGTCACCACCTCGTCCTTGGGCTGGGCGGAGTCCACCACCTCCCGCTTCACGTTGGTGAAGCCCTGGCTGTTCAGACTTTGCAGGGCATCGGCGTAGGTCTGGCCCACTACGTAGGGCATCTGGGCCTTCTCGGGGCCGGTGCTGATCACGAGCGTCACCTGCATCCCCCTGGTGAGCTGCTGGCCCGCCGAGGGCTCGGTGCGGATGACCCGGCCCTCCTCCACGGCGTTGTACGCCTCCTCCTCCTTCACGATCACAAGATCCAGCCCCAGCGCGTTCAGCCTCTGCCGGGCGTCGGCTTCCAGACTCTTGATCACATTGGGCATGACCCCGGGCTTAGAGCCCAGGCTGACCCAGAGGGTGATGGTATCCCCATCCTTGATGGGCTGGTCCTGGAAGGGCTCCGTGCGGGTGATGTTGCCCTCCTTGATGGTGTCGCTGTACTCCTCCCGGCGGATGAAGTGGAGATTCATGTTCAGCCCCTCGAGATAGCTCTCTGCGGCGTCCACCTTCATGTCCACCAGGTCTTCCATGGTCCGGACCTGCTCCGTCGCCTGGGGACCCTGGCTGACGGTGACGTAGATCCGGCCTCCCTGCTGGATCTCGCTGCCCCCCACCGGGTCCTGGGCCATGATCTGGCCCTCCGGATAGACGTCCGAATACTCCACGCCGCCCCGGATCACCTGGAACTGGGTATAGGCGGGCAGGCTGTCAAACTCCCTGCCCACCAGATCGGGCACCGGCACCATCTCCGGCTGGCTGAAGAAACCGCCGCTGCTGAGAATGGCCCAGAGGAACACGCCGATGGCCACCACCGCCACCAGAGAGCAGGTCACGATGGCCGTCACGGCCACCCGGCTCCTGCGCTCGGCCTCCTCCCGGCTCCGCTCCTGCTCCCAGCGGTCCTCGCTTCGCCGTTCCTCCGTCCGGCGAGTCCGCTCGGAATGGGCCTGACGGGTCTCCGTCCCCGTGGAGGCGGTCCGGTGGGTGGTCCTGGGGGGCTCCCCGTGGCGCTCCGCCACCCGCTCCGCCGTGGTCCGGGGAGCGGCCTGCACGGCCTGTTCCTGGACCACCAGGGGCGGACGGATCTTGGTCACGTCGTCGATGGGGGGCAGATTGTAGTCAAAGAGCATGGAGGGGTCCTTGCGGAACTCGTCCATGTCGTAGAGCATGGCGGTGGCGGTGTCATACCGGTCCGCCGGGTCCTTGGCCATGGCCTTCATGATGATCTGCTCCAGCCCGCCGGGAATGTTGGGATTCAGGGTGGAGGGCAGGGGCGCGCCGCCGTTGATATGCTGGATGGCCACCGCCACGGGGGACTCCCCGTCATAGGGAGGCCGGCCCGTGATCATCTCATACATGACCACGCCCAGGGAGTAGATGTCCGACCGGTTGTCCACCCGGCCGCCCTTGGCCTGCTCCGGGGAGATGTAGTGGACCGAGCCCAGAGCCTCCTTGGTCAGGGTGTTGCTCTTGGACATGACCCGGGCGATGCCGAAATCGGCCACCTTCACCGAGCCGTTTTTCAGGATCATGACATTGTGGGGCTTGATGTCCCGGTGGACGATGCCCCGGCTGTGGGCGTGCTCCAGGGCCTTGGCGATCTGGATGGCGAAATGGAGAGTCTCCTTCCAGTTCAGAACGCCCTTTTTCTCCATATACTGACGGAGGGTGATGCCCTCGATGAGCTCCATGACGATGTAATCCACCTCATTCGTGGTGGACACGTCGTGGACCGAGACGATGTTGGGATGGCTCAGCATGGCCACGGCCTGGCTCTCCGCGTGGAAGCGGCGGCGGAATTCCTCGTCCTGGGAATATTCGTCCTTCAATATTTTCACGGCCACAAACCGGTTCAGCCGGTGGTCCCTGGCCTTGTAGACCACGGCCATGCCGCCGGTCCCGATGACTTCCCGGATCTCATACCGGTTGTCCAGCAGGCGGCCGATATACTTATCGTTATCCATAGCGTGACTCTCCTTTCGCTAGATCTGGACCAGAATACTGGTCACATTGTCCGGCGCGCCGCGATTCTTGGCGATCTCCAGCAGCCGCTGGCAGCAATACTGCTTATTGATGCCATGGGCCACCTCGAAGAGGATCTCCTGATCGTCCATCATATTGGACAGTCCGTCGCTGCACAGCAGCAGGCAGTCCCCCCGGTCCACCCGTCGGTGGAACAGGTCGCTCTCCACCACCGGCTCCGTGCCGATGGCGCGGGTGATAAAATTCTTCCCCGGATAACTTCGGGCCCGCTCCGGGGTCAGCTCCCCCCGCTCCACCATGAGCTGGACCAGGGAGTGGTCCACGGTGAGGCGGTGGATGCCGGTCCGGTCCACGCAGTAGGCGCGGCTGTCTCCCACGTTGATGACCGTCGCGTCCCGGCCCCGGATCAGCACGGCCACCAGAGTGGTGCCCATGCCGGTGAACTCCTCGAACTGCTCCGACTGGTCATAGACCGTGAAGTTGGCCAGCTTCACCGCCCCCCGGAGCATTTGGTCCAGTTTTTCCTGGTCCATCAGGGGCATATAGCTTCGTTTGACCTCCTGGACAAAGACCTCCGCAGCCAGGGAGCTGGCCACATTGCCGGATTTTGCCCCGCCCATGCCGTCGCAGACCACGCACAGCAGGGCGTTGCGGTCCAGATGTTCAATAAAATAGGTGTCCTGGTTTTGGAGCCGGACGCAGCCCGGATCGGTCAGGGCCCAGCTTTGCATATGACCCGCTCCTTTCTCAATTCAATGTCGTGCCTGGGAATGCTCTGATTTAAGGGATGCGTGATTTCGCGTTGGGAAAAGGAATGGAAACGAATGGAGGGTCTATATCGATCTCCATTTCATTCCGAATCGCCGGCGGAGGCGTTCCGCCCGCAGCCGGGGTCGAGCGATCCCCCGTTTTCCTGGGTATATTTCCTGCGGAGCTGCCCGCAGGAGGCGTCGATGTCCCCGCCCAGGGTCCGGCGGACGGTGGCGGGCAGGCCGCCGGCCTCCAAGATCGCCTGGAACCGGGCCACCGCCGGCTTCGTGCTGGGGGCCAGGGGGCTCTCCGCCACCCGGTTCAGGGGGATCAAATTGACATGGGCCGGCAGGCCCCGGAGAAGCTCCAGCAGCTCCTTCGCCTGCTCGGGCCGGTCGTTCACGTCCCGGATCATGGCGTATTCGAAGGAAATGCGCCGGTTGGTGGCGGCAAAGTACCGCCGGCAGGCCCCCATCAGCGCTTCCAAGGGGTATGCCCGGTTCACGGGCATGATCTGATCCCGGACCTCGTCGCTGGGGGCGTGGAGGGAGACGGAAAGGGTCAGTTGGAGCTTCTTTTCCGCCAGGGCGTCGATCTTGGGCGCCAGGCCGCAGGTGGAGAGGCTGATGTGCCGCATGGACAGGTTCATGCCTTCCGGACTGTTGACCAGGGCCAAAAAGCGGAGCACGCTGTCAAAATTATCCAGGGGCTCCCCAATGCCCATCAGTACCACGTGGGACACCGGTTCCCCGGCGTCCAACTGGGTGAACAGGACCTGATCCAAAATCTCCTGGGGCTCCAGCCGCCGGACCAGTCCCCCCAGGGTGGAGGCGCAGAAAGCGCAGCCCATGGGGCAGCCCACCTCCGTGGAGACGCAGACCGTGTTGCCGTACTTGTAGCGCATGAGGACCGTCTCCACGCAGTTGCCGTCGGCCAGCCGCCAGAGATATTTGACGGTGCCGTCCAGCCTGGACTCCTGCCTCCTGACCACGTCGGGCGGGGTCAGGGGATATCGCTCCTCCAGGATCCGCCGCAGGGATCGGGGCAGATTGGTCATCTCGTCGTAGGAGCGGACGGGCCGGTGGAGCCAGCCGTAGAGCTGTCTGGCCCGGAAGGCGGGCTGGCCCAGCTCCTCCAGCAGGGCCGTCAGCTCTGGCAGGAGCATGGCCCGTAGATGTTGACTCATAGCTTCCTCCGCAGACGGCTGATGAAAAAGCCGTCGGTGTCATACTTCCCCGGCAGCAGGGCCAGCATTCCGGCGCGGTCCGCCGGCAGGCCCGGGGGCAGGGGCAGGGATTCCAGGGAAAAATCCGGGCGGCGCTTCAAAAACGCCTCCACCGCCTCCTCGTTTTCCCGGCGGACCAGCGTGCAGGTGGAATAGACCAGCACCCCGCCGGGACGGACATGGTCCGCCTGGGCGTCCAGAATGGCCCCCTGCAGTGCCGGCAAATCCGCCCCGGGCAGCTTGTCCCGCAGATCCGGCTTTTTTCGGATGATGCCGTAGCCGGAGCAGGGCACGTCCGCCAGCACCGCGTCCATGGTCCCAAGAAACGCCGGGTCCGTCCTGGAGGCGTCCCGTTCCAGAACCCGGATATTGTGCAGCCCCAGGCGGGCGGCGCTCCCCTCGATCAGAGGCAGCTTGTGGGGATGGATGTCGCAGGCGATCACCTCTCCCCCGCCCCCCATGGCGATGGCCAGGGCCAGGGTCTTGCCCCCGGGGGCGGCGCAGCAGTCCAAGACTCGCTTCGGCGTCTCCCCCTCGGTCAGGGCACACAGGGCCGCCAGGTGGGCGGCGGCGTCCTGAATGTAAAAGAGTCCCTCCCGGAAGGAGGGCAGCGCGTCGGGCGCGCCCCCTTCGGAGAGCATCAGGCAGCCCGCGAGCCAGGGATGGGGCTCCGCCCTGGCGCCCTCCTCCGCCAGCCGGGTCAAAAGCGCGGACTGGGTGGTCTTCAGCGTGTTCACCTGGATCACCGTGGGAGGCGCTTCGTTGTCGGCGGCCAGGACCGCCTCGATGTCCTCCCCGGCGTATTCCCGGAGGAGAGCGATGAGCTGGGGGCTGTGGCTGTACCGGTCGGCCAGGGAAGTGGGGGCTTGCAGGGTCTCCCGCTCCCGGACGGCCCGGCGCAGGACCGCGTTGACCAGGCCGGGGGCGTTCCGCTGCTCCCGGCAGAACCTCTTGGTCAGCTCCACCGACTCGTTGACGGCGGCGGAGTCCGGCACCCGGTCCAGCTCCAAGATCTGATACAGCCCCAGATGCAGAATATCCCGCACTGTGGGGCGCAGGTCCTTGACCCGGCCCGACAGGAGCTGTTTCAAGTAAAAATCCAATTTCCTGCGGTTTTGCAGGACCCCGTAGCAAAGCCGGGTCGCCAGAGCCGCCTCCCGCCGGTCCGTGTCCCGCAAGGACGCTTTCAGCGCGGCGTTGGGCCAGGCGTCCTTCCGGCGGCAGAGGATCAGGGCCCGGAGGGCCGTCTCCCGGGCCGTCACGGCTTGGAAAGGGGGTGGCCCCGGAAATAGTCCGGCGCCGCCATAGCTTTGCCGCCCTGGGCCTGGAGGCGCAGGATCTCCACAGCGCCCTGGCCGCAGGCAATTTTGAGGCCGGTCTTGGTCAGGCCCAGCACCGTTCCGGGGGCAGCCCCGGGATCCTCCGCCACTGGCCGGGCGGCGTGGATCTTAAACAAGGTCCCTCCGATGACGGCCGTGGCCACGGGCCAGGGGTGCAGTCCACGGATCTGGTCGCAGACCCACTGGGCCGGCTGGGCAAAGTCGATCGGGGACATGGACTTGTCCAGCATGGGGGCGTAGGTGGCCCGGCTGGGATCCTGGGGGGTGGCCGGCACCGGGCCGGAGGCCATGGCCAGCAGGGTCTTCTTCAAAAGCCCCGCCCCCAGCACCGCCAGGCGGTCCAGGAGCTGCCCCGCCGTCTCCTCCGGGAAAATGGGGGTCCTCACCGCGTCTATGATATCCCCGGCGTCCATCTCCCTGGTCAGGTACATGGCGGTGACGCCGGTCTCGGTCTTTCCGTCCAGCACCGCCCACTGATAGGGCGCCGGGCCCCGGTACTCGGGCAGCAGGCTGGCGTGGATGTTCACACATCCGAATTTAGGAATGTCCAGCACACTCTGGGGCAGGATGCGCCCATAGGCCACCACCGCCGCCACATCCGGGGCCAGAGCCCGGAGGGTCTCCACCGCTTCCGGGTCCCGGAAGCTCTCCGGCTGAAAGACGGGCAGTCCATGCTCCACCGCCAGGGCCTTCACCGGGGAGGGGAACAGCTTCATCCCCCGGTTTTTGGGCCGGTCCGGCTGGGTGTAGACCCCAGCAATGTCAAATTCCCCGGTCAGCAGCTCCTTCAGGCATACTGCCGCGATGTCCGGCGTGCCCATGAAGACCAGGCGCAAAGGTTTCGTCACTCCAAAGCCTCCAATTCCTCATCCGTCAGGAAGCGCTCCATCCGCTCGGTGTACAAAACGCCATCCAGATGGTCCAGCTCATGGCAGAAGCAGCGGGCGGTCAGCTCGTCTCCCTCCGCCTCGAACCAGTTGCCGTCCCGGTCCTGGGCCCGGACTTTGACGTGCATGGGCCGCTTGACGATGCCGTACTTTCCCGGCACGCTGAGGCAGCCCTCCTGGCCCTCCTGTTCCCCGGAGCGCTCCAGGATCTCCGGATTCACCAGCTCCAGGACCCGCTCCCCGGTGTCCACCACCACCACTCGGCGGAGGATCCCCACCTGGGGAGCCGCGAGGCCCACGCCCTCGGCGTCGGCCAGGGTCTCCTTCATGTCGTCCAGCAGGCTGTGGAGCCGTCTGTCAAATTTGGTCACCGGTCTGCACACCTTGTGCAGGGCCGAATCCTTGTCCGTAAAAATCTTCCGCAGTCCCATACTACCCCTCTTTCAATCAAATCCGTTGACATCCACAAAGGCGGTGACGCCCCGGTTTCCCCCGTCCCGGCCGAACTGCCGCAGCAGATGGGCGATCAGGTCCCGCAGGGCCCGGTCCAGCCGGCAGCGGAGGGTCAGCCGGTAGCGGTAGTGATAGTTGATCTTCGGCACCGGGCAGGGCGCGGGGCCCAGCACGGCGCACCGCGCCTGTCCATACTCCGGCCTCCGAAGACAGGCGAGGAGGCTGTCCCGAAAGACCGCCGCGCCCCGGAGGACCCGGTCCTCCTCCTGGCCGGTGAAGGTGACCACCGCCAGGTCCCCGAAGGGGGGATATCCCAGCTTTTCCCGGAGCTGGATCTCCAATTCGTAAAAGCCGTCGTAATCCTGCTTCGCCGCCAGGGCGATCACCGGATGCTCCGGCTGCATGGTCTGTAAAATGGCCTCCCCGGGGGCGTCCCCCCGTCCGGCCCGGCCCACCACCTGGGTGAGCATATTGAAAGTCGTCTCCGCCGCCCGATAGCCCCCGGTATAGAGGCTCAGATCCCCGTCCAGGACCCCCACCAGGGTCACCCCCGGCAGATTCAGTCCCTTGGCCACCATCTGGGTCCCCAGAAGCACCGGCACATGGGCTTCCTTAAAATGGCTGAGGATCTTCTCGTGGGTATTGACGGCGCTGACGGTGTCCGCGTCCATCCGGTCGATCTCGATCTCGGGCAGGAAAGTGGACAGCTCCTCCTGGACCTTCTGGGTCCCCACGCCCAGCCGCTTCAAGGGGCCCCCGCAGTCGGGGCACCGGCTGGGAGCTGGCCGGGAAAAGCCGCAGTAGTGGCACATCAGCCGCTCGTTGGCGCTGTGATAGGTCAGTCTCGCGCTACACCGAGGACACTCGGGGGCGTTCCCGCAGGCCACGCACACCAGCGCCCGGCTGTTGCCCCGGCGGTTGAGAAACAGAATGGTCTGTTCCCCCGCCCGGACCCGGCTTTCCAGGGCCTCCCGGAGGGGAAAGCTGAGGCTTGTCTCGTTGCCCTCCCGGATCTGGGCCCCCATGTCCACGATTTGGACCCTGGGCAGAGCCCTGCCATTGAAGCGCTGGGGCAGGGTGAAGAGGCGGTAGTCCCCGATCCTGGCGTGGTACATCGTCTCCACCGATGGGGTGGCGGAGCCCAGGAGCACCAGGGCTCCTTCCCGGTTCCCCCGCCACAGGGCGATCTCCCGGGCGGAGTACCTTGGGGCGTTTTCCGAGCGGTAGGAATGCTCCTGCTCCTCATCCAGGATCACCAGGCCCAGCCTCGGGCAGGGGGCGAACACCGCCGAGCGGGTCCCCACCACCACGGGAGCCTTTCCGGCCCGGACCCGTTTCCACTGGTCGTACCGTTCCCCGGCGGGGAGGCTGCTGTGGAGCACCGCCACCCGTTCCCCGAAGTGGGCCGCCAGCAGCCCCAATAGCTGGGGCGTCAGGGCGATCTCCGGCACCAGGAGCAGGGCGCTTCTCCCCTCCTCCAGGCACCGGGCAATGAGCTTGAGATAGACGGAGGTCTTTCCGGAGCCGGTGACCCCGTAGAGCAGGCTGGGCTTGGGATGGGTCCCGTCCATTTCCTCCGCCAGGCCCTGGAACGCCGCCTCCTGGGCCGGAGTCAGCACCAGGGGCCCGTCGAGCCGGGCCGGCTGAATTTGGCGGCAGCGAAGCACATTCCGCTGGGTCAGGCTCACCATGCCCAGCTCCGCCAGCCGCTTCACCGTGCCGCTCTTGGCCCCGGTGAAATAGCACAGCTCCTTGACGGAGACGCTCCCTAGGTCGGTCAGCAGCTCCAGCACCGCCCGCTGCTGACCCGCGCTCCGGGGCCGGCGGGCCAGGTAGGCCCGGACCTCCTCCCGGGAGGCGGCCAGGGTGGCCACCTGCTCGGTCCGGTCCGAGGAACGGGGGAAAAAGGCCCGGTCCCCACGGACCCACTTCTTCCGCAGGAGGTAGGCCATGGCCTTGTCATAGTCCTCGTCGGTGTCCACCGCCTGACGCAGCAGCTCCCCCGGGCCCTCGCCGCCTAGGTCGGCCAGAAGCCCCAGAATGGCGGCGGCCTGGGGATTCCTGGGGGGCTTTTCCGCCCAGGTCCGGTCCTCCGTCAGGGCGTACCGGTCCTCGGCCCGAAACCAGAGCCCCGCCGGGAGCATGGCCCGGACGGCGTCGTAAAAGGTGCAGAAATACCGGTTCCTCTGGAAAGCCGCCAGCCGGAGCATATTGCCGTCCAGCAGAGGCTCCTCGTCCAGCCGCCGTTCCACGGTCTTCAGCCCCGGCGCGTCCCCCTGCTCGACCGTCAGCACGATGCCCTCGGTGCGGCGGTTGCCCTTGCCGAAGGGCACCGTCACCCGCATCCCGGGGGAAAGGACCATCTCCTCGGGGACCCGGTAGGAATAGGGCTTGTCTATGGCGAAGGTGGCCGCCGCCACCGCGATGCCCGCTTTCATCCAAGCCCTCTCCTTTCGTTATTGCGTATATTCATCCTTTAGGCAGGCGCTGAGTTTGCCCTCGGCCACCTCCTGGATGGCCATGGTCACCGGCTTCTCCGGCAGGTCCTCATGGTATTCCTCCGCCTCCATGGCGATCTGACGGGCCCGGTGGGCCACCAGATTCACCAGCAGATACCGGCTGTCCACCTTTTTCAGCAAGTCCGCGACAGGGGGATAAAGCATTTTTTGGTTCCTCCATTCATTCCTTTTCAAGGATCTGTAGAATTTCCCCGGCGCATCTGTCCGGGAGGTCGTTGACCACCACGTGGTCATAGTGTATCCGCTGGGCCATTTCCCAGTCCGCCCGCTGAAGCCGCAGGGCCGTCTCGGCCTCGGGGGTGTCTCCCCGGTCCCGGAGGCGGCGTTCCAGCTCCTGCCGGGAGGGCGGCATGATAAAGATCAGGGTCGCGTCGGGCCGGGCCCGCCGGACGGCAAAGGCCCCGTTGGGCTCGATGTCCAGCAGCACGTCTCCTCTTTCCAGCTTTTCCTCCAACTGCCCCCGGGGGGTGCCGTAGAAAAAACCGTTGTGGGCGTCGTATTCCAAAAAAGCGCCCTTTTCGATCATGTCCCGGAACGTCTCCTCCGAGACAAAGTAATAGCTGATCCCCTCCCGCTCCCCTGGCCGGGGCGAACGGGTGGTGGCGGAGACGGAGAAGGTCAGGTCCGGCCGCTTCTCCATCACGATCCTCAGTACGGTGCTCTTTCCCACGCCGGAGGCGCCGGAGATCACAAACAGCTTTCCACTCACGGCGTCTCCTCCTTCTGCTCCAGCCGGGCGGAGAGTTGCTCCGGGGACAGGGCCGAGAGGATCACATGGTCCGTGTCCATCAGCAGCACCGCCTGGGTCTTCCGGCCATAGGAGGCGTCGATGAGCATTCCCCGGTCCCGGGCCTCCTGAATGGCCCGCTTGATCGGGGCGGAGTCCGGGTCCAGCACGGCAAGGAGCCGCTCCGCGGCCACCAGGCCGCCGTAACCGATGTTGATGAGCTTCATAGGGCCCCCTATTCGATGTTCTGGGTCTGTTCCCGGATCTTTTCCAGCTCGGCCTTCATCTCCACCACCAGCCGGGCCAGGGCCAGATCGGAGCATTTGGAGCCGATGGTATTGGCCTCCCGGTTCATCTCCTGAAGCAGGAAGTCCAGCTTCCGGCCCACGGCGCCGCCGGTGGTGAGCATATGCTCCATTTGGTGGAGATGGCTGCGAAGGCGGACCGTCTCCTCGTCCACCGCGATCTTGTCGGCGAAAATGGCCGCCTCGGTGAGGATCCGGCTCTCGTCGATGGAGGTGGAGGAGAGGACCTCCTGGAGCTTGGCGGTGAGCCGGGCCCGGTAATCCTCCACAGTCTTGGCGCTACCCGCCTCTACCTGGGCGACCAGGTCCAGCAGGGTCCCGGCCCGGTTCCGGAGGTCCCGCTCCAGGGCGGCGCCCTCGGCGGCGCGCATGGTCTCAAAGCCCTCGATGGCCTTGTTTAGGACGGTCAGCAGGTCCGAAAGGAGCTGCTCCTCATCCACCTCCGGCCGCTCCACGGTGAAGACCTCGGGCAGCCGGGAGAGGGTGGAGACACTGATGTCGTCCCGCACCTCAAATTCCTGGGCCATCCGCCGCATGGCGGCCAGATACCCCGCCAAAACGGCGGAATTTAAGGAGACCTTGGCATCCTCGGCTCCCTCGGTCCGGAGGGAGATGTACACGTCCACCTTTCCCCGGGAGACGGCGGCCTTCACGGCCTGCCGCACCGCGTCCTCCCCAAAGGACAGGACCCGGGGCAGCCGGACGGTAGTGTCCAGGTAGCGGTTGTTCACGGAGCGAAGCTCCACGGTAAATTCCCGGCCGTTCACCGTCTCCACGGCGCGGCCGTAGCCGGTCATGCTTTTGATCACTGGTCATTATCCCCTTTTTCCCAGGCGTTCAACGGATGTAGATCCGGATAGCCCGTGATGGTGTACATCAACTTTTGTTTTCCGGCGACACGCCGGTCATAGATCACGGCCAGGACGACGCCCAGGGCGAACCCCAGGCACCCCGCCAGGGGCCCCTGCTCCCAGGCCAGGTGGCCCAGCAGATACCCCAGGAAGAACAGGACCAGAGGCACCCCATAGACCACCGCCGCCGCCAGCAGCACCGGGCCGGAGTCCCCCTTCACCGTCACCAGTTCCCCCGGCGCGGCGCCGATGGGGTTCCGGGCGGTGAAGATCAGAGTCTCCCGGGCCGCGCCGCAGCCGGCGCATTGATGGCAGTCCCCGGAGCAGGCGCTCTGCCGTTCCAGCCGGAGCTGGGCCGTGCCGTCGGGGTTGCGCTTTTGCAGCCGGGCGATCTGTTCCATTTAACCGCCCTCCGGTCCCGTCTCGTCGGGACTGAGCTCCCGGACGGTGACGGTGACGGTGTAGTAGCCGTTGCCGCTGACCACGCCGACGCCGCTGAAGCCGCTGGCGAAGACGAAGTCCACCCTGGCCGAATAGGTCCCGGGCTGGGCGTCGGACAGATCCAGTACCGCCGTCAGGTCCGTATCCTTCATCTTCTCCATCAGCTCCCTGGGACCGCGGACGGTGACGGTCAGCTCCTTGGTGACGATCTCCGCCTCCAGCCCCTCGGGCAGGTTCTGGTGAATAAAGTCCGTCACCCGGAAATTCTTCGTCAGCAGGTTGGGGAAGCTGATGGAGACATGGGCCTCCGTGGTGCCGGAGAGGTTCTCCACCCCTTCCGGCGGGGTGATGAAAAAGCTCATCCGGGGCTGGCCGTTGAGAGAGGCCAGGTTGATGGTGCCGATGACCAACTCGTCCAGGTCCGCCAGGGCGGCGGCGCTGCCGGCCAGCTTGATGGTGCTGGGCTCGATATGGATCTCACTGGTCTCCTCGGTGGCGCCGCCGCCGGGATTCACCACCAGCCGCAGGGGCACATCCTTGATCATGCGGATATCCACTGTGGCGGTGACCTGGGTGACGCTGGGCTTGACCAGCTCGGCGTTCACCGGCTCGCCGTCGGCGTTGCACAGGGTAATGGGGCACTCCTGGCTGAAAGTCTCGGTGTGGTCCGTCAGGTCGATCTCAATGACCGCCTGCTCCAGTTGGTCCACCGCGGAGCTGGGCCCCACCACCTCCACCGTCTGGTCGCTCAGGACCGGATTTTCCCGGTCGGTGAGGTACTGGTCCGCGTCCGGCAGGGTGCCGGTGTAGTTCACCACCACGGGCAGGGTCTTGGTCAGCCGGCGCTCCACCGTCAGATCGATCCGCTGGGGGGTCTGGCTCAGGATCTCGAAGGCGGTGTTGGGCAGATCCCCGGGATAGAAAATGGAATAGGTGAGCTGAGGGTGGCCCGCCTCATAGATGCCGGAAAGGTTGGCCTGGATGGTGATATTGGCGCTGTTGAGCAGGCTCAGGTCCGACCGGTTTCCGGACAGACGCAGGTCCACCGTGGCGTCCTCCCCGTCGGTGATGATCAGGCCCCGGCTCTCCAGCAGGCTCTCATTCATCAAAACCACGGGGATATTGTAGTATTCCGCCTCGGAATTGGGATTGACAACGGTGATCACATAGACCCAGGCGGCGAAAGCAATCAGCAGGGACAGCACCGCCGACCAAAACTTGCTTTTCACTTCTTTTGCCCCTCCTTATCCTTTTTCATCATCTGACGGAGCCGGACCACCAGGCCGGTCTTTTCCTCCTGGTCGGGGCAGAGCTCGTTGCGCAGCAGCCGGGCCAGGGTCTGGGGGGCCAGGTGCCGCTTGAGCATCCCGCCCACCGCCACGGAAATGGCCCCGGTCTCCTCGGAAACGATGATCACTACCGCGTCGGACACCTCGCTCATGCCCACGCCCGCCCGGTGCCGGGTCCCCAGGTCGGCGCTGAGCCGGTCGCTCTCGGACAGGGGCAGCACGCACCCCGCCGCCGCCACCCGGCCGTCCCGGATGATCAGAGCGCCGTCGTGGAGGGCGGCCTTGGGGAAGAAAATATTCCGCAGAAGCTGCTCAGAGACCCGGCCGTCGATGAGGGTGCCGGTCTTGAGATAGTCGTCCAGCCGGTTCTCCCGGGCGAAGACGATGAGGGCGCCCACCTTTTCCTTGCTCATGGCCTCGCAGGCCATGACGGTCTGGTCAATGACCGGGTCCATGGGCTGGGCTGGCTGCTCTACGCCCAGGATATTCTGAAGCCGCAGTCCCCCCAGGTGGTCCAGCATCCGCCGCAGCTCCGGCTGGAAGAGGACCACAATGGCGATGAGGCCGATGGCCAGAATTTGATTGAGCAGATATCTCAGGGTATAGAGCTCCCACACTCCCGTGAGCCAGGCCAGGATCACGCCGATAATGACCACCTTCGCCACCCGGATCGTACCGGTGGACCGGAGGATGGGCAGCGCCCGGTATATGAGGAAGGCCACCAGCAGGATGTCCAAATAATCCGACCAATGCATCTGGCGCACCTGCTGAAGCAGATTCTGGACATTTGTCATAAAATCGTTCATACCGTTCTATCCCTTCCCGCAGCCGCGGCGGCTGCGCATACCAACCCAATTATCTGTACTATTATAGCGGATTGCGGCCGGGATAGCAATAGTTTTTCACAAAATATTTACATTCCGCCCCGCAGCTCCTCCGCCGCGGCCAGAAACGCCTGGCTCTCCCAGGGCCCTGTCTTATAGCCGAAGCTGACCCGAACGGTGCCGGTCTCCAGAGTCCCCGCGCTCTCGTGGGCCAATGGCGCACAGTGGAGCCCCGCCCGGACGGAGATGCCCCTCCTGGCCAGCCGGTCCGCCGCCGCCTCGCAGTCGCCCTCCGGCAGGAAGGACACCGTCCCTCCCTGGCGCGCCCCGGAAAAGACGGAAAATCCCATTTCCCGGAGCCCCCGGGCGCACCGGGCGGCCTCCTCCGCCTCCCGCCGGTGGATGGCCTCGGGTCCCAGCCGGGTCACGGTCCGGATCCCCGCCAGGAGGCCGGAGATCCCGGGGACATTCAGCGTCCCCGCCTCTCCCCGGTCCGGCAGAAAGTCCGGCATCTCCTGTCGCCGGGACTCGCTTCCGGTGCCCCCCTGGAGCAGGGGCTCCGGCAGTCTTCCGCACAGCAGCATCCCCGTCCCCTGGGGGCCCAGAAGTCCCTTGTGCCCCGGCATGGCCACAAAGTCCGCCCCCCACCGGTCCAGCCGGACCGGCAGCGTTCCCGCCGACTGGGCCGCGTCCACAGCAAACGGCACCTGGAACTCCCGGCACATTTCGGCCATCTCCTCCACCGGCAGGATATACCCAAAGACATTGGAAACATGGGTAAACACCGCCGCGTCGGGCCTCCCCTTCAGCGCGTCCCGGAACCGGGACAGGGTATCCTCCCAGTCAAACAGCCGCCTCCCCGCCACGGTCACCTCCGCCCCCAGGGCGTGGAGGGGACGGGTGACGGCGTTGTGCTCAAAGCCGGAGATCACCACCCTGCCCCCCGGCTTCACCAGGGTCCGGATGGCCATGTTCAGCCCCTGGGTGCAGCTTCCGGTGAAGACCACAGCCTCCGGCTTGCAGCCAAACAGCTCCCCCGCCGCGCTCCGGCACCGGTAGATCTCCCTGGCCGCCTCCAAAGAGGCCGGATATCCGCCCCTGCCCGGGTTGGCGAACCGGCTCAGGGCCCAGCTCATGGCCCGGCCCACCTCCCGAGGCTTTGGGAAGGAGGTGGCGCCGTTGTCCAGATAGATCAAAGCGCCGCCTCCTCCCACCTACCGTTTTCCTGAAGGTAGACCTTTCGGTAGGGCGCTCCGGCGGAGCGGAGGACGCCCAGCGCCGCCGCCGCGTCTCCGCCCCGGAGGGTCAGGCAGTAGCCGCAGCCCCGTTCCTCCATGGCGCGGGGCGTTCTGAGCAGCGTACAGGTGATTCCCGCCCGTTTCAGCGCACCTTCGCCCTTCTGGGCGAAGGTGATCGAGCGGAAGGTGATCAAATACATTTTCATAGGCAAAACCTCCCGGCCCAGCCTATGAAGGCCCTGTCGAAAGGGTGAAAGCCCCGCTCGGATGTCAATTTTCACGAAAAAGCCGTATAAAATCCCTGATTCCCTATTGAAATTCGACATATATTTGTTATAATAAAAAAGCATTAACGGAAGGAGGCACATCTATGGAACATTCCAATCCCCTGCTGAAAGGCGCGGGCTCCCAGAAATTCATCACCATTGGCGAGATCATGCTTCGGCTGACGCCGCCCAACTATGAGAAGATCCGCATGGCCACCAGCTTTGAGGCCAGCTACGGCGGCAGCGAGGCCAACATTGCCCTGGCCCTGGCCAATCTGGGCATTGACAGCACCTTTTTCACGGTGGTGCCCAACAACTCCATCGGCAAGAGCGCCATCCGGATGCTCCGCAGCAATGACGTCCACTGTTCGCCCGTGATCCTCAGCACGCCCGAGGAGACGCCCACCCATCGCCTGGGGACCTATTATTTGGAGACCGGCTACGGGATCCGTCCCAGCAAGGTCACCTATGACCGGAAGCACAGCGCCATTTCCGAGTACGATCTGACGAAGGTGGACCTGGACAGGCTTTTTGACGGCTTTGACTGGCTCCATCTGTCCGGCATCACCCCGGCCATTGGTCCTTCCTGCCGGGACTTCATCCTGCGCTGCCTCAAGGCCGCCAAGGAGAAGGGCCTGACGGTGAGCTTTGACGGCAACTTCCGCAGCCGTATGTGGACCTGGGAGGAGGCCCGGGACTACTGCACGGAATGTCTGCCCTATGTGGACGTGCTTCTGGGCATCGAGCCATACCATCTTTGGAAAGACGAATCCGACCACAGCAAGGGCGACTGGAAGGACAACGTCCCCATGCAGCCCAGCTATGAGCAGCAGGACGAGGTCTTCTGTCATTTCCTGGAGCGCTATCCCAATCTGAAGTGCATCGCCCGCCACGTCCGCTATGCCCACTCCGGCTCGGAGAACAGTCTGAAAGCGTTCATGTGGTACGAAGGGCACACCTTTGAAAGCAAGCTGTTCACCTTCAACATTCTCGACCGCGTCGGCGGCGGCGACGCCTTTGCCAGCGGTCTGATCTACGCCATGATGCACAACTACCGTCCCATGGACATGGTCAACTTCGCGGTCGCCAGCTCCGTCATCAAGCACACCATCCACGGCGACGCCAACATCACCGACGACGCCCAAAGCATCCGCGACCTCATGAACATGAGCTTCGACATCCGCCGCTGACAACGTGAGCGGAGCCGTCTATCTAACGCGCCGATCGGGACCCCGCGCCAAAGGTTGCGCACAACCATACTCGGCAGCCGTAAGCCCCCCAAGAGAGTTTTTGACAGCCTCGGCCCGCCCCCCATTTTGGGAGGGCGGGCTTTTTGTCCCCATTTGGCGGACAAAAAGCGTCACCCCAGGTCCGGCGGAACTCCGCCGCAAAATTTTGCAATAATTCACAAAAAATACACAATCTTGTGCAAATACAAATACCCCTCGACGTTTTATACTATATATGCGGTGTTTTTGATGGGATTTTTTGTGCGATATCACGATAATCTGCAAAACTGCCGCACTATTTTGCAAATGCAAGGAGGAAAAACAACATGCGAGCAAAAACCCCCCGCGCGTCATCGCGCATCTTAGCTGGAGTATTGATCCTGGCCTTGCTGCTTGGTATGCTCATGATCCCCGCCTTTGCCGAGGCGGAGGCCGTAAGCCTTACCGACGGCGCCACCATCTCCGGCTGGGAGATCGCGGACAAAACCTGGCCCTATAACAATGAAAAAGACAAACCGAATATCGCAGTAGTAGAGGAACAAAGCAAGACCCGCCTCATCGACGGCGTCCTGGCCTCCAGCAAGCCCGAGCGGTTCGCCCCCGAAGCCGGCTGGCTCAGTTCCGGCTGGGACGATCCCAACGGCGGCCGCAGCCTCTATGTGAACTTCTACAGAGGCGACACCCGGACCATCACCATTGACCTGGGCGCGGAGTACAATGTCAACGAGATCGCCGCCAGCCTGGGCATCGGCTCCAGCTACGGCATCAACGCCCCGGACAAGTTCTCCTTCTATCTGTCCAAGGACGGTCAGACCTTCTACAACGTGGGCGAGGCCACCGAGGTTCAGGGGCAGAAGAACTTCGGAGAAAAGATCGACGAGGGCACCATGGGTGTTTCCAACCTGAACTACAACGCCCGCTTCGTCCGCTTCGAGGTGAAGGTGTCGGTCTGGCTGTTCATGGACGAGCTGATCGTCAAGGGCTCCAAGACCCCCAGCCCCAACCCCGCCGATCTGGAGATCCTGCCCAAGTACGGCGAGGACGACCCCAATAAGGTCAACGCCTGGCCCACCTACGACATGGCCGGCGGCATCCACCACGATTACCTGGCCTACGCGGGCTGGGGCACCATCGGCGACAAGCTCACGGAGACCTACAAGACCGTGGACGAGTGCAAGGCGGCGGTGGCCTACCTGGACGAGAACAAGGTCCCCGTGGACAAGCTCTTTGACAGCGTGACCCTCATCGGCCACGGCTGGTCCAAGGACGGGCACAGCCTGCTGGTCAACGGCGGCACTGTCGGGCCCGCCGGCAAGGCCGAGTGGACCGAGTGGCTGGACCACATCTTTGAATACCAGCACGAAGGGGCGATCACCAACCTGGCCGCCCTGGAGCAGGCCATGGCGGAGGTCAAGAAGGACCTCAAGCCCAGCGACGAAAACGGTCTGAAGCAGGAAGACATCGACAACTGGAAGGAAGCCGTGAAGATCACGGTCTACCCCGCCATGCACACCCAGAATAACTGGGGCGAGCTGGTCGCCGGGGACACCTACGTCACCGTGAAGAAGGGCGCCGACGGCTCCCTGACCTACACCACCGCGCCTCTGTCCGGGTCCAAGAAGCTGGACTTCACCCTGGACGGCCACGACGGAAACGTGGAGGAAATGCTCTCCGACCGGGCCTCCGCCTTCCTGTGGTACATGAAAGAGGCGGTGAGACGCTTCAACGAGAAGCATTACGAGCACCTGTATCTGGACGGCTTCTACTATTACGAAGAAAAAGCCTCCACCAATCAGGACCCCAACGTCATCAGCACCATTCAGATCTACAACATGATGGTGGACGAGGTCTCCAAGGACTATGTTTCCTACTGGATCCCCTTCTATGACGGCGACAACTGGCAGCTCTGGAACACCCTGGGCTTTGACTATGCCGTCCGCCAGCCCAACGGCTATGACGGCGGCGGCCAGGCCCGGCTGGACAGCGCCGCGGACAAGTCCAAGGAATACGGCCTCGGCATCGAGATGGAGTGGATGGGCGTTCTGCCCGGATATCCCGAGATCTTCATGCAGTATATGCAGACCGGCATCTCCAAGGGCTACCAGAACGCCCCCCAGGCCTGGTACTTCGGCACCTGGGACCTGGCCCGGCTGTGCTACAAGGAAGGCAACTGCGCCGAGCTGCGCTACCTGTACGACGCGGTGTACAAGTACATCAAGGGCGAGACCGTTCTGAGCGGCGACAATATCCTCTCCGGCGCGGAGCTGAAGATCGCCTCCTATAACGGCGGCCCCATGGATGGCTACAATTTGAGCTGTAGCAGTCAAGAAAAGTAGACACGAAAAATAATAATCCACAGATTTAGTTTTTAAAAGTGGACATGAGCCACAGT
>CANQQO010000003.1 GCA_947625965.1 uncultured Oscillospiraceae bacterium
AGAGAATATCAAGGACACACTGAAAAAGTTTACCGAAAAGTTCCGACGTATGCGACGCAAATTCGACGTGCGTTTTGGAATTCGCTTTGCTCAAAAAACACAGCCACCGGCGAAGCCGGTCATTCACCATTTCTATTTCTTTGTTTACGGCGGCGCAGATTTTGGTGGGGATGTGGGTTGACTTTTCGCGGATTCAGAGGTACTATGCAGACAGAGGAAGGTTCCCCAAACGGCGAACGGTTTGGGGAGCCTTTTTACGACCACATTCCATCCCACAGTCTGGTCCGGAAGGGGCGGAGACAGTGGAGAAAAGAGCGCCGGAAAGTATCGTTTCCGGAACAAAAAGGGCCGGAAAACGCCCGAAATGACTTAAAAAATTATTAGTCTCTATTTGGGATGTCGAGGCCGCGAGTTCGAATTTCGCCACTCGAACCACGTCGGAGCAAGCTATGGATCGCTCGCTCCGCTGCCGCGGCGTGAAAATTCCATCGCTTTTCTACTTGACAGGGGGCATGTTGCCCTTCGGCGGGCTTTTCAGGTTATCAAGTGCCAGGCAAACTTCCCATTGAAGAATCCCATGAATTGTAGTATAATGAGGTCCAGCGAAGCGTGACGGTGGGAACACCGGTCGCGGGATCACAGAAGAAATAGAAGGTGCATTGACATGAAAAAGAACACAAAGATCTTGATCGCCGGCCTTGCCGTACTGGCGGTGGCGGCGCTGATGGCTGGGATCTGGTTCACTACCCGGCCGGAGACCGATAAGGGCGTGAAGGAGATCACCGTGGAGGTGGTCCATGGCGACGGAACCACCAAGAGCTTTACCTACCGCACCGAGGCGGAGTATCTGGGAGAGGTCCTTCTGGCGGAGGGCCTGGCGGAGGGTGAGCAGGGCGAGTATGGCCTGTACATCGTCACCGTGGACGGCGAGGACGCGGTCTATGAGGAGGACGGCGCGTACTGGGCCCTCTATCAAAATGGCGAGTACGCTGTCTCTGGCGCGGACACCACGCCCATCCAGGACGGGGACGTCTTTCAGCTCGCCTATACAAAATGAGCGGGACCAGCGGTAAGATAAGCCTCCGGGAGCTGGTGCTGTTCGCGTTCATGGGGGTGTTCTGCTTTCTGGGCAAGCTCCTGATGGCGGGGCTGCCCAATGTGGAGCCGGTGTCTCTTTTTGTCATCCTTTTCGCCGTCACATTCGGATGGAAGTCCCTTTTGCCAATCTATACCTACGTTTGCCTGGAGCTGGTGGTCTACCCCATTCAGCTCTGGTCGATCAATTATCTCTATGTTTGGCTGATCCTGGCGGTGGCAGCCATCGCGATGCGCGGGTGCCGGTCGCCGATCGTGTGGGCGCTTGTAGCCGGCGTGTTCGGGCTTTTCTTCGGCCTGCTGTGCGCCCCTGTGTACTGCTTCACAGGCGGGTGGGCGTTTGCCGTCTCCTGGTGGATCAGCGGGATCCCCTTTGATCTGATCCACGGCGCGGGGAATTTTATCCTTACGCTGGGGCTTTTCAAGCCGCTGAGCGGGCTGATGGCCAGGCTGTACGCGCGTCTCATGCGACAATGACGGAGGCTCCTCCGTTCGCCCCATCGGTCAGTAAGATCCACGATGTCTGCGGCAGGAAAAAGCAGGGGGCATGAATGGGGAACAGCAAGAAGATGCGCCGACCTGTACCGCCAGTCCTTGCGGGGCGGCGGGCGGAACGGCAACATTCATCTGGCGAAAAGCCCGAAGAGGTTTTCGGCGCTCTGCAATGCAGGGCCCAGCGGCCGGGGTTTCCGCCCATGGCGGATCAAAAAAAGCAGCCTGTGCGCCCGCCGGAAGCGGCGGCGTGGGAAGGAACGGATCGTTATGCAGCTATCACAGACAGAGAGCCTCCGCAGGTTCCGCGTGGAGACCCATCTTCACACCTCTGAGGGCAGCGCCTGCGGTCAGGCCAGCGGCGCGGAGCAGGCCCGGGCGCGGAAGGCGGAGGGATACGACGCCATTATCGTCACGGACCACTTCTTCCGGGGAAACACCCGGCCGAATCGGGCCCTCCCCTGGGAGGCGTATGTGGACGCCTTTTGCAGCGGCTACGAGCACGCCAAGGCGGAGGGGGACCGCATTGGCTTGAAGGTGTTCTTCGGCTGGGAGGAAAACTACGGCGGCGCGGAGTTTTTGATCTACGGCCTGGACAAGGCGTGGCTGCTGGCCCACCCGGAGATGATTCGCTGGACGCCGGAGGAGCAGTACCGGGCGGTCTCCGCCGCCGGCGGACTGGTCATCCAGGCCCACCCCTTCCGGGAGCGGCCCTATCTCAAGGGCATCCATCTCTATCCCCACGACTGCGACGGCGTGGAGGGCGTGAACCTCTCTCAGCCCTGGGAGCAGAACCGCCGGGCGCTGGACTACGCCCGCTCCTTCGGTCTGCCGGTGACGGCGGGCTCCGACATCCATACCCTCTCCCCCCTGCTGGGCGGCATGATCTTCCCGCGTCCCCTGGACACGATCCGGGACTTTATCCACGCCGTCCGGGGTAGGGAAGAAGCCCAGCTCCTGCTGGGGGCCTCTGGAGAAACACTGTGCTGTGGGTCCGAAAACGACGCCGCGCTCATCGCGGGTCCTTCGGCCGTACCGCTCTAAAAAGCGCTCCATACAGAATGCACGGACCGATGGGCCGAAATCTCGCCGCGTTCGTCGATAAGCAGATAGCAAAGAGATCCAATCATTGCGCGCCCTTCGCCGCCCCTGCTTTCCGGCGGGCGGGCCCTCGCCGGCCTTTGGCGGAGCGGCGGTAGCTGCGGGTTACTTTATCTTTACAATAAAGTTTTTTACGAAAATCATTAAATAACCTCTTGACAATCCTTTTTCGGTCCGCTATAATGTGTTTAACGATATTCGTTAAACATAAGGAGGAACTTCTATGAAAATGGAAAAAATGGTCAGGACTGCAAAGACGCTCGATAAGGTGTTCAAAATCCTGCAATGGGTGGGAATGATCTGTGCCGCTGTCACAGCGCTCGTTCTCGGCATCGTTACCGTGATGAACGCCATCGACCCGGACAGCTTTATTGGGACAGCCTTCCATGCCGTAGACATCGGGCCGCTTACCTTTCAACTTGCCGAAGAAGCGGCACCTGACAGCAGCACCATCCTGCGCTACATTTGGATCCTGGCGGCCGCCGCGATCGCTTTCGTTGCGATTTTGTGTTATGTGCTTGGCATCCTCAGAAGGATATTGAAGCCAATGACCCAGGGGCGTCCCTTCGCGCCATTTGTCAGCAAGGAGATCCGCAGGCTTGCTTTCGCCAGCCTTGCGGTCGGCGTGATCTACAACGTAATGTCTGCCCTTGAGACATGGGGCGCGATCCGTTTCCTGGATTTAACCAGCCTGCTTCAAAACAGTCAGATCCGATCTGTCACCGCAAACTTTTCTTGTGACGTAACTTTTGTCATCGCGTTTTTGGTCCTGCTGTTGGTATCCTATATCTTCCAATATGGGGAGGAGCTGCAAAAGGAATCCGACGAAACGCTGTAAGGGGGGAGCTTATGCCGATCATATTGCGATTGGACCGGGTGATGGCGGACCGGAAAATGTCGCTCAATGAGCTGTCCGCGAAGGTGGGCGTGGCGAATGTGAACCTGTCGAGATTGAAAAACGGTCATATCAGCGCCATACGCTTTTCTACGCTGGAGGCGATCTGCGATGTGCTTGACTGCCAGCCGGGAGATATTCTGGAGTATCGGCGGACGCCAAAATCAGAAGGTCCGTGATGTCCCCGAGCGGAAAACAAAACGGGCGTGGAGGCGGCTTTCGCCTTCACGCCCGTATCGTTTCCGATATGCGCATCCCTCAAAAGGAGGGCCCGCTTTTTCCGGTGAGCGGGATCAGCCCTTTTTCCCCCGTGGGGGGCGCGGCTCCAGCAGGCGCTGGCGCTCCTTCGCGATGTAGTTCCGCAGAGCGGCGAAGGCCTCGTCGCATCTGACGGAGCGGAGATGGGGGAACGCGCGTATCATTCTCCGCTGCTGGGCATTCATCCGTTTGGAGAACCACTCCAGCAGAGCCTCTCCCGCCGTGGGATCGTGGATGCGCTCCGTAAATCTGCGCTCAAGCTCCTGGGCGGCGGCCGCGAGCTCGCGGAGCTTGCCGTCAAATCCGGAGAAGCCCACAACGGTCACGACGATATCCGTCACGAACAGCACGAAAAGGACCGCGCACAACACGTGCATGGCGGCGGGCGGGATCGCGTCCGTCAGCCTTTCCACAGCCGGCTGGAAAAGCTCCACCACCGCGACAGAGAAGCTCCCGAACACCAGCGCGCCAAGAGCGCACACGCGGCCGTTTAGATGGAACCTTCTGTTGGAATAATCCCACCAGCGGGCATGGAACAGCTTTTCCATCGCGTATGAGGTGAGGTATTCCAGGGAACAGTCGAGCAGGGCGCCGGCAAGGAACAGGAGCGGCAGGTTCGAGATGCCCCTGAGCACAAGCACGTTCAGCACGGCGCCGCAGCCGTATATCGGGCAGTACGGACCGTTGAGAAAGCCGCGGTTGATGAATTTCTTTGCCCGCACCGAGCAGAGGATCGTTTCGTACAGCCATCCGGCGACGCTGTAGATCATCATCCACAGGAATATGCGCTCCAAAAGCCGCAGCGTTTCCATTATCCGCGCCTCCCTTTCCGTCTCCGGATGCCAGCCACCGTCTCCCGCAGGGTGCATATCTTGTCGGCGAGGCATAGTATGACGCTTTCGCGGTAGCGCGGCGGCGTGATATTGAGCGGGAACATATGCCGCAGGATCATATCCCGTTCGATCTCGTTCAGCTCGAAGTCGCGCGACGCGTTGCGGAGCGCCTGCCTCGCGTGGAAGAAAGCGTGGGGGCCGTCCCCGCCGTGGGGCTTGTGCCAGTCGTACAGAAAGTAGTCGTGGAGCAGCGCGCCGCGCACGAGGGAGCGGTCGTCCACCCCGATGTGGAACTTCCTGACCAGAAGCAGGCACATCTCCGCCACGGCTACGGAATGTGCGTATGTACTCACACCGCCGTGCTGGAGGAAGCCCTTCTCCGCCTGCATCCCGCTGGAGGCGAGGATGTCGCCGCCGTATTCCTCTATCATATGCAGATCCTTCGCCATATCGCGCCTCCCCGGGGAGATCCCACGCTATTATACTACCGGCGCGTCCGAATTACAAGCGGATCTTTCCCAGGCCGGTCCGCGAAAACGCACGGCCCGGGGGCCGTGCGCTCAGATTGTCAGAAAAGCCTCTCCGAGTTTGCCGTCCGCAGACGGCAAATCCATTTTGATCCTTTTTTGCCAGGGCGTGTACCTGGCAAAAAATACCTCTCAGGCTGAGAGTGTGCGAGCTGTGCGCCTCCGGCGTACAGCGAGTGCGCGGTTCAGCCTGCGATCCCCTCCAAATGGGAGCCCAGCGAAGCGGGTCCCATTTGGGAGGCTGTCAAAAACGAACGTTTTTGACAGCCTCAGCGCACGGCCCGGAGGCCGTGCGCTACGATTCTGGCTTGGTCTGCTCCGTCGGGCGCTTGGCCGAGCGGCGGCGACGGCGGCGGGCCTTCCGGGCGCCCTCGGGCTCCGCTGTGACGGCGCGGCGGGAGTAGGTCTGAGCCGTCTGGGCGTTGCTCTCATAGACCAGGCGGCTGGCCCGGACCGTGCCGTCGGGCTGGTCCGACAGACGGACCCGGATGAAAAATTTCCCGTGGTCCTGGCAGGAGGCCAGGTCCATGTACCGGTGGCCCCGCTGGGAAAACCAGCGCTGGCTCTCCATGACCTTGCCGCAGACCGGGCAGCGGTTCTCCTCCCCCGCCATGGCCTCCATGGCGGACTTCCGGTCCGGATAGCCATAGTAAACGTGGCGGCTGATACAGCCCGGGACCTCCGCGCCGTGAAATCCGTTGTCGTGGCTCTCCACGGCCTGGTCATACTCCGCCATTCCCCGTTCCAGGTCCAGCCGGGCGCAGATCAGCGCGGTGTGGTAGGCGTCCCCCAGGGCGTCGTGGGCCGGGCGGGTGGCCTCGATCTCGTAGTAGGCCATGGCCGTCTTTAGGGCTTTCTGGGAGGTGGAGCCGTCGGTCTGGGCGTTGAAGATCATCTGGGCGTTGTACCAGCGGTCGGTCCAGGAGGCGTCCAACTCATAGAGCCGCAAATTCTCCCGCAGGATGGTGATGTCGTCAAAGCCCCAGGTCAGGAAGATCACGTTCTCCCCGCACCACTGGCGGAACCGCTCCACCGCCTCGGCAAAGCCAACGCCCTCCGCCAGGAGCCGGGATTCCTTGATCCCCGTGAGCTTGCTGACCCGGCGGTTGAGACGGCGGTAATATTTGGGGCGGACCATGACCTGAAACTCCCCGTTCAATTCCCCGTCCGTCAGCCGCACGGCCCCCATCTGAATGATCTCCCCCCGGATCTGTACGGGAAGGACCTTCTTGGAGGACGGCGAGCCCGGCCAGGGCTGATTCCATTCCATATCCAGTACGATATAGTCCATTTCGCAACCTCTGTTTTTATTGTGCTATGGGGTATTATAACACATGGACCCGGCCTCTGTAAACAAGAAGTTGCAAAAAATATCACCTTTTCGGAAACCGCCGCGGAAGACCGGGCTTCCGCGGCGGAGGTTCATTTTCCCATGAGCCGGCGCTTGTCCAGCTCCCCCTCCTGCCAGCCCTTGGGCTTGTCGCAGACCGGGCAGGGGTCGCAGGGGCGGACGCTTTCGTAGGTGTAGCCGCAGTTCAGGCAGCGCCAGGTGATGGGATGGTCCTTCTCAAACAATGTCCCGGAGGTGTACTGATCGTACAGGCTCTGGAATACGTTGTGGTGGACCCCCTCGATCCGGGCGATCTGAAGCCAGAGGCGGGCGGCCTCGTCGCAGCCCTCTCGGCGGGCGGCCTCGGCAAACTCCGGGTAGACCCGGTCGTGCTCATGCAGCTCCCCGGCGGCCGCAGCGGCCAGGTTGGCGGCGGTGTCCCCCAACTGGTAGGGATAGCCGGCGGAGAGGTCGATGTTCTCGGCACACCCTCCCAGCTTTTCCATCTGCTCCAAAAATTCCTCGGCGTGGACCGCCTCGTTATCGGCGGTCTCCTCAAAGACCCGGGCGATCCACTCCTGGCCCTCCTTCCGGGCCACCTGGGCATAGACGGTGTACCGGGTCCGGGCCTGGGACTCCCCGGCAAAGGACCGGGCCAGATTCGCGATGGTCTCGCGGTAAGATTCCTCCATGGCAATGCCTCCTTTTGGCAATAGTATCCCCTCCGGGCAGGAAACCTATACCAAAAAAACCGACGGCATCCCAAAAAAGCCCCCGTCGCCGGCGCGGCCCGGAGACGGGGGAAATGGTCAATGATTGGCAAAGGGCAGCAGGGCGCTCAGGTCCACCACCACCGAGTCCGGGATCAGCGACAGGGCCTCCCGGTCCGCGATCAAAATCACATCCTTGTGGAGCTGCAGGACCGAGCCGGGCACCTTGGGCGTCACCGGGCCGAAGAACACGTCCCGAACCGCCTGGGCCTTGGCCGCGCCGGTGACGACCATGACGATCTTCCTGGCGGACAAAATGCCCCCAATGCCCATGGTGTAGGCCCAGCGGGGCACCTCCTCCCGGCTGGCAAAGAACCGGGCGTTGGCGCTCACCGTGGACTCCGTCAGCGCCACCCGATGGGTGGGCAGGCAGAAGGCGTCGCCGGGCTCGTTGAAGCCGATGTGGCCGTTGTTGCCCAGGCCCAGGAGCTGCATATCCGTGCCGCCCAGGCTTTGGAGCAAAGCGTCGTACCGGGCGCACTCCGCCTCCCCGTCCCGGGCCAGGCCGTCGGGCAGGAAGGTACTGCCGGGGGCCAGGTTCACATGGTCAAACAGGTGGGTCCGCATATAATAGGCATAGCTCTGGGGATGGTCCGGGGCCAGGCCCACATACTCGTCCAGATTCACCGTCCGGGCCTTGGAAAAGTCCAGGGTGCCCTGGCGGTAGAGCTCAACCAGCTTCGCGTAGGTCCCCACAGGGCTGCCGCCGGTGGCCAGACCCAGGACACAATCCGGCTTCAGCCGGACTTGGGCCGCCAGAAACTGAGCGGTCTGATTGCTGACGTCCGAATAGTCTTTCCCACAGATGATCCGCATGGGAATCCCTCCTAAATAGTTGTTTTGTGTTAAAATTATACACGATTTTTCCTAATTTGTACAGTGCCTTTGAAAAAGTTCAGCGTTTTGTGTAAAGACTCCGTAACATTGTACACGCCCATCCTGGTCATAAAAAAGAGTGCGGAATTGGTACTATTTTTATTACCAGAATGTGCTACAATGGCTACAAAGAAATCCGGGAGGCGTATTCCATGAATCGAAACGTTTTGTCCGCCGCGTTGGGGGCCGGCGTGGCCCTGGCCGGGGCCGCCGTGGCCTTCTTCACCCGGGAGGCAGCTCTGGCGGAAAGCGTCCCGGGGGCGGCGCTGGCCTTTTCCCTGGGTGCGATCGCCGCCGTGGCGGGGCTCTTCGGGGCGCTGGCCTCCCTGGCTCCCAGGCGGGAGCGGGTCCAGCTCCGGACCGTCACCATGGCGGCGCTGTTCGCCGCTCTGTGCTACATTGGCTTTTCCTACCTGCGGATCGACATCCCCGTGGGGTCGGAGAAGACCGCTTTCCACCTGGGCAATGTGTTCTGCGTGCTGGCAGCATTGTTTCTGGGGGGCTTCTGGGGCGGCATGGCCGGGGCCCTGGGTCTGACCCTGGCGGACCTGACCTCCAGCTACCTCACCTCCGCCCCCAAGACCTTCCTGCTGAAGCTGTGCATCGGTCTGATCACGGGCTTTGTGGCCCACCGGATCTTCCACATCAGCCGGGAGGAGGAAAAGCGGGTCCCCCTGGCCACCGCTCTGGCCTGCGCCGCCGGGATGGGGTTCAACATCGTGGCAGACCCGGTGGTGGGGTACTTTTATAAAATGTATGTGCTGGGGATCCCCCAGGAGGCGGCGGACATTTGGGTCAAGATGGGCGCGGTGACCACGGCGGTGAACGCCCTGCTGGCAATCCTCTGCGCCGATCTGCTGTATCTGGCCCTCCGGCCGGCCCTTCTCCGGGCGGAGCTGCTCCCCAGGCAATAACGCGGCCCCCGCCGGCAGGCGGGGGCCTGAGGCTGTCAAAAACAAAAGTTTTTGACAGCCTCCCAAATGGGACCCGCTTCGCTGGGCTCCCATTTGGAGGGGATCGCAGGCTGAACCGCGCACTCGCCGGTCTTTCGCCCGGCTCGCACTACTGCCGCCTGAGAGGTATTTTTTGCCAGGTACACGCCCTGGCAAAAATGATTGAAATGGGTTTGCCGTCTGCCGACGGCAAACTTGGAAAGGCTGTTTGACAAGCTGTGCCCCCGCCTTCCGGCGGGGGCATTGCAAAAAAGAGGAGGGCCGGCAAACCGGCCCTCCTTGGTCCCTATGGATGCTTACGGCGCTCCTAGCCTTCCTCCCAAGGGAGGGCGGTCCGGAGCTGGGTCGTCTCTTGGGTGCCGGCGGAGTCCGCCTTGGCCGGGAGCGTTCCCAAGCACATCGCGGCTACCAACAGGGCGCACAGGATCAAAACCCCTAAATTTCTCGCCAGCTTCACGGTCATCCCCTCCTTCTTGCTGATTTCTCTCTATCCAATTCTGGATGCTCTCATTATAGCACGGTTGTCCATCGATGTCAACGATAAATTTACAAAAACTTCATAGTTTTTTCACAGCCCGGACATGACTTCCCGGCCCCCTTCCGTCTTGCATTTTCCCGGGCGGCAGGGTATAATAGACGCGGAACGGCTGATTGTTTAGGCCGTTTCCCCGTTCCCCCTGGGGGAAAGCGGGATGTCCGGCTCCATCCACGCCTGGCGTGGGCGGGATGCCGGGAGAAAAAGGAGGGCGGCCCATGAAGCCATGGCAGCATTTTTTGACCATCACCCGCCATCGCCACGCGGTATTGGCCGGGTGCTTTCGGGTGGGGCTCTATTGGCAGGGGCTGACTCATGATCTGTCCAAGTACAGCCCCGTGGAGTTCTGGAACGGAGCAAAATACTTCCAGGGCACCCGCAGCCCCAACGTGGCCGAGCGGGAGGACCGGGGGTACTCCCTGGCCTGGATGCACCACAAGGGCCGCAACCGGCATCACTTTGAATACTGGACCGACATCGACCCCAGGACCAGGCGCTACGGCCCCGTGCCCATGCCCCGGAAATACCTGGTGGAGATGGCTATGGACCGCCGGGCCGCCTGTATGATCTACCAGGGGAAAAACTACACCGACGCCTCGGCCCTGGAATATTTTCTCAAAAGCAAGGACCGGATCGAGATGCACCCCCAGACCCAGCGGGAGCTGGAATACATTCTGACCATGCTCCGGGACGCCGGGGAGGCGGAGACTTTCCGCTATCTGCGGGAGTCGGTCCTAAAAGGCAAGCCCTTCCCCTGGGAGGAGGTCACTCCGGCGTGAATGTTCACGCCGGAGCGAGGCTGTCAAAAACGAAAGTTTTTGACAGCCTCCCAAATGGGACCCGCTTTGCTGGGCTCCCATTTGGAGGGGATTGCAGGCTGAACCGCGCACTCGCCGGGGACATTGTCCCCGGCTCGCACACTCTCAGCCTGAGAGGTATTTTTTGCCAGGTACACGCCCTGGCAAAAAATGATTGAAATGGGTTTGCCGTCTGCGGACGGCAAACTCTGCGAGGCTCTTTTGACAAGCTGCGACAGCGTGAATGTTCACGCCGGATTTTTATCAAAAGGCAGCACCGCACGATTCTGATGGTGCAGTTACGCAGTCAGATTGTTCGTCAGACAAACCAAAAAGCACAGGGAGTCCTTTGCGGATTCCCGAGGCTTTTTGGGAAGTATGACGGAGCGGCGCCGCCGAAAGTGTCCGCATCGATCGGAGAACGGTATCAGTAAAGGGACTCCTGGGCCGGGCCGGACAGGAGATTGCCGTAGGCGTCAAAGCGGGAGCCGTGGCAGGGGCAGTCCCAACTGCTCTCGTCCGGGTTCCAGCTCAACTCGCAGCCCAGATGAGGGCAGCGGATGCTGACGGGGTAGAGCTTCCCGTTTTTGTCCTTGTAGACTCCGGCCTTGTCCCCGTCCAGGATGACTACCCCGCCCTGGCCGGGTCGAAGGGCCTCCGCCTGGTCCTCCGGGATGTGGAACGTCTGGCGCAGCAGGCTCCTTGCCGTCCGGCCCCCTTCCAGAGCGGCGGCGGGCAGGACCTCAGGCTCCAGGCGGTGGGGATCGAAGACGGCCGCGTTGGGGTTCTCCCTTCCCTCTATCCGGTCCAGCAGCAGCCGGGCCGCAACCATGGAGTGGGTCATGCCCCACTTGCCGAAGCCCGTGGCCACGTACCAATTCGGCCTGCTCTTGGCAAAGCCGCCAATATAGGGCGCGGAATCCAAAGTCATGCAGTCCTGGGCGGACCACCTTGCCACCTCCCGGCTGCCGGGAAACCAGACCTCCGCCTGCCGCTGGAGGTACGCATACCGCCCGCCGGGGGACTGGCCCGTCCGGTGGCCCGCGCCGCCAAAGAGCAGCAGGTCCCCGTAATTGCGGAAGGAAAAGGCATCCTTCCCCTGCCCCACGGCCATGCCCGGGAGCTGGGGCGCGTTTTCCAGGGCCAGGACGTAGGACCGCTCCTGGTGCATCCGGGCGAAGTACATCCCGGGGAAGTTGACAAAGGGAAAGTGGCAGGCAAAGATCACCTTCTCCGCCCGGACCGTCCCCCGGGGCGTCTGGAGTTCGCCGCCCTCCACCTTCTGGACCGGGGTCTGCTCAAAAACCGTCAGGTCCTGGGTGATGGCCTTTAGGAATTTCAGCGGGTGAAACTGGGCCTGATCCGTAAATTTCACCGCCCCGGCGGTGGGAAAGGGCAGAAAATCCGCCTTCTCGAAGCTGGCGGGTAGACCCAGCTTGGCCGCCGTCGCCGCCTCTGAGCGGAGCTGGGCCTCCTCCCCGCCGTAGACGTAGGAGTCCCGCCGGACAAAGTCACAGTCGATGCCCTCCTGGGCGATGAGCTGGGCGTATTCCCCCACCGCCGCCAGATTGGCCTGGGCATACTGGCGGGCCAGGGTCATGCCGAAGATCTTTACCAGCTTCTCATATTTCAGCCCGTGCTGGGCGGTGATCTTGGCGGTGGTGTTTTTCGTCTGGCCGCTGCCCAGGCGGTTGGCCTCCAAAATCGCCACATCGTGGCCCGCCTTTTGCAGATAGTAGGCGATGAGGGCGCCGGCCAGGCCCCCGCCGATCACCGCCGCCTCCACGCTCAGGTCCCCGGTCAGGGGCGGCCGGTCCGGAAGATTGCAGGTCTCCGACCAAATGGATGCCATAAAATCCCCTCCATGGCAAAAAATGTAAGTACATTTTTGACCGCGGAGGGGAAATTTATACCATTATTTTAGCGCCGGGACCATGGCGTCGTCCACCTCCACGCCGCCGTCCAGGGTCAGGCGGAACAGATACACCGGCTGATAGAAGCCCTTGGTGTCCGACTGGTAGGAAATCGTCCAGCCGGTGACGACGATGGACTTGGGATCGGTAGTGAGCCAATAGTTGCCGCCGAACTCCCCCTTTTTCAGCTTTTCATAGGCCGCCTCCGGGGAAAGAATGGGCGCGTCCTTGTAGGGGGTCAGGGTCAGCAGATCGTTATTGACCTCGGTGACCACCCCTTCCTGGACCTTACATTCCAGGGTGCCGGTGACCATATTCTCCCCGGTGTGGACGGCGGGGACCGTGAAGGTGTAATTTCCCTCCCCGTCGCCGGTCATCTCCGCCGACTCCGGCACCTGGATGCCCAGGGCCGCAAGCTGGGCGCGGATGTTTTCCTCGCTTTCCTGGGTCCCCTCCGCCAGGATGTCCATGCCGATCGTGCGGCAGTCCAGCTCGTAGTGACCGTCGATGTAATACACGTAGAGGAAATAGCCCTGATGGTTGGAGTAAAAGGCGCCGTCGTCATAGTACTCCACGTCAAAATATTCGTCCCGCGAAATGCCCAGCGCCTCCTCAAAGGCCAGGGAAAGGGCGTCGCAGGCGGCCCGGTCCGGGGGGACCATGGTATAGACCGGGGCGGTCTCCTCCCCCGTCAGGGAGCACTGGAGGTCCCATTCCACCCCCTTGGCGGAGATGGGATACACCGGCGCGTTGGGGAGATTGCCGTATTCCTTCAGATAGTACCCGCCAAACAGGACCGCCATGGCAAGGGCAAAGGCCCCCGGCCCCGCCAGGTACAAATATCCCTTGGGCCGGGCCAGGACCGCCATGGCGCACCAATAGCCCAGCATGGTCCCCAGGGTGTTGGTGAACACGTCGTCCACGTCCGCCAGGCCCCGGCCCGTAAAATACTGGATGGTCTCCAGCAGGAGGCACAGCCCCAGGCCGATGCCGAAGACCAGATACCACTTCCGCAGCCTGGGCCACAGCAGAGGCAGCAGGACCCCCAGGGGCACGAACAGGGCGATATTGAGCAGCACGTTCAGCCAGGTCCGCAGGGTAAACTGATTCCAGGCCTCCCGCCAGGCCAGGAAAAGATACCAGTTGACATAACCTGTCCCGCCGGTGGGCTCCCCCGTCCTCTGAAGCACCGTCACCGACAGCACCTCCGCCAGGTAGGCGGCCAGGATCACCATGCCCAGCCCCCGGCCCAGGGAAATTTTCGCGCCTTTGCCCCGTATGGTTGACATAATATTGAAGCCCGCCACAGCGGCGGCGCTCAAAACCATTGCGATCAGCACGGGTCCCACGCTGCTGGACAAGTAGACAAACAACAATCTGACAAAATTCGGCAAAAGACAACACATCCTTTCGGGGCCATTATCTCACGAAGGATGTGTTATGTCAAATTAAGATTTCTTTAAGATTTTTCCGGGGCGAGGATGGCGAAGTGATTTTTCCGAAAGCGGAGGAGCCCCTCCCGCCCCATCCTTCCCAGCTCCTTGGAAAGGGCGGTCCGGTCCAGGTTCAGGTAGTCCGCCATCTGCTGGCGGTCGAAGGGAATGTCAAATTCTCGGCTGCCCTGGGCCAGGGAGACGGACTGCAAGTACGCCAGGACCCGCCCCCGGGCGGTCTTGGGCGAGGTGTGGAAGGAGCGGCTGGACAGGGCCAGGTTTTTCTGGGCCGTGAGCAGCAGCAGGTTGCGGAGCAGCTTGGCCTGCCAATCCTCAAATTGGGCGGGCCCCTCCATCAGCCGCCCCACTCCCAGAAACAAGATCCGGCTGCTTTCATTGGCCACCACATCCACCATCATGGGCGCGGAGCCCAGGAGGGCGTAGGTCTCCCCGAAGAGCTCCCCGGCCTCCGCCAGGCTCAGGATGGTCCGGCCGCCCCAGGGATCGCCGCTCTCGATGGTCACGCTGCCGGAGAGGATCAGGCCCAGCCGCTCCGTCCGGGTCCCAGCGTGGAAGACCGTCTCCCCCCTGCCGTAGGTCCGCTGGCCGGCGGAGAGCCGGTCCAGGGCGGTCTGGATCTCCGTCTCGGTCATATCCCGGAACAGGGCCGTATTCTTTCCGATCTCCAAAAGAATCCCTCCAAATGTGGTCATAACCACATACTTTTTTCCCTCATTATACTATACTTGACCCAGAAAAACAAGGGAGGACGATCCAATGCTTCGGACCATCATTCACATCGATGAGGAGAAATGCAACGGCTGCGGCGCCTGCGCCAGGGCCTGCCACGAGGGAGCCATTGCCATTGTAAAGGGCAAGGCCCGGCTCCTGCGGGACGACTACTGCGACGGCATGGGCGACTGTCTGCCGGAATGTCCCATGGGGGCCATCACCTTTGAGGAGCGGGAGGCCGCCGCCTACGATCCCCAGGCGGTCGCCGCCCGGAAGGAGCGCCAAGCCGCCGCCTGTCCCGGTTCCCGGGTCCGACAGTTGCGGCCCGGGGAGGCGTCCCGGAGCGCGGGGGGCTCCCAGCTTCAAAACTGGCCGGTGCAGCTCAAGCTGGCCCCCGTCAAGGCCCCCTATTTTGACGGGGCCCGGCTGCTGATCGCCGCCGACTGCACGGCCTACGCCTACGCCGCCTTCCACAATGACTTTCTGCAAGGCCGGGTGGCGCTGATCGGCTGCCCCAAGCTGGATGGGGTGGATTACAGCGAAAAGCTGGCGCAGATCTTCCTTCAAAACGACATCCGGGAGGTAACGGTGGTCCGAATGGAGGTCCCCTGCTGCGGGGGGCTGGAATTTGCTGTCCAGCGGGCGGTGGAGAACTGTGGGAAGGACCTGCGCTGGCGGACGGTGACTGTGAACATCGACGGAACGGTCCAATAGCGTCTGATTGGCCGGCCTGACCGGCCCGGTATCACGATTGTGTAAACAAGAACGCGGGCGCGCTGCAAAGCAGCTTCAAAATACCCAAATGGAATCCGGCTGAAAAATGTGATTTTTCCCATTTTTCAGCCGGGTCTTTTTTCATTATGAGGGACGGTCCGTGGGAAACCGTATTTTCAGCACGCCTGGGGGCCGGGATCTGCCCCTAAATGTAATTCACTTCCAGCTCGCCAAAGCTCACATTCGCGTCCAGCGTCAACCAGCCTTCCGGATTCGAGCTGGGCTCGCCGGTGATTCGGCAGGCGCCGAAGGCGGCGTTCCGCTTCCCAAAGCGGACGGCGAACCGCCGGGGCACCAGCACCTGGGTCTCCCCGAAGGAACCCGCCACCCGGACATTGCAGCCCTCCGCCAGGGTCCGGACCCCGCTCAGATCCAGGGTGTAGTCCCCAAAGGAGGTGTCCATGGTCCCACCGGCCAGCACCGGCAAGTCCACCCGCCAGGTATTTTCCGAAAAGGAACCGGAACAGGTGAAATGGGTCCCGTCGGCGCTCACTTGGTAGCCCTGTTCGTGGCGGTTTCGCCTGCCTCCGTCATAGGAAAAGACTACCATGGGCTTGTGGGCCCGGCGAAGCACGTCCGCCAGCAGGCCCAGACCCAGCAGCACCAGCAGCAGCGGCAGCAAAAACCTCTTGTTTTCCAGCCATTCCGGCATCAGGCCCAGATTTCCCACCAGAAAATACAGTCCCGCCAGGCACACCCCCAGCCGAAGGACGGTGAATTTCCGCAGCATATACGCCCCGCCGAAGACCAGCAGCGCCGTGGGCCAGACGATGGCCCAGAAGTCCGCGTTCCAACTGAGCAGCTCCGAGGCCGCCAGCAGGACCCCCGTCAGCAGGATCCACACCGCCGCCGCCAGGGCCGTCCGCTTTCCCGCATCCCAGGTGAAGGAGACCTTGCCGTCCTCCACCGTCACCTTTCCGGCGCCGCCGCCGCTCTGAAACGCGAAGCCCTCGGGCTCCGGGTCCTCCACCGCGCCCTCGTGGACCGGCTCCTTGGGCTCCCGGCCCAGCAGCTCGTCCACGGTGACGCCCAGAATGTCCGCCAGCGCCGGGAGGGTGGCAATGTCCGGGCAGGACAGATCGTTCTCCCATTTGCTCACCGCCTGGGCGGTGATGCCAAGGCGCTCCGCCAACTGGTCCTGGGTCAAGCCCAGCTTTTTCCGGCCCTCGGCGATCCGCTTTCCCATGGTCTTTTCCATGACGCTTTCCTCCTTGATTTGGTTGGGTATATCATGCCATAAAATCGCGAAAAAAGCTATCACTTATTCGTTAAATCCCCCATTTTTTCAACACAACCAGCCGTTGAGGGAAAACAACCGGCGGTTGTGGCCGATTTTCCTTGCTTTTTTTAGCGGTTTGCGCTATGATGGAGAAAAACTGCAAGGAGGCACTTATGGAAAAAATCGCCAGCTTCACCGTGGACCACCTCCGGCTGCTGCCGGGGCTCTATGTCTCCCGGAAGGACCGGCTGGGCCGCGAGACCGTCACCACCTTCGATCTTCGCCTCACCCAGCCCAACCGCGAGCCCGTGATGAACACCGCCGAGGTCCACGCCATCGAACATCTGGGGGCCACGTTCCTGCGGAACGACCCCGTCTGGAAAGACCGGGTCGTCTACTTCGGCCCCATGGGCTGCCGGACCGGGTTTTACCTGCTCCTGGCCGGGGATCTGGAGGCTCTGGACGCCGCGCCGCTGGTGACGGAGTGTTTCCGCTTCATTCGGGACTACGACGGCCCCATTCCAGGCGCCTGCCCCGCCGACTGCGGGAATTATCTGGACATGAACCTGCCCATGGCCCAGTACTGGGCCGGGCGGTATGTGGAGGTGCTGGAAAATTTGGACGAGACCCATCGGGTCTACCCGAAAGGAGAATGAACCTATGCCCATACTTGGCATTATCGGGGCCATGGACGTGGAGGTGGCCCTCTTGAAAGAACAGATAGTTGGTCTGACGGAGACTGAAAAGGCGGGAAAGCCCTTCTTCCTGGGAAAGCTCAACGGCCAGGAGACGGTGGTGGCCCGGTGCGGCGTGGGGAAGGTCAACGCCGCCCTCTGCGCCCAGATCCTCATCGACTGCTTCGGCGTCACCCACCTGGTAAACACCGGCATCGCCGGGTCCCTCTCCCCCACCCTGGACATCGGGGATCTGGTGGTGAGCCAGGACGTCATGTACCACGACTTTGACTGCACGCATTTCGGCTACCCCAAGGGCCAGGTGCCGGGGATGCCTCTGGCCTTTCCGGCGGAGGACGCCCTCCTGGCCTACGCCTTTGCCGCCGCCGAGGCGGTCCATCCGGGCCATGTGAAGGTGGGCCGGGTGGCAAGCGGGGACCTGTTCGTCTGCGACGGAGCGCGGAAGCGGGAGATCATCGGCCTGACTGCCGGACTCTGCACCGAAATGGAGGGGGCTGGCATTGCCCAAGCGGCTTATGTTAACCAGGTGCCCTTCGTTATTCTCCGGGCGATCTCCGACAAGGCCGACAGCGACGCGGAGGTGGACTACCCAGCCTTTGAGGCCGCCGCCGCCCGACGGTGCGCCGCCGTGGCCATGGGCGTGGCTAAGCGGATGGCGGAGGCGGAGGTGTGAACCGGGAGGAGATTCTGGCCCTGGCAAGGGACCGGTATGGGGCGGAGCCGGCCTATTTGTGGAAGAAATACCCCCGATACTGCGTCCTCCGCCGGCCCAGCGGGAAGTGGTTCGCGCTGGTAATGGATGTGCCGGGGAGCCGCCTCGGGCTGCCCGGGGAAGGGTCCGTGGACGTGCTGGACGCCAAATGCGGGCCCCTGCTCCTGGGGTCCTATCTGGGCAGGCCGGGCTTTTCGCCCGCCTATCATATGAACAAGGAGCACTGGGTCAGCGTCCTGCTGGACGGCTCCGTCCCTCGGGAGGAGATTTTGGCCCTGCTGGACATCAGCTTTGGGCTGACAAAATAGGAGGCGCGGGATGGAGATCATTCCCTATGAGGAGCGCTACCGGGACGATCTGATCTTCCTGGTGCTGCTCGCCAAGGATGCCCTGGGGCGGGCGCCCCGGATCAATCCGGACCTTATGAAGATCCAGGAAGCCTATCTGGACAAGGGGGACGCCTTTTTCCTTGCGGTGGAGGACGGCCGTGTCATTGGCTGCGTGGGATACAGCTCCGTGGAGGGGACCACCGAGGCGGTGCTCCACCGGCTCTACGTCAAGCCGGGGCGGAAGCGGCAGGGCATTGGCTCGGCCCTCCTCGCGGCGGCGGAGGAGGCCATGCGGGAACACGGCAAGACCCTGGTCCGGGTCCACCTGGGGGAGCCGCGGGAACAGTGGTTCGAGTCCTACGCCTTTTATCCCAAGCATGGGTTCGTGGAATACGCGCCCAGGTATATGTCGAAGACATTGTCCATTCCATGAGGGCGTTCCCCCAAAGGGACACCCTAGAAAGCGTGTCCCCGGGGCCGGCGGCGGGGAAGGCGTTTTTTCCTGGGGGAACGCCACGGCCTTTTCGGCCCGCTTTTCTCCCCCGTTTCGCCCTTCGTCTGAGAAAAAGACGCCACTCCCGGACGATATTTTTGAAAAGAGGCCCTCCATTCGACGGAAAACGACGGGTCTTTTCCCGGAAAAGCCGGGAAAAGACTGGGGTTTTGTCTTGCTTTTTGGGCTGGGGCGTGGTATACTGTTAATATCTCTATAATTATGGAAAGGCAGGGTTATGCCATGGACGAATCCACAAATGAATCCCAGCGCCCCGGTAACCCCCGGCGCAGGCGCCGCTCTCAGGAGCAGATCTTTAAGGAGCAGTATCTTCCATTCATCATCGCCGGTGTGGCCTTGATCATGATCGTCATTTTCATTGTCGGCGCGTTTGGCCGCTTCTCAGCCCAGAAGAAGGAGGAAGCCCGGCAGGAATCCGTCGCCAAGGAGCAAAGCCTTGCCGCCTCCAGACAGCTTCAGGCCGAGCTGGAGGATATCCTCAACCGGGCGGAGGCGCTGGCGGACCAGTATGACTACGCGGGAGCCATCGCCGTCATCGACAGCTTCTCCGGCAACATTGCCGACTTCACCGAGCTGGCGCTCAAGCGGGACAGATATGCCCAGGCCCAATCGGAGATGCAGCTTTGGGACGATCCGTCGGAGGTCGTAAATCTGTCCTTCCACCTGCTCATCGCGGACCCCGCCCGGGCCTGGGAGGACGAGGACTACGGCGATTCCTATAACCGCAACTTTGTCACCACCGGCGAGTTTGAGAAGATCCTGGAGCAGCTCTACAGCAACGACTATGTGCTGGTGGACTACAACGATTTCATCTCCATCACCCAGGACGAAAACGGCAACAATGTCTATACCGCCAAGAAAATGTACCTGCCCATGGGCAAAAAACCCCTGATGATCACCGAGACGCAGGTCAACTATTATCAGTACATGACCGACAGCGACGGGGACGGCAATCCCGACAAGGACGCCGCCGGCTTCGCCAGCCGTCTGCTGGTGGACGAGAACGGCCAGCTTACCTGCGAACTGGTGGACAGCAGCGGCAATACCGTCCGGGGCAACTATGACCTGGTGCCCATCCTGGAGAGCTTCATCCAGGAGCACGAGGACTTCTCCTTCGGCGGCGCCCGGGCGGTGCTGGCCGTGTCCGGCTATGACGGCATCTTCGGCTACCGCATCGACGCCGACGGCAGGGAAAAGGGCGTCGATTACTACAACCAGCAGGTGACGGAGGCCACCAAGGTGGTCAACGCCCTCCGGGAGAAGGGCTACATCCTGGCCTGCTACACCTATGAGAACGAGGCCTACGGCGACTATAACGCCACCGAGATCCAGGCCGACCTGGCTAAGTGGTCCAGCGAGATCACGCCGGTGCTGGGGGCCACGGACGTGCTGGTCTACGCCCGGAACAGCGACATCGGCGACACCTACGCCGGCGCCGCCTACGAGGCGCTGAAGTCCGCCGGGTTCCACTACTACCTGGGCTTCTGCAAGGCCAAGTCCCCCTGGGCCGAGGTGGGCGGCGAGTACGTCCGGCAGGGCCGTCAATTGGTGACCGGCTACTCCATGACCTATAACCCGGATTACTTCCAGGGGATGTTCGACCCCCTGACGGTGCTGGATCAGACCAGGCCGGATATTTCGGAATAAGGCTTCGACGGTGCTTTTGGTCCGCCTCCCTGGGGAGGCGGACCAAGTCTGTCAAAAACGAAGGTTTTTGACAGACTTCCAAATGGGACCCACTTCGCTGGGCTCCCATTTGGAGGGGATTGCAGGCTGAACCGCGCACTCGCTGTGCGCCGGAGGCGCACAGCTCGCACACTCTCAGCCTGATAGGTATTTTTTGCCAGGTACACGCCCTGGCAAAAAATGATTAGAATAGGTTTGCCGTCTGCGGACGGCAATCTCGGAAAGGCTTTTTTGACAAGCTGTGGTCCGCCTCCCTGGGGAGGCGGACCTTCTTACGACGAAGGGGGCTCTTTTGGTCGAATTTCCCATTTCCGCCGGCAAATATTTGTAAAAAATTCCAAATCCTTCACACTACATTCATATTTATCTGTTAGCATTATGTTATATTTCTTATGAGGTGAAATGGGAATGTTAAAATTGACCGACATCGTCAAGGATTACCGGGTGGGCTCCAATGTCACCCATGCCCTGCGGGGCGTGAGCATCGCCTTCCGGCCCTCGGAATTTGTCGCGATCCTGGGCCACTCCGGCTGCGGCAAGACCACTCTCCTGAATATCATCGGCGGTCTGGACCGGTATACCTCCGGGGACCTGGCCATCCAGGGCCGGTCCACTAGGAAATTCAAAAGCCGGGACTGGGATACCTACCGGAACCACTCCGTGGGCTTCGTTTTTCAGAGCTATAACCTGATCCCCCACCAGACGGTCCTGGCCAACGTGGAGCTGGCCCTGACCCTGTCCGGCGTGAAGCGGGCCGAACGCCGCCGCCGGGCCGCAGCCGCCCTGGAAAAGGTGGGCCTGGGCGACCAGATGCACAAGAAGCCCAATCAGCTCTCCGGCGGCCAGATGCAGCGGGTCGCCATCGCCCGGGCCCTGGTCAACGACCCGGAGATCCTCCTGGCCGACGAGCCCACCGGCGCTCTGGACTCCGAGACCTCCGTCCAGGTCATGGACATCCTCAAGCAGGTGGCCCAGGACCGGCTGGTCATCATGGTCACCCACAATCCGGACCTGGCGGAGCAATACGCCACCCGGATCGTCCGGCTCCTGGACGGGCAGATCGTCTCCGACTCCGACCCCTATGACGACAGCGCAGAGCAGGCCCGTTCCGACGGCAAGACAAAGCGGGCCTCCATGTCCGCCCTCACCGCCTTCACCCTCTCCCTGAGCAACCTCATGACCAAAAAGGCCCGGACCATCCTCACCGCCTTTGCCGGGTCCATCGGCATCATCGGCATTGCCCTGATCCTGAGCATTTCCACCGGCATCAACAACTATATCGCCGGGGTGGAACAGGACACCCTGTCCAGCTATCCCGTGACCCTCCAGTCCGCCGCCATGGATATGTCCAGCATGATCACCGCTATGGACAGCGGCCGGGAGGAGGCCGAGTACCGGGAGGACACCATCTACTCCGCCAACGTCATGTCCGGCATGATGGACATGATGTTCTCCAGCGCCACCACCAACAACCTGACCGCCTTTAAGGAGTTTATCGAGTCCGGAAACAGCGGCCTGGAAGCGCTGACCAGCGAGATCCGCTATGTCTACTCCACCCAGCTCAATGTCTACAAGTCCGACACCGAGGACGGGGTCTACCAGGTCAATCCCAGCCACGTCTTTTCCTCCCTGGGCATGGGCAGCCGGGGGCCCATGGCCTCCGATGTGTGGGTCCGGCTCACCGGCAACGACGACCTTCTGAAGACCCAGTACACCGCCTTGGCCGGCCGTCTGCCCCAGGCATGGAACGAGGTGGCCCTGGTCGTGGATGAGCAGAACCGGGTGACGGACTACACCCTCTATGCCCTGGGGATCCTGGACATTTCCACCCTCCGGGACGCCATCCAGGAGAAAATGGACGGCGGGGACCCGGAGATCGACACCACTACGAAGGAATACTCCTTCGACGACTTCCTGGGCATGACCTTCAAGCTGGTGCCCACCTCCTCCTACTATGCCGAGGAGGACGGGATCTGGGTGGACAAATCTGACGACGAGGTCTACATGACCGGCCTTCTGAAGGACGCGGAGGACCTGACCATCGTCGGCATCCTCCGGCCCGAGGGGGACGCGGGCAGCAGCGCCTACGGCGTCATTGGCTATACCGGCGCCCTGATGGACCATCTGATCGCCGAGGTGGACGACTCCCCGGTGGTGGCCGCCCAGCGGGAGGACCCGGACACGGACATTCTCTCCGGCCTGCCCTTCCCCGACCCCGACGCGGAACCCGTGGTGTACACCATGGAGGAGATCCAGGCCATGCTCCCGGGGATGCCCGAAGAGCAGGCCGCCCAGATCACCGCCAGCATTGCCCAAATGCAGCAGGCGGGTATGTCCGACAGCCAGATCGCGGAGATGCTCTCCACCCAGCTTGCCGGGGATGTTTCCACCTCCACCTATGAGGACAATCTCACCGCCTTCGGCGTCTCCAACCTGGATGAGCCCAGCTCCATCAACCTCTACCCCATCGACTTCGAAGCCAAGGACACCATTGCCGACATCATCGCCGACTACAACCAGGACCGGGACAGCGAGGAGCAGATCACCTACACCGACTATGTGGGTCTGCTGATGTCCTCCGTCACCACCATCATAAACGCCATCAGCTATATCCTCATCGCCTTTGTGGCCATTTCCCTGGTGGTGTCCTCCATTATGATCGGGATCATCACCAATATCTCCGTCCTGGAGCGGACGAAGGAGATCGGCATCCTCCGGGCCGTCGGCGCGTCGAAGAAGGATGTGGGCCGGGTCTTCAACGCCGAGACTGTCATTGAGGGTCTGGCGGCGGGCCTGGTGGGCATAGGCATCACGGAACTGCTGATCGTGCCCATCAACCATCTGATCGAGACCATCGCTGGCATTGCCGCCAAGGCGTATCTGGACCCCATCGCCGCGGTGATTTTGGTGTGCATTTCCGTGTTCCTGACCTTCATCGCGGGTCTGATCCCCGCCCACAGCGCCGCCAACAAGGACCCGGTGGTGGCCTTGCGGACGGAATAAGCCTCCGGCGCATCCAAAAAATGACTGCTATATCAAATTCGCCGCTCCCCAGCCGGGGAGCGGCGTCAGTTTGTCAAATAGCCTTTCCGAGTTTGCCGCCCGCAGGCGGCAAACCCATTTCGATCCTTTTTTGCCAGGGCGTGTACCTGGCAAAAAATACCTCTCAGGCGGCAGTAGTGCGAGCCGGGGACAATGTCCCCGGCGAGTGCGCGGGTCAGCCTGCAATCCCCTCCAAATGGGAGCCCAGCGAAGCGGGTCCCATTTGGGAGGCTGTCAAAAACGAACGTTTTTGACAGCCTCTCGCCGCTCCCCAATCGGGGAGCGGCGCGCTTTAATTCTTCCGAAGCTCGATGATCTGATCCCTCAGGACCGCCGCGTACTCGTATTCCATCATCCGGGCGGCCTCCTTCATCTGCTTTTCCAGGCGGGCGATCTCCCGCTCCTTCTCCGCCTTGGTCATCTTGATGCCGGCGCGGCCCTTCCGCTCCGCCGTGGGGGCGGAGATCTCGATCAGGTCCCGGACCGATTTGATCACCGTCTTGGGGACGATGCCGTGGGCGCGGTTGAATTCGTCCTGGAGCTTCCGGCGGCGCTGAGTCTCCTGGATCGCCACCCGCATGGACTCCGTCACCGTGTCGGCGTACATGATCACCTTGCCCCCGGCGTTCCGGGCGGCGCGGCCAATGGTCTGGATCAGACTGGTCTCGGAACGGAGAAACCCCTCCTTATCCGCGTCCAGAATGGCCACCAGGCTCACCTCCGGCAGGTCCAGGCCCTCCCGCAGGAGGTTGATGCCCACCAGAACGTCGAATTTTGCCATCCGCAGGTCCCGGATGATCTCCATCCGCTCCATGGCCCCGATGTCCGAGTGCATATAGCGGACCTTGATCCCCGCCTTTTGGAGGTAGACCGTCAGGTCCTCCGCCATCTTCTTGGTCAGGGTGGTCACCAGCACCCGCTCCTGGCGGGCGGTGCGGGCGTTGATCTCGCCGATGAGATCGTCGATCTGGCCCTGGATGGGCCGGACCTCCACCTCCGGGTCCAGCAGGCCCGTGGGACGGATCACCTGCTCCACGATCTGACCGGACCGGCTCTTTTCATACTCCGACGGAGTGGCGGAGACATAGATGATCTGATTGAGCTTGCTGTCAAATTCCTCAAAATTCAACGGTCGGTTGTCGTAGGCCGAGGGCAGGCGGAAGCCGTAATTCACCAGGGCCTCCTTCCGGCTCCGGTCCCCGGCGTACATGGCCCGGCACTGGGGAATGGTCACATGGCTCTCGTCGATGAACAGGAGGAAGTCGTCGGGGAAATAGTCCAGAAGGGTGGTGGGCGGCGTCCCCGGAGCCCGGCCGGAAATGACCCGGGAATAGTTTTCAATGCCGTTGCAGAAGCCGATCTCCGTCATCATTTCCAGGTCGTAGGCCGTCCGCTGGGCAATGCGCTGGGCCTCGATCAGCTTGTTGTGCTCCCGGAACCAGACCACCTGCGCGTCGCACTCCTTCTGGATCTCCAGCATGGCCCGCTGCATTTTCTCCTTGGAGGTGACGTAGTGGCTGGCCGGGTAGATGGCCACGTGCTCCACGTAGCGCTCCGCCATGCCGGTGACGGCGTTGATCTCCGCGATCCGGTCGATCTCGTCGCCGAAGAACTCCACCCGAATGGCCCGGCCGGACCAGTAGGCGGGATAGACCTCCAGGGTGTCCCCCCGGACCCGGAACTTGTTCCGGGAGAAGTCCAGGTCGTTGCGCTCGTAGCGGATCTCCGCCAGCTTGCGGAGGATCTCATCCATGGGCCGCTCCTGGCCCACCCGGAGGGAGATGACCATGTTCTTGTAGTCAATGGGATCGCCCAGGCCGTAGAGGCAGCTCACCGACGCCACCACGATCACGTCCCGCCGCTCAAAGAGGGCGGAAGTAGCGCTGTGGCGCAGGCGGTCGATCTCCTCGTTCACCGCCGCATCCTTTTCAATATAGGTGTCGGTGTGGGCGATGTATGCCTCGGGCTGGTAGTAGTCGTAGTAGGAGATGAAATACTCCACCGCGTTGTGGGGAAAAAACTCCCGGAACTCGGAGCAGAGCTGGGCCGCCAGGGTCTTGTTGTGGGCCAGGACCAGGGTGGGCCGGTTCACGTTGGCAATGACCGAGGCCATGGTGAAGGTCTTGCCGGAGCCGGTGACTCCCAGGAGGGTCTGCTCCCGCAGGCCCCAATTCACCCCGTCGGTGAGGGCCCGGATGGCCTCCGGCTGGTCCCCGGCGGGGGTATAGTCCGAAACGAGTTGAAATTTGTCCATGGGAACTCACTTCCTGTAATCCTCGGGATGGTAGTAGCTGGACTGGACCAGGGAGACATAGTCCTCGTCCGCCACCACGATATGGTCCGCCAGGCACACCTCCACCGCCGTCAGGGCCTCCGCCACGAGCTGGGTAGTCCGCACATCGTCGCTGGAGGGCAGGGCCAGGCCGCCGGGATGGTTATGGGCCAGGATCACGGAGGTCGCGTTGACCCAGAGGGCCTCCTCCACGATCCGCCGGATGGACAGCGCCGCCGAATTGAGGCTCCCCTCCGCCACCTTCTTGCAGCACAGGACCTTGCACTTGGCGTCCAGGCAGAGGAGAAACACCGTCTCCACCGACAGGCCGTGGAAATAATTCAGCAGATAGGTCCCGCATTTCTCCGTGGTGTTCAGGATCTTCACGGCGGAGGCCCGGTCCAAAAGATAGTACCGGGACAGGGCCGGCACCAGCCGCAGAAGGGTGGAGACGTTCTGTCCCACGCCATCCACCTGTTCCAGCTCCTCCGCCGGCGCGTCCAGGACCCGGGCCAGGGAGCCGAAGTGCTCCAGCAGGGCCTCGGCAATGGGGCGGGTGTCCCTCCTGGGCACACAATAGAACAGCAGAAGCTCCAGCGCGTAGACAGGCTCGAAGTGATCCAGCCCCTCCTCCCGGAAGCGGCGCCGAAGTCTCTGGCGGTGCCCCTCATGATTGACCATATTATTCACCTCTGAAAGCAGGTTTCCCCTTGCTATTTTTGTTTTTTCTGATAAAATAGAAATGGCGAAAAGCGTCGAAGGATGCCGGCGAAAGAATTTCCGTTTTCTGCGCATGATATCCCACGGGGCACGCCCCATCCCGACGCTGTCGTTAGGAGGTATCGATATGGAAAACGCCAGCGACGCCATCCAAATGCTGGACCTGCTGGTCCGGCCCGCGTTCTGCGTGAGGGATGGCGTGATCATAAAAACCAACGCGGCGGCCCAGAGCCGTCTTGTCAGCACCGGTCAGGAGGTGGCGCCCCTTCTGCTCACGGGGCAGGAGGAATACGCCGCCTTTGACGGCGGCTGTCTGTATTTGACCCTTACGCTGGAGGGAGCCCCCTGCGGGGCCTCCGTCACCCGCCACGGGGACGCCGACGTGTTCGTGCTGGAGCCCGACGCGGACCAGGCGGAGCTGCGGGCCATGGCCCTGGCCGCCCAAGAGCTGCGGGAGCCCCTGGCCACCATCATGACCGTCACCGACGCCCTGTTCCCCACCCTGGCGGAGGGGGGCGGGCTGGACGCCCAGGCCGCCCGGATCAACCGGGGGCTGTTCCGCCTCCTGCGGGTGGTCAGCAATATGTCCGACGCGGCCCGGTTCTCCTCGGAGCGGGCCGGGCACATGGAGACCCGGGACGTCGCCCAAATCCTGGACGAGGTCTTCGCCAAGGCCGGGGACCTGATGGAACGGGCGGGCATGACCCTCCGATACACTGGCATTTCCCGCCGGGTCTACTGCCTGGTGGACGGGGACCGGCTGGAGCGGGCGGTATACAACCTCCTGTCCAACGCCATGAAATTCACCCCCAAGGGGGGCCTGGTGGAGGCAAAGCTCCAGCAGAAGGGGGACAAGCTCTACCTGTCCGTCCAGGACAACGGCCAGGGCGTGCCGGAGGAGCTCCAGGGCACGGTCTTCTCCCGCTATCAACGGCAGCCCGGTCTGGAGGACGGGCGGTACGGCATCGGCCTGGGCATGGTGCTGGTCCGGACCGCCGCCGCCTGCCATGGGGGCACGGTGCTGATGGAGCAGCTCGCCCAGGGCGGGGTCCGGTTCACCATGACCATCGCCATCCGCCAGAGCCGAGACGCCACCCTTCGCAGTCCCCTGCTCCGGGTGGATTACGCCGGGGAGCGGGACCACGCGCTGATGGAGCTGTCCGACGCCCTGCCCAGCCAGATCTACAAAAACGTCAACTGACCTCTCCCCCGCCCCCGGCAGTCCGCCGGGGGCGTTTTGAGTGCTATTCCAGGCACCGGCGGAGATATTGGCCGGTGTAGCTTCCCTTGCAGCGGGCCACCTCCTCGGGGGTGCCGCTGGTCACCAGGTAGCCCCCCTCGTCGCCCCCCTCGGGGCCCAGGTCGATGAGATAGTCCGCCGTCTTGATAACATCCAAATTGTGCTCGATGACCAGCACCGTGTTCCCCAGGTCCACCAGGGTTTGAAGGACCTGGATCAGCTTGGCAACGTCCGCCGCGTGGAGGCCCGTGGTGGGCTCGTCCAGGACGTAGATGGTCTTGCCCGTGGAGACCCGGGACAGCTCCGTCGCCAGCTTCACTCTCTGGGCCTCGCCGCCGGAGAGAGTGGTGCTGGATTGTCCCAGCTTTACATAACCAAGGCCCACCTCCACCAGGGTCTGGGCCTTGCGGCGGATCTTGGGCAGATTCTCAAAGAAGTCCACCGCCTCCTCCGCCGTCATGTCCAGAACTTGCGCAATGTTCTTGCCCTTATAGAGGACCTCCAGAGTCTCCCGGTTGTACCGCCGGCCGTGGCAGACCTGGCAGGGGACGTACACGTCCGCCAGGAAGTGCATCTCGATCTTCACCAGGCCGTCGCCGCAGCACGCCTCGCAGCGGCCGCCCTTGACGTTGAAGGAGAATCGGCCCGGGCCGTAGCCCCGCATTTTCGCGTCGGAGGTGGAGGCGAAGAGGTCCCGAATGTCGTTGAACAGCCCCGTATAGGTGGCCGGATTGGAGCGGGGAGTCCGGCCAATGGGACTCTGGTCGATGTCGATGACCTTGTCCAGGTGTTCCAGGCCGGTGATCCCCCGGCAGGCGCCGGGACGGGTCCGGGCGTGGTTCAGCTTGTTGAGAAGGGTCTTGTTCAAGACCTCCCCCACCAGGCTGGACTTGCCGGAGCCGGAGACCCCGGTGACGCAGGTGAAGGTCCCCAGGGGGATGGACACGTCGATGTTCTTCAAATTGTTCTCCGCGGCCCCCAAAATGGTGAGCGAACTCCCGTTTCCCGGCCGCCTGCGGGCGGGCACGGGAATTTTCTTCACCCCGGACAGGTATTGGCCCGTAATGGACCGGGGCTCGGCCATGATGTCCGCCAGGGTCCCCGCCGCCACGATCTCGCCGCCGTGGCTCCCCGCGCCGGGGCCCACGTCCACGATAAAATCGGCGGCCCGCATGGTGTCCTCGTCATGCTCTACCACGATCAGGGTGTTCCCCAGGTCCCGGAGGTGCTTCAGGGTGGCCAGGAGCTTGTCGTTGTCCCGCTGGTGCAGGCCAATGGAGGGCTCGTCCAGGATATACAGGACCCCCATCAGGGAGGACCCGATCTGGGTGGCCAGGCGGATGCGCTGGCTCTCCCCGCCGGAGAGGGTGGCGGAGGCCCGGGACAAGGTCAAATATTGGAGCCCCACGTCCTTCAAAAATTGCAGCCGGGAGTGGATCTCCCGCAGGATCTGCTGGGCGATCACCGCCATGTTCCCCTCCAAATGGAGGCCGTCCACAAATTCCAGGGCCTTGCCCACGCTCATGCGGCAGAAGTCCATGATGCCGATGCCCCCCACGGTGACGGCCCGGGCGATGTCCGAAAGCCGGTCCCCATGACACTGGGGACAGGGGGCGGTGGCCATGCAGCTCTCCAGCTCCTTCCGGGCGGCGTCGGACTGGGTCTGCCGGTAGCGGCGGCTGATGTTGGGCAGGATGCCCTCGAAGGGCTGCTCCAGCACCCCCATGCCGCTGCCCCGGTTGTAGGTCATCCGCAGCTTTTCGCCCTTGGTGCCCCAGAGGATCACATCCATGGCCTCCCGGGACAGCTCCTTCACCGGGGCGGTGAGAGAAAAGCGGTATTTTTGGGCCAGAGCCTCAAAATACATCCGGAAAATGGAGTCGGTCCGGGCGCTGCTCCACCCTGGGGCCTGGATGGCCCCGTCAAAAATGGATTTGTCCCGGTCTGGGATCACCAGGTCCTCGTCCGCCACCAGCTGGAAGCCCAGGCCGGTACAGCTGGGGCAGGCCCCGGAGGGATTGTTGAAGGAAAACATCCTTGGCTCCAGCTCCGACAGGCTGACGCCGCAGTCCTCGCAGGCGTAGTTTTGAGAGAAGGAAATCTCCTCCCCCCGGTCCGGCAGCTGGATGATCACCAAGCCCCCGGAACGGGCGCAGGCGGTTTCAATGGAGTCGGTGAGCCGGCGGCGCTGGCCGGGGCGGAGCACCAGCCGGTCCACCACCAGCTCGATATTGTGCTTTTTGTTCTTTTCACAGGGAATCGGCTCGTTGAGATCATAGAGGATCCCATCCAGCCGGGCCCGGGTAAAGCCCGCCTTCCGGGCGTCCTCAAAGACCTTGGCGTGCTCGCCCTTCTTCCCCCGGATCACAGGACTCAGCACCACGAACCGGGTCCCATCCCCCAGGGCCTCCACCCGGTCCACGATCTGGTCGATGGTCTGCCGGGCGATCTCCTTGCCGCACTTGGGACAGTGGGGGATGCCCACCCGGGCCCAGAGGAGGCGAAGATAGTCGTAGATCTCCGTCACGGTGCCCACGGTGGAGCGGGGGTTCTTGGAGGTGGTCTTCTGGTCGATGGAGATGGCGGGGGACAGGCCGTCGATGGAGTCCACATCGGGCTTGTCCATCTGACCCAAAAACTGCCTGGCGTAGGAGCTCAGGCTCTCCACATACCGCCGCTGCCCCTCGGCGAAAATGGTATCGAAGGCCAGGCTGGATTTCCCGGAGCCGGACAGCCCGGTGAAGACCACCAGAGCGTCCCTGGGGATGGTCAGATCCACGTTTTTTAGATTGTTTTCCCGGGCGCCCCGAATTCGGATCGTATCGTTCATAGCTTGCTCCTTGCGTTTGCGCTACAGTCTTATTTTATATTGTAGCACGTTCCGCCTCTGGACGCAAGAGACATTTCAAAGAATATCAAACATAATTTTGTTTTTCCTTCGTCGCTTTACCGGAACACACCGGGTCGGGGGAGGCTTTTTTCGGCGTTATTTCCGCTTTTTTGTGTTGCATTTTTCAGGGGGACGATGTTATAATATGGCAGTACCGCTTCCGGGAGGGAGCAGAAAAATATAAAGCGAGGTATTGCAATGGTTGCGTACGAGGATATCATCAAAGTATTCTGCGGCAACTCCAATCCGTCTTTCGCCGAGACCATCTGCCAAGAGCTACAGGTGGAAATGGGGAAAAGCGCCGTCACCACCTTCGCCGATGGAGAAGCCTCCGTTTCTCTGGAGGAAACCGTCCGCAACGCGGATGTTTTCCTGGTCCAATCCACCTGTAAACCCGTCAACGACCGGCTGATGGAGCTGCTGGTCATGATCGACGCCTGCCGCCGGGCCTCCGCCGGCCGGATCACCGCCGTTATGCCCTACTTCGGCTATGCCCGTCAGGACCGGAAAGCCAAGAGCCGGGACCCCATCTCTGCCAAGCTGGTGGCCAATATGATCACCGCCGCCGGCGCCGACCGGGTGCTGACCATGGACCTCCACGCCGCCCAGATCCAGGGCTTCTTCGACATTCCCGTGGACCATCTGCTGGGCAATCCCTCCTTTGTCAAGTACTATCTGAACAAATTCCCCGAGGACCAGTATAACCACGAGGAGTTCGTGGTGGTCTCCCCTGACGTGGGCTCCGTGGCCCGGGCCCGGGCTTTCGCCGCCAAGGTCCACATGGGCCTGGCTATCGTGGACAAGCGCCGCCAGAAGGCCAACGAGTGCGAGGTCATGAACGTGGTCGGCGACGTGCGGGGCAAGACCTGCCTGCTCTACGACGACCTGGTGGACACCGCCGGTTCCCTCTGCAACGCCGCCAAGGCCCTTGTGGAGGTCGGCGGGGCCAAGGAAGTCTACGCCTGCGCCACCCACGGGGTCCTGTCCGGCCCCGCCTTCCGCCGCATCGAGGAGAGCTATATCCAGGAAATGGTCTTCCTGAACACCATCCCCCTGCCGGAGCAGGTCCCCTGCACCAAGATCCGGCAACTGGACGTGGCCCCCATCTTCGCCCGGGCCATTTCCCACATCCACGGCGGCACCTCCATCGCCGACCTGTTTTAAGCGGTGTTCGGCGCTCAGCGGGAGACCTGGCTCATCGCCGGTCTGGGGAATCCCGGGGCGGAGTATGAGAAGAGCCGCCACAACTGCGGCTTCCGGGCCCTGGACTGCCTTGCCAAGGACCTGGGCTGCAAGGTGGACAAGCTGAAATTCCAGGGCCTCTATGGCCAGGCCGACTACCGGGGACGGCGGCTGCTGCTGCTCAAGCCCCAGACCTATATGAATCTGTCCGGCCGGGCGGTGCTGGCCATGTCCGCCTACTACCAGGTCCCGCCGGAGCGGATCATCGTCCTCTTTGACGACATCTCCCTGGAGCCGGGCCGTCTTCGGGTCCGGGCGGAGGGGTCCGCCGGGGGACACAATGGGATCAAATCCATCATCGCCGAGCTGGGGAGCCAGAGCTTTCCCCGGGTGAAGATCGGCGTGGGCGCCAAGCCCCATCCCGACTACGACCTGGCGGACTGGGTCCTGTCCCGGTTCTCCGCCGGGGAGGAGAAGCGTCTCCTGCCCGCCCTGGAACGGGCGGCGGAAGCGGCCCTCTGCGTCGTGACGGAAGGGGTGCCCGAGGCCGCCAACCGGTTCAACGGGCCGGCGGAATAAAGGCGCGCCGCCCAATTGGCGGCTGTCGCCTCGAGGGCGCGCTTACCCGCAACTGTCCCCTCATGCTTCCCAAAAAGCCTCGGGAATCCACAAAGGGTCCCCTGTTTTTGGGGGTCGTGTGACGAAAGCTCTGTCAGGATTGCCGCGCCATCCGCGTCATGCGGTGTTGTCTCAAAATTTGTCAAAATGCCACGGAAAGGGGAGGCTTCTCCCCTTTCCGCGTTGCGCCGTGGAGGGAAAAATATGTCGATTCTCCTTTCCGCTCTGAAAACCATTCCGGAGTACCCCCTTCTTCTGAAAAACGCGGCCAAGGGCCGGTCCGTGGCCGTCACCGGCATCGGGCAGATCAACCGAACCCACCTGATCGCGGGGCTGCGGCAGGACCTGACCGCTCCCATAGCGGTGGTGTGCCAGGACGATCTGGCCACCAAGCGGCTCCAGGAGGAGCTGAAGGACTTTCTGGGCCGGACGGCGCCCATTCTGCCCTCCCGGGAGCTGACCCTCTACGACGCGGCGGCGGTGAGCAGGGAGTGGGAGCAGAAGCGCCTTTCCGCCCTCTACGCCCTGGCTACCGGCCAGGATGACCTTCAGATCTGGTCCTGGGAGGCCATGAGCCAGCGGACCATGCCGAAAAAGGTGCTGCTGGAAGCGGCCTTCTCCCTGGAGCTGGGGAAGGACTACCCCCTGGATTCCCTCCTGTCCCGGCTCACTGCCGGGGGCTACAACCGCTGCGCCATGGTGGAGGGTCCGGGGCAGTTCGCCCTCCGGGGCGGGATCTTGGACGTGTTCTCCCCGGGAAGCGAGCAGCCCTTCCGGGCGGAGTTCTTCGGGGACACCCTGGACGCCCTGGGCCGCTTCGACCCGGAGACCCAGCGGCGGACGGAGAATGTGGATTCCGTCACGGTCCTGCCCGTGGGCGAGACCCAGCCCAGCCTCCACCCCGAGGGGGTAGAGGGCCTTTGCCGGGACCTGCGGAATCAGATCGCCCGCCAGAAGCGGCGAAAAAACAAAAACGAGGCCCTGATCGCCACCCTGGAAAAGGACCTGGAAAAATATGAAAACGGGACCCAAAACCCGGCCTCGGACCGGTATATGTCCCTGATCTATCCCGAAATGGCCACCGCTTTGGACTACCTTCCGGAGGGGGGTCTGCTGGTCCTCTGCGACCAGGCGGGCCTCCACCGGGCCAGCCGGAACCGGACCGAGGAGCTGGGCCTCCAACTGGACAGCCTGCTCCAGGCCGGGGCAGTGGTGGGAGAGCTGTGCGACTACGTGTGTCAGTGGGAGGACTTCTGCGCCGCCCTCCGGGGGCGGACGGTGGTGTACTTAGACGCCTTCGGCGGCGCCTCCTACCCGGAGGAGAATCCCCCGCGCCAGCTCCTTCCCATCCCTGCCAAGCAGCTCCCCAGCTACGCCGGCAGCCTGGACACCGCCGCCGGGGACCTGCTCCACTACCAGAATCTGGGCTTTGCCAGCTTCGTCCTCTGCGGCACCCGCAGGCGGGCGGAGCTGCTGCTGGAGCTGCTTCAAAGCAGGGGTCTCTCCGCCTCGGTGCGGATCCCCCTGGACCGGATGCCCGGGCCCGGGCAGATCTACTTGACGGAGGGGACCCTGCCCTTCGGCATGGAGTACCCCGAGGCCAAGCTGGCGGTCCTCACCGAGGGCCAGCTCATCACCCGGGAGGCTCCCAAGCGCCGGGCCAAGAAGGCCGCCGCCACCAACCGGCAGAAGCTGAACTCCTTCACGGACCTGTCCCCCGGGGACCTGGTGGTCCACGAGAGCTACGGCATCGGCCGGTTCGTGGCCATGGAGCAGATCAAGGTGGACGGCGCGGTGAAGGACTACCTCAAGATCGCCTATCAGGGCTCCGACACCCTCTTTGTGCCCGCCACCCAGCTCGATCTGGTGAGCAAGTACATCGGCGGCGGCGAGGACGCCAACGTCCGTCTGAACAAGATCGGCTCCGACGCCTGGCAGAAGACCAAGGCCAAGGCCCGAAAGGCCGCCAAAGACATGGCCGGGGAGCTGATCCAGCTCTACGCCGCCCGAAAGCGGCAGCCCGGCTACGCCTTTGCCGCCGACTCCCCCTGGCAGAAGGAGTTTGAGGACAACTTCCCCTACCCCGAGACCGACGATCAGCTCCGCTGCATCGGGGAGATCAAGTCCGACATGGAGTCCCCGGCCCCCATGGACCGGCTCCTCTGCGGGGACGTTGGCTTCGGCAAGACGGAGGTGGCCCTCCGGGCGGTGATGAAAGCCGTCATGGACTCCAAACAGTGCGCCATCCTGGTACCCACCACCGTCCTGGCCCAGCAGCACTACCAGACCGCCATCGGCCGGTTCCGGGGATTCCCCGTAAACATCGAGGTCCTGAGCCGGTTCCGCTCCCCCGCCGAGCAGAAGCGGACCCTGCAAAACCTCCGCTCCGGCATCACGGACCTGGTCATCGGCACCCACAAGCTGCTGCAAAAAAACGTGGAATTCAAGGACCTGGGCCTGCTGATCGTGGACGAGGAGCAGCGCTTCGGCGTCAGCCACAAGGAGCGCTTGAAGGAGATGTCCAAGGGCGTGGACGTGCTGACCCTCTCCGCCACCCCCATTCCCAGGACGCTGAACATGGCCCTGTCGGGCCTGCGGGATATGTCCACCATCGAGGAGCCTCCGGCGGACCGGTATCCGGTCCAGACCTTCGTCATGGAGCACAATCCCGCCATTCTGGACGACGCCATCCGCCGGGAGCTCCAGCGGGGCGGTCAGGTCTACTACCTCCACAACCGGGTGGAGACCATCGACCAGTGCGCCGCCGCTCTGAAAAAGCGGATCCCCGGGGCCACCTTCGCCGTGGCCCACGGCAAGATGACCGAGGACGCTCTGGGCGAGGTGATGCAGGCCATGGCCGACGGCCAGGTCCAGGTGTTGGTGTGTACCACCATCATCGAGACCGGTCTGGACATCCCCAACGTGAACACCCTCATCATCGAAAACGCGGACCGGTTCGGCCTGAGCCAGCTCCACCAGCTCCGGGGCCGGGTGGGCCGCTCCACCCGCCACGCCTACGCCTACTTCACCTACCGGCCCGACAAGGTCCTGACCGAGGTGGCGGAAAAGCGCCTGTCCGCCATCCGGGACTTCGCCGCCTTCGGCTCCGGCTTCAAGATCGCCATGCGGGACCTGGAGATCCGGGGCGCCGGCAATCTGCTGGGGGCGGAGCAGTCGGGACATATGCTCTCCGTCGGCTACGATATGTATTTGAAGCTCCTGGACGAGGCAGTCCTGGAGGAGCGGGGCGAAAAGCCCCGGGACCCGGACTGCACCGCCGACCTCAACGTCACCGCCAGCGTGGACAAAGCCTATGTCTCCCGGGGAGAGGAGCGGATGGACCTGTACCGCCGGATGGCCGCCATCCGGACCCAGGCCGACGCCGACGACCTGCTGGACGAGGTGGTGGACCGGTACGGGGAGCCTCCCAAGGGGGTCCTCAACCTCATCGACATCGCCCTGCTCCGGGCCCGGGCGAAACGGCTGGGGGTCCGGGACATCCGGCAGAAGGCCGGGGACCTGCTCTTCACCCTGGGGCAGTTGGATTTCCAGGCGGTCAGCGCCCTGTGCGCCGCCCCGGAGTACAAAAACCGGGTCCAACTCCTGGCCAACAGCAAGGTCCCGGTGCTGCGCCTCCGCCTAGCCGCCGGCGTGGACAGCCTCAAGCAGGCCAAAGCCTTTATCGGAAAATACGAAACGGTGGTTTCCTGAGACGCCCGGGGAGCCCCCGTCTGCCGGAAGCGGACCTCCATACCTTCTCCCAGGGAAAAGCCCCCGCCCCCCAGCGTTTGCCTGGGGGTCCAGAGGCTTCCTAAATTAACAATTTGTTACAATTTGAAAAGAGCCATTGAATTTACGGGAATCTGTGGTACAATAGGGGGACAGGAGAAGAAAATGCGCCCAATCAGGAGGGAAAGGAAATGGCCCAAAAACGGAAGAATTACCGGGGCAAGCACGCCTCCGCCAGAAAGGCGGAGCCCGTAAACGTGGTTCTGGTCTGCGTGCTGGCCACTGTCCTGCTGCTGGCGGTGCTGCTGGCGGCATGGCTGCTCATCACCAAGCCCTGGGAGGGGACCGGGACCATCTATCCCAACATCTCCGCCGGCGGGGTGGACCTGAGCGGCCTGACCCGGCGGGAGGCGGAGGACGCCCTTCAGTCCGTGGCCGCTGCCTACAGCCGGGAGAGCATGGTGATCCAAGTGGGCGGCGAGACCATCGAGCTGGACCCGGCCGCCGCCGGCGTCAAGCTGGACGTGGCCGCGGTGGCCCGGGAGGCCTGGGAGTACGGCCGCCGGGGCACGGAGGCCCAGCAGACCCAGGAGCAGGAGCAAGCCCGCCTGGAAGGCTATGAAGTGGAACTGACGGACCACCTGGGGCTGGACATGACCGCCATCCAGCGGGCGGTAGATATGCTGGGAGCTGAATTTGAGACCCGGACCGAATGGCATTTGGAGGGCGAGCGTCCCAGCCTGGCCCTGGACCAGCCCGCCGGGGAGGACCAGACCCTGGTCATCACCCTGGGCACCGAGTTTGGCCTGGACACCACCGCTCTGATGCAAAAGATCCTGGACGCCTACAACGAAGGCCGCTTCCTGGTGGAGATCTCCCAGGAGGAGCTGGGGGAGACGTCCGTCAACTTAGACGCGATCTACCAGGAGACCTACGTGGCCCCGGTGGACGCCCAGGTCGATCCCAAAACCTTCCAGGTCCTGTCCGACGGGACCTACGGCTATGGCTTTGACCTGGACGCGGCGAGGGAGCAGCTCTCCTCCGCCCAGCCCGGGGACGTGCTTCGGATCCCTCTGACTCGGATCGACCCGGAGATCACCGCTGCCAATCTTCAGGACTCCCTTTTCCAGGACGAGCTGGCCGCCTGCCAGTCGGAGTACGACCCTACAGACACGGACCGGAGCGAAAATCTCCGTCTGGCCTGTGAAGCCATCGACGGTCTGGTCCTCAACCCGGGGGATGTGTTCTCCTACAACGAGACGCTGGGCCAGCGGACCGAGGAAAAGGGCTACCGCCCCGGCGACGCCTATGTGGGCGGCGAGACGGTGAAGACCATCGGCGGCGGCATCTGCCAGGTGTCCTCCACCCTGTACTACTGCACCATGGTGGCGGATCTGGAGATCGTGGAGCGGGACTGCCATATGTACGCTCCCACTTATGTGCCTCTGGGCATGGACGCCACCATCAACTGGGGCACCATCGACTTCAAATTCCGCAACTCCACAAATTACCCTCTCCGCATCGAGGCCAAGCTGGAAGACGATCAGGTCTGCGTCCGCCTCCTGGGCACCGACGAGAAGGACTACTACGTGGAGCTGGAATATGAGATCCTGTCCACCACGGACTACCAGACCGTGTACCAGGAGATGGAATTCGGCAACGAAAAGCACTATGTGGACGGGGACGTGATCGTCACCCCCTACACCGGCTACGACGTGCAGACCTACCGCTGCAAGTACGACAAGGCCACAGGGCAGCTCCTGTCCCGGGAAGAGGAGTCCTTCTCCCGGTATGACCCCCGGGACGAGGTGGTGTGCAAAATCGTCATGGACATTCCCGACGATCTGTACACCGGCGGCGGCGTCGGCGCCGGCGGCAACGGCTGATCCCATACAATTCGGCTCCGGACCAACGCCCGGAGCCAGGAGGCTGTCAAAAAACTTCGTTTTTGACAGCCTCCCAAATGGGACCCGCTTCGCTGGGCTCCCATTTGGAGGGGATTGCAGGCTGACCCGCGCACTCGCTGTGCGCCTCTGGCGCACAGCTCGCACACTCTCAGCCTGTAAGGTATTTTTTGCCAGGTACACGCCCTGGCAAAAAATGATTGAAATCCATTTGCCGTCTGCGGACGGCAAATTCGGAAAGGCTCTTTTGATAAGCTGTCGGCTCCGGGCTAACACCCGGAGCCGGTTTTTATTTTCCATTCGCCAGGGGTCTGACCTCCAAATGGTAGTCGATGTCCCCCGCAGCGGACTGCTCGATCTCAATGTGGTAGGCCAGGTCCACGGTGCCCCCGGCCTCGCTGAGGTCATAGCGGACCTGGGTGGCGCAGACAGTGACCATCAGCGCCCCAAACTCCATTTGATACAGGGAATCATGGGACATTCCCTCCTGAAAGACCATCTGGGAGCACAGCGGGCCCCTTCGGGTCAGCGTGATCCGGCCCTCCTGGGCGGTGAAGGTGGTGGTCACGCCCTCAAGACCCGTCAGGTCGCTTTCCTCGTAGCTCAGGACCCAGCCATCGTCCTGGCGGGTCAGGGCGCCCTCCGTCATCAGCTCCACAGTCTCCGGCTCCTGGCCCGCGTAGGCCTGGCGGCCCCGGATGGACAGCATCACCGGGATCATGACCGTTCCTCCCTTGCCAGGCGCAGCAGCTCGTCGATGAGCTGGCTATAGGGAATGCCGCTGGCGGCGAAGAGTTTGGGATACATGGAGATGGAGGTGAAGCCCGGCAGGGTGTTGATCTCGTTGAACACCACCTGGCTCCCCTCATAGGTCACGAAAAAGTCCACCCGGCTCAGACCCCGGCAGCCAATGACCTGATAGATCCTCACCGCCATATCCCGGACCTGCTCCGCCACGTCCTCCTCGATGCGGGCGGGGATATAGGCCGTGGAGGTGTCGGTGATATATTTGGCGTTGTAGTCATAGAACTCCGCGCCGGAGTCGATCTCCCCACAGATGGAGGCCACGGGACTGGCGTTGCCCATGACGGCCACCTCGATCTCCCGGCCGTGGATGAACTCCTCCACCAGGATCTTTTCGTCGTAGATACCCGCCTCCAGCAGCGCCCGCCGCAGGTCCTCCCGGGCCGCCGCCTTGGACACGCCTACGGAGGAGCCGGTGCCCGCCGGCTTGACGAACATGGGGTACTGGAACTGATTTTCCAGGGTATCCAGGATCTCGTCCATCCGGTTGTCCAGCTCCCCTCGGCGAACCAGCTTCCACTTGGCCTGGGGGATGCCGGCGTTGTCCGCCGCCAGCTTGGTCAGGGTCTTGTCCATGGCCACGGCGGAGGCCGCCACCCGGGAGCCCACGAAGGGAAGCCCGGCCAGTTGCAGCAGGCCCTGCACGGTCCCGTCCTCCCCGTTCTCCCCGTGGAGCACGGGGAACACCACGTCGATGTGCTCCCGGACCACGTTCTCCCCCTCGAAGCTCAGCAGGCCCTGGCCCCGGACCGGGGAGATGGCCGCCTGACGGTTGCCTGGGTAGGTGCGCCACTGGCCCGTGGGAAGCATAGAATAGTCCCGGCCGGTGAACAGCAGCCAGTCCCCCTCCTTGGTGATGCCCACGGGAAAAATATTGTATTTTTCCGGGTCCATGTTGTTCAGGACCGACTCCGCCGACCGCAGAGACACCTCATGCTCCGGACTGATCCCGCCGAACAGGACGCAGACGCTCAATTTTTTCATGGAAGAACTCCTCCCGGTGTCCACGGAAGAAAAAACCGTGGATTTTTTTCAAAATCATCTGGAAATACGGAAACAACGTGCTATAATATAGGGAAAGCCGCCACGCGCATTTGGAAAGGAGGCCCGCTATGCAGCTTGAACTGACGCCCAAGGAATTCCGCCGCCTGCTGGACCTGGTGTATATCGGAAACTGGGTCCTCAACTCCACCCGGGGCGATGACCGGTTCCAGGACTACGACGATCTGGAAAGCAAACTCTTTGGCCTGTGCCGCAGCGTGGGCATGGGCGCTTTGGTAGAGCGGTGGCAGGGGCAAAACGTGCCCTCCCAGGCCTACACCGAGGGCGGGATCCACGAGGCCATCGCCTACTACGAGGACAATGTGTTCTATGAGATCCTGGCCGAGGAGCTGTCCCGCCGGGACATGGACTATGCCGAGATCACCGAGGAAAATTATGAGGAGATCGTCTCCCGCATGGACCGCTATATGGATGAATTCCAGCTCAGCGGCGTGGACCATCTGGTCCTGGAAGACGAATAGCCCCGCTTATCCCAGGCCCCGCCAAACGGCGGGGCTCTTTTTTTATGGATTCATTTGAGAAGGGCCTCTCCCGCCCGGTAGATGTCCCCGGCGCCGACGGTGAGGATCACGTCCCCGGGCTGAGCCATCTGGCGCAGGCAGGCGGTGACCTCCGGCAAGGTCTCGCAGTACACGGACCCCGGGATCTGGGCCTGGAGGTCCATGGAGGACACGCCGATGGTGTTCTGCTCCCGGGCGGCGTAGATCTCCGCCAGGATCACCTGATCCGGCTTCTTCAGCTCCCGGACAAAATCATCGAACATGGCCCGGGTCCGGGAATAGGTGTGGGGCTGGAAGGCCAGGATGATCCGCTGATAGCCCAGGGAGCGCACCGCCTCCAGGGTGGCGGCCAGCTCGTCGGGATGGTGGGCATAGTCGTCGTAGACGTCGGCGCCGTTGAAGTGGCCCTTGAATTCCAGGCGGCGGCCCGCCCCCCGAAACTCCGCCAGCCCAGCGGACACGGCCTGGCCGGGGACGCCCAGCATCCAGGCGGCTCCCGCCGCCGCCAGGGCGTTCTTGGCGTTGTGCTTGCCCAGGACCCCCAGGGTGATGTGGCAGTAGGGCTTCCCGTCGCAAACCACGTCAAAATGCCGCCAATCGGCGCTCATGTTCTCCGCATGGACCCGGTTTTCCTTCTCCAGGCCCCAGGTCACGTACTCCAGGCCGTCCAGAGCCTCCCGCACGTGGGGATCGTCCCCATTGGCCAGGACCCCGCCGGTGGAGAGCTGGGCAAACTGCCGGAAGGACTTCTGGATATCCCGCAGGTCCTTGAAGTAGTCCAGATGGTCCGCCTCGATGTTCAGGATCACGCTGAGGGTGGGGGAAAAATTCAGGAAGGAATCGCAGTATTCGCAGCTCTCCAGCACGATGACGTCCCCTTTGCCCACCCGGTGGCCGGCGTGGAGCAGGGGCAGGTAGCCGCCGATCATCACCGTGGGGTCCAGGTTGGCGGACATGAAAATATGGGTCACCATGGAGGTGGTGGTGGTCTTGCCATGGGTGCCGGCGATGCAGACCGCGTTCTTATAGGCCCGCATGATGTAGCCCCATGCCTGGGCCCGCTCAAACACCGGGATGCCCGTCATACGGGCCGCCGCGATCTCGGGATTGTCATTGTGGGCGGCGGCGGTGCGGATGATGCAGTCCGCGCCCTTGATGTTTTCCGCCTGGTGGCCGATGGCCACGGGGATGCCCTGGTCCACCAGCTCCTCGGTGGAGGCGGAAGCGGTCATGTCCGACCCGGTGACGTTCAGACCCATTCCTTTAAGTACCAGCCCCAGAGGCCGCATGGAGACCCCGCCGATGCCCACCAGATGGACATGGCTCCCGGGAACCAGATATTTTGCCAGTAATTGACTGCGGCTGCGAGAAATCAAGCAAATGCCCCCTCAATAGTCTAGTCCGTTAACCAATTTATTATACAATGGATCGCCGGCTTTTACAACCAGCAATTTGCCCAAAAATTTCTTGCATGGGCCGAAACTGGATATTATTCATCCGCGTATCCAGGACATTGGGAGGAAAGTGTCCGTATCTTCCTTTTGTATACGCGGATATTCCATTCCATATTGAATATTTTTGTGATTTCCCCCAGTTAATTCCCTGGCTTTCCCTGCAATATTGTATGATTATCCACTTGACGCCGAATAATATACGATGTATAATTCACACGTTCCAAAAGACGGCACAACATTGAAAAAAGGAGATCTTACAATATGAAAAAGTTTTTTGCTCTGGCCCTCTGCGCCTGCCTGCTGCTGGGCCTGCTGGCGGGCTGCGCCGCCGCCGCAAGCACCGATGACACCGACTATTCATCCATGAGCCTTGAGGAGCTGAAGCCCCTGATCCAGACCGTCAAGGACGGCGTCCTGATCGTGGCCACCTCCCCGGACTTCGCCCCCTATGAGTTCTACGCGCTGGACAACGGCACCCCCACCCTGGCGGGCTTCGACATGGCCCTGGCCCAGTACATAGCGGATCAACTGGGTCTGACGCTGGAGGTGGTGCCCATGGACTTCGACGGCACCATCAATGAGCTGGGCGCCAAGCGGTGCGACCTGGGCATGGCGGGCTACTCCCCCGACCCGGCCCGGGAGAAGTCCATGGACTTCTCCGACGTTTACTACACCGGCGGCCAGTCCTTCGTCACCGTCCAGGACAAGGCCGATCTGTTCCCCACCCTGGCCGGCGCCAACAAGTCTGAGTACCACATCGGCGCCCAGATGGGCTCCATCCAGTACGGCCTGGCCCAGGAGAACACCCCCGACGCGGACATCGTGCAGCTGCCCAAGGTCACCGACATCATCGCGGAGCTGATCTCCGGGAAGCTGGACGGAGCCTTCATCGAGAGCGTGGTGGCGGAGACCTACGCCAAGAACTACCCCGAGCTGAAGGTTCTCCATCCGGTGCCCTATGACGCCGAGGGCTCCGTCATCGGCGTGAGCAAGGGCAACGGCCCCCTGCTGGCCGCCGTGAACAAGGTCCTGGCCACCGCTCTGGCCGACGGCACCTTCGCCGGCTTTGTGGAGGAGGCCAACATCCTGGCCAGCGGCAACACCTACGAGGGCCTGCTGGGTGAGAACGGCCAGCCCACCGAGGCCACCGAAGCGCCTACGGAATAAGCCTTCCCAATTTTAGTCTACATCTAAAAATCCATTCTTTCCCCCGGGGTTCCCTCCGGGGGAAAGGGCTGAAAGGAGCAACGCGATATGATCACCATTGAAGGCTTCCAGGCCGCGTTCAAATTCTGGATGCTGTTTCGGGACGGCCTGATCTGCACCCTCTGCCTGTCCGCCCTTACCGTGCTGTTCGGATTTATTCTGGCGCTTTTCGTCGCCCTGGCCCGAATGAGCAAGTTCTGGCCCTTGAAGGCCCTGGCCACTGTGTATGTGGAGGTCCTCCGGGCCACCCCCATGCTGGTACAGCTGTTCATCGTCTACTATGTCCTGCTGGCGGGCGTGCAGCTGCCCACCTTCCGGCTCTTCGGGATCATTCCCTTTGAGCGGTTCTTCCCCGGCGTCATCGCCCTGTCCCTCAACTCGGCAGCCTACTTAAGCGAGATCATCCGTTCCGGCGTTCAGAGCATCGACCTGGGCCAGACCGAGGCGGCCCGAAGCTTGGGCATGACTACGGTGCAGACCATGCGGTTCATCATCCTGCCCCAGGCCATTAAGAACATCCTCCCCGCCATCGCCAATGAGTTCGTGACCATCATCAAGGAGTCCTCCATCTGCTACACCATCGGCGTCCAGGAGCTCATGTTCGCCGCCAACTCGGTAAAGACCGCCATCTACTCCATGGGCGAGCCGGCCATCATCGCGGCCTGCGTCTACTTCTGCCTCACCTTCCCCACCAGCAAGATCATTGCCTATTTTGAAAGGAGAATGCGCCGTGGCGACAAGCGATAAGCTCATCCAGGTCCAGGACCTGTGCAAGCACTACAATCACGGCGCCCTCCACGCTCTGGACGGCGTCACCGTGGATGTGAACAAGGGGGATGTGATGGTCGTCATCGGCCCCTCTGGCTCCGGCAAAAGCACCTTCCTGCGGAGCCTGAACCTGCTGGAAACGCCCACCTCCGGCTCTATTCTCTTCGACGGGGTGGACATCACCCAGAAAAAATACAAAAACGAGGCGGGCAAGACCGTCAAGCTCAACATCGACATTCACCGCCAGAAAATGGGCATGGTCTTCCAGCACTTCAACCTCTTTCCCCACATGACCATTCTGGACAACATGACCCTGGCTCCCGTCAAGGTCAAGCATATGCCCAAGGACCAGGCCGAGGAAAAGGCCAAGGGCCTCCTGGCCCGGGTGGGCTTAGAGGACCGGGCCGGCGCGTACCCCATCCAGCTCTCCGGCGGTCAGAAGCAGCGGATCGCCATTGTCCGGGCTCTGATGATGGAGCCGGAGGTCATGCTCTTCGACGAGCCCACCTCCGCCCTGGACCCGGAGATGGTGGGCGAGGTGCTGAACGTCATGAAGGAGCTGGCCCAGGCCGGCATGACCATGGTGGTGGTGACTCACGAGATGGGCTTCGCCCGGGAGGTGGGCAACCGGGTGCTGTTCATGGCCGATGGCAAGCTCCTGGAGCAGGGACCGCCGGAGCAGATCTTCGGCAATCCCGTCCATCCCCGGCTGAAGGACTTCCTGTCCAAGGTGCTGTAAATGGAAAAAGAAAAGCTCTACGCCGCCGTGGAGGCCCACGCCTCCCTGCTCACCGGTCTGAGCGACAAGATCTGGGGCCTGGCCGAGCTGTCCCTCCGGGAATATCGGTCCCGGGACGCCTATCTGGAGATCCTGAATGCCCAGGGGTTCCGGGTGGAGACCAATTTGGCCGGCATCGCCACCGCCTTCTCCGGGTCCTATGGCTCCGGGCGGCCGGTGATCGGCATTTTGGGGGAATTTGACGCTCTTTCCGGCCTGTCCCAGGAGGCGGGGGCCACGGTCCCCAAGCCCCTGACCCCCGGCGGCTGCGGTCATGGCTGCGGCCACAATCTCCTGGGCGCCGCCTCCCTGGGCGCCGCCATTGCCCTCAAGGAAGCCATCCAGGCCGGAGACCTGCCGGGCACCGTGGTCTTCTACGGCTGTCCCGGGGAGGAGGGCTGCGCCGGAAAGGCATTCATGGCCCGGGACGGGGCCTTCCGGAACCTGGACGCCGCCCTGTGCTGGCACCCCGGGGATACCAACCAGGTGACCACCGGCTCCTGCGCCGCCTCCTTGCAGGTGGAGTACACCTTCACCGGCGTCGCCGCCCACGCCGCCGGGGCCCCGGAGCTGGGCCGCTCGGCCCTGGACGCGGCGGAGCTGATGAACGTAGGGGCCAACTTCCTCCGGGAGCACATCGACCGTCACAGCGCCCTCCACTACTCCTTCCTGGACGCGGGAGGCGTCAGTCCCAACGTGGTCCAGCCCACAGCCCGGGTCCTGTATATGCTCCGGGGGGAAAATGTGGCCGGCGTCAAGGCCCTCCGGGCCCGCCTGGAGAAGGTGGCCCAGGGCGCGGCTCTGATGACGGAGACCACCGTCGCCTCCCGCCAGATCGACGGCACCGCCAGCACCCTCTACAATCCAGTCCTCCAAGCTCTGCTGCAAAAGAACCTGTCCCAAGTCCCCCTGCCCGTCTACACGGCGGAAGAGTGGGCCTACGCCGAGGCTCTGAAGGCCACCTATCCCTCCCAGGGCCTCCCCGGCGGCGGAGTAGAGGAGGACCCGGACCTGGCGGACTTCGTGGCGGAGCGGAGCCAAAACGGGACCAGGGCCCTCAACGACTTCCTGCTTCCCTACCATCCTTCCCGCCGGAAGACGCCCGGCTCCACGGATGTGGGGGACGTGAGCTGGCTGACCCCCACGGCCCAATTCACCGCCGTGACCTGGCCCTCCGGCTCCCCCGGTCACTCCTGGCAGAACGTGGCCATTGGCAAGTCCTCCGTCGCCCACAAGGGCCTGCTCTACGCAGCCAAGGTCCTGGCCGGAACGGCGGCGGACCTGATGACCGATCCCGCTCTCCGGCAGCAGGCAAGGGCGGCCTTCCAAAAGGCCGCCGCAGGTGGGTATGACTGCCCCATTGGCAAAGAGGTCGTGCCCCAGCTCTAAGGAAAACTCTAAAATTTGCCCCCGGCCAGTCAGGCCGGGGGCAAATCGATCGAGCCAGCGGTCCCCCGCGTTCGGAGGCGGTACGAATCCGTATCGCAAACACGGCGCATGGCCTTTTCTGGAACAGAAGATCGCCCCGGCGGCATGGCGCATGGAGAGCCTTGCCGCCGGGGCCGTTTTTTGGTTTTATCAAGCCCATTTCCGCAAAAAGCCAGCCGGGGAACCTTTCCCGGCTGGCGATTTGGATGGCGGCAGGGCGGCGTATCCTGCATCTCAGGTTCCCAGTTTGTCTGGGAGCGGTAGGAGCCTTTCTACCCTCATCATCCACGATAGCTTTTCTATCTGTTTAGATTATATGCGAATTTCCGCGAAATGTCAATCTTTTTTTGGGAGGCTCCGAGTCCACCGGCACCGATGGATTCAGAGTTTCCTGAGTCTTCCGCTGTTGACCCTGTGTTCCAGCTTGCTCTGATTGATCTCAAAAACACTGGCTACATAGAGATAGCCATTTTTGGAATCCAGCTTAACGCAGACCATAACCTGCCGATCAACATATTTCACCAGCTCCACACTGTCCCGCTCTTTTGGATGTTTACCGACATAGTCAGGGGCTGCAATGATCCTCGGTACATACGGCAGGAGGGAGACGCCCGTTTCCGGGTGATGGCGGCGCACATGGGAAGCAAGACCGGCAGACTGGTAAATCGGCCCGCAGGGTAGATCCTGCCCTGTGTATTCATTAAATTTCTCTATGTAATCCCCGACTTTTTCCAGTTTGCTTTTCATGGGCCCCTCTTGCTATCTTTTTGTTACAGCTCTCTCAGCGCCTGCTCCACGGCGGTCTTGGCGCTGGTCACATCGTCCTTCCACTTGACGACCTTGGCGGGGCACCCCGCCGCCACCGCGCCGGGGGGCACGTCCCGGGTGACCACCGCGCCGGCGGCCACCACCGCGCCACGGCCGATGCGGACGCCCTCCAAAACCACCGCGTTGGCGCCCACCATCACCTCGTCCTCCACCACCACCGGCGTGGCCGAGGCGGGCTCAATGACCCCCGCCAGCACCGCCCCCGCCGCGATATGGCAGTTCCGGCCCACGGTGGCCCGGCCGCCCAGGACCGCGCCCATGTCGATCATGGTGCCCTCCCCTACCTCCGCGCCGATGTTCAGGATCGCCCCCATCATGACGACGGCGTTTTTCCCGATTTTCACCTGCTCCCGGAGGATGGCGCCGGGCTCGATCCGGGCGGGGAGGTCCTTGAGGTCCAGCAGGGGGATGGCGGAGTTGCGGCAGTTGTTTTCGATCTCCACATGGTCGATCCTCTCCGCGTTGGCCTCAAGGACGGGGCCCACGTCCTTCCAGTCCCCGAAAATCAGCTTACAGCCCGGGGCGGCGGGAAAAATATGGCAGCCCGGAAAGTCCACCGGCTCCTTTTCCCACAGGTAGACCTTCACCGGGGTCTTCTTCTCCGAGGTGCGGATATATTCGATGATCTGCTGGGCATTCATGGGATCCTCTCCTTTCGTTTTGCCCATCATACCATCTTTTTCCCCGAAACGCAAGGCGGAAATTGACATCGCCGGGGAAATGCTTTATAATAGAGCCACCCATTGAAGGAGGCGAGGATATGCAAATCATCGACGACCGCCGTGCCCTGCATCAGATCCCCGAGCTGGACCGGGGCCTGGAACGGACCATGGCCTACCTGCGGCAGGACCTGGAGGGGCTCTCCTGCCAGGTCTTTTCCCCCATGGAGGGGTCCCTCTGCGCCTGGTTCGACTTCGGGGCGGACAGCGCCATCGCTTTCCGGGCGGACGCGGACGCCCTGCCCATCCACGAGCAGACGGGTCTGAGCTTTGCCTCCCGTTTCCCCGGGAAAATGCACGCCTGCGGCCACGACGGCCACATGGCCATTCTCCTGGAGCTGGCCCGCCGTCTGGACCGGAAGACCCAGCTCCCCCGGAACGTATTGCTGGTCTTCCAGCCGGCGGAGGAGACCACCGGCGGCGCCAAGGACCTGTGCGCCACCGGCGTCTTCAAGGCCCACAAGGTGGAGGCCATCTTCGCCCTGCATCTGTGGCCGGGGCTGGAGGCCGGGACCGTCGCCAGCCGGAAAAACGAGATGATGAGCCGCTCCTGCGAGGTGAAGGTGGACATCATCGGCCGCCCCGCCCACATCGCCAAGGCGGAGGAGGGCATCGACGCCATGGCCGCCGGAGTGGAGTTCTACCGCCGGGTCATGGCCATGGAGGGGGCCCTGCCCAAAAACATCTACCGGGTGCTGAAATTCGGGAAGATGGAGAGCGGCACGGTCTGCAATGTGATCTCCGGCCACACCCGGCTGGAGGGAAGCCTCCGGGTCTTCCAGGACGACGTGTTTTACAGTATGCGGGCCGGCATCGTCTCCGCCGGAAAGGCGGTGGAGCGGAGCTACGGCTGCACCGTCAACATCTATATGAACGACGGCTACCCCGCCGTCATGAATCCCCCCGCCCTCTACGACCGGGTGCGGAAGGTGGTGGACTTCTCCGAGCTGGCGGCCCCCAGCATGATCACCGAGGACTTTTCCTGGTATCAGAAGCAGCTTCCGGGGCTGTTCTTCTTCCTGGGGGCCGGGGACGTGCCCGCCCTCCACTCGGACAGCTTTGACTTCGACGAGAGCATCCTGGTCAAGGGCGCGGACTTCTTCGAAGCCCTTGCGGAGGGATTTCAATGATCCCCCAGAGCGGGCGGATGGAGTCTCTCGTCCCCAGCGGCATCCGGGCCTTTACCGCCCTTGCCAAGACCGTCCCGGGATGTATCGAGCTGACCCTGGGGGAGCCGGAATTCGACACCCCCCAGCCCATCAAGGACGCCGCCTGGGCCGCCCTCCAGGCCGGGCAGACCCACTACGCCCCCAATCAGGGCCTTCCCGCCCTCCGGGAGGCGGTGGCGGCATTTGAGACAAAGCGGGGGTTCCCCTGCGACGCCGGGGAGGTCCTCATCACCGCCGGGGCCACCGGGGCCCTGTTCACCGTCTTTCTGGGGACCCTGGGACCGGGAGACGAGGTGATCGTGCCCACGCCCGCCTTTCCCCTCTATGAGACGCTGTGCCGCCTGTCCCAGGCCAAATTCGTGGCGCTGGACACGGCGCCCTGGGGCTTTCAACTGACGGAGGCGGCCCTGGCGGCGACGGTGACCCCCCGGACCCGAGCTCTGGTCCTCAACACCCCCAACAACCCCACGGGGACCGTCTATTCCGAGTCCTCTCTGGCGGCGGTGAAGAAGGCGGTGCTGGGCAGACCCATCACCCTGATCTGCGACGCCGTATATCAGGCTCTCTCCCCCGCCGGGCCGGACCTGACGCTGGACCCGACCCTTCGGGGGCAGCTCCTGCTGTGCCAGAGCTTTTCCAAGCCCTGGGCCATGACCGGCTGGCGGGTGGGCTATCTCATCGGCCCGGCGGAGACCGTTGCCAGGTTGACCCTCCTGGGGGCGGCGGAGCTGGCCTCCGTGCCCACCTTTTTGCAGACCGCCTGCGTCGCCGCCCTGACCCAGGACCCCTCCCCCATGGCAGCGGCCTACGAACGGCGGCGGGCATATGTCTATACCCGGCTCAGGAGCATGGGCCTCCCCTGCCCGGAGCCACAGGGCGCTTTCTATCTTTTCCCGGACATCTCCCGGTATGGGCTGACTTCCGACGAATTCTGCCGCCGGATGATCCGGGAGGCGGCGGTGGCCGCCGTGCCCGGGAGCTGCTTCGGCGGGGAGGGGCATATCCGCGTCTCCTGCTGCTGCGGCGACGACACCCTGGCCCTGGCCCTGGACCGGATGGAGGCTTTTCTGAAAACGCTGTGAAAACAGACCCCCGGGGTCCCGTTTCCGCTTGTCGAAAGCGAAAAACAGGACCGCATGGAAGACAAAAGGGAGAAACGGAATGAGGCGTTTCAAAACCGCGCTGGCAGTTCCGGCGGTTTCCCTACCGACCCATAAGGAAATAATTTGAAAACATCATTCGAATACAACCAAACAGGCACTAGCAAAGGCAAAAGGCAGCACAGAAAGTTGAAATACTTCCTGTGCCGCCTTTCTTTATGCCCAAATTCAAAAATCGCACATTCGTCAAGTAAAGACTTCTTTGCTCCTCTTGACTTTTCTCCTCCTATCCGCTATAATTAGAAACAGATGTTGCGAAACAAAAGTTTCTGATTGAAGGAGAATAGACTATGCCACCAAAATGCAAGTTTACGCGGGAAGAAATCATAAAAACCGCTTTGGATTTAACACGGAAGGAAGGAATAAACGCTCTCACGGCAAGGGCGCTGGGAGCAAAGCTGGGTTCCTCGCCAAAACCGATTTTTACCGTATTTGAAAATATGGAGGAAGTGCTGTCAGAAGTTCAAAAGGCAGCGAAAGCCCTCTATGCCGGGTATATTCAAGTCGGGCTGCAACAGGAACCGGCTTTTAAGGGTGTAGGTACGCAGTACATCCTATTTGCTATCAAAGAGCCAAAACTGTTTCAGTTACTCTTTATGTCTGAACAGCCGCAGAAGCCATCTGTTGAGGGTATTCTCCCGATCATAGATGAAAGCTATGATCAAATATTGCAGTCTGTTCAGAGCGGATATGGACTTGGTGAGAAAGACGCTGAAACTCTTTACCGGCATTTGTGGATATACTCACACGGAATCGCCGTTCTTTGTGCGACAAATATGTGTTCCTTTACCGCCGAGGAAATCGGAAAGATGATGTCGGAGGTATTTGTAGGCTTGCTGAAAGAAATGAAAGGGGGCAGGACAGAATGATCGAAGTATCGGACATTGTCAAATCTTATGGAGTCGGTGGAAATCAAAATCAAGTGCTGAAAGGGATCAGCTTGCAAATTGCCGATCGGGATTTCACCGTTATTTTAGGCGCGTCGGGGGCGGGTAAATCCACCTTATTGAATGTCATTTCGGGACTGGAACGCCCCGACAGCGGAAGCGTTGTATATGGAACAAGCGATATTACAAAATTGTCCGATGGAGAATTGACACAGTTCCGCAAGGACAATATCGGTTTTATCTTCCAACAGTATTATCTGCTCCCGAATATGACGGTCGAAAAGAATGTGCGAATGGGAGCTGACCTTGCGGGCAATCGGGAATATAGGGAAATTATAACCGCCGTAGGACTTGAAGATAAATCAAAGAAATATCCAAGCGAACTTTCGGGCGGTGAGCAGCAAAGAGTTTCCGTTGCCCGTGCGCTTGCGAAAAAGCCAAAGGTGCTGTTTTTAGACGAGCCGACAGGCGCATTAGATGAACAAACAGGCCGACAGGTTCTTGACTATATCTGCAAACTGCATAAAGAATATGGCTTTACCATTGTGATGGTGACACACAATCAGAATATAGCAGAAATGGCGAACACAGTTGTAAAAATGAACAGCGGGAAAATATCCGAGGTTTCTACCAACGAAAAGCAAAAGACCGCTTATGAGATCGGGTGGTAATGCTATGGTTGTGGGATTGAAAGACACACTAAAACTGATTGGTATATCAATTATCGCTTTTTGTGCCGTTTTCGTATGCACGCTGTTTCTGAGTTACAATATCGACATTGCGGCGCTGAAAGGCGAAATCACGACGGAGGTTGGCATGGTGATGTATCAGGCGCAGGTTTCGACGGGAAAAGTCGTTGCAGCCGTTTCGGGCGGCTGCTTAGCCGTAACGTCCATCATTATGCTCCTGTTTTATGTCAAGAACTACATAGATACGCACGGCAAAGAACTTGGGATACTGAAAGCTCTCGGATATTCTAACTTCAAAATCGCAAAGCACTTTTGGGTGTTTGGATTAAGTGTTTTCGTCGGCTGCGCTTTGGGATATGCGCTGGCATTTCTCTATCTGCCGACTTTCTATGAATTGCAAAATGCCGAACACCTTTTTCCCGAAATCAAGGTGCAGTTTCACCCCTTTTTGGCATTTCTTTTGGTCGGTGTACCTGCAATGAGCTTTGCGGCTTTAGCAGTTATATATGCCTGTTTCAGACTGAAACATCCCGTGCTTGATCTGCTGAAAGAAAAGCATGAGTATAAGGCAAAGGGAAACGAAAAGGAAACAAAGGATATGCCTTTTCTGACAGAATTAACGCGGAGTACCGTAAGAGGCAGAAAATCGCTTGTGTTCTTTATCGCATTTTCGGCGTTTTGTTTCTCGGCCATGGTGCAGATGTCCATGTCCATGAAAGATCTTTCGAGCGAAACAATGGCAATCATGGTATTAACGATAGGCTTGATCCTCGCCTTTGTGACCTTATTTCTATCGCTTTCCAGCGTAGTAAAAGGAAACACGAAAACCATTGCTATGATGAGGGTGTTCGGTTATCAGCATAGGGATTGCAGTAAGGCAGTCCTCGGAGGTTATAGACCGTTTTCTTATATTGGATTTGTGATCGGTACGATCTATCAGTATGCGCTATTAAAAATTATGGTAACGATCGTATTTGCCGATGTGGGAAATGTACCCGAATATAACTTCGATTTTACGGCGTGTGCGATCACATTCGGCTTATTTATCCTCACTTATGAAGTTGCTATGTACGGCTACTCTCAGCGGATAAAGAAACTACCGATCAAAAGTGTTATGTTGGAATAATCGCAAGAAGGATATGGGATATATCTATGGAAACAACGGAATGACTATGCCCCCATGTGTAGCGAGCATCGGATCGTGAATCCAAAATCCAAATTCGCAAACTTCCTCATGAATTCAACGCATAAAAGCGAGAAGGCGCAGCCCTAAAACTGCGCCTTCCCATTGCATTTAGAATTACTTCCTGATCCGCCCGCGGCATTTGTGCCCGTTCGGAGCGTTTTTTGATCCGCAGTGCCGGCGCGTCCCCGGGGGAGCCAGCGGTTTATTGTCCAGATGTGGTCCCCGGGGCGGTGGTGTCCGGGGCCGTCCCCGGGACGTCCGTGCCGGAGGCGCCGGTCTCGCCGCCGGTGGCGGCGGTGCCCTCCGCAGGCCCCGTGGTCCCCTGGGGCGCCGAAGTGTCCGGGGTCTGGGTCAGGGTGTAGAAAAAGACGTTATCCCGGGAGGGGGTCAGGCCCGTCAGCAGGCCCCGGGTAGCGTAGACCGCGTAGCTGCGGAAGAGGATGGGGATGATCCGCCCCTCGTCCATGATCCGCTTGTGGAGGTTGTAATAGTTGCCCCGGTTGGCCAGGGACTCCAGGCACAGGTTGTAGGTGGGCGCGTCGTCCATGGCCCCGTAGCTCAGGGTCCCGCTGACGTAGAAGAAGGCCGACAGGTCCATGTTGGGGGACAGCTTGGTCTGGGCTAGGTAGAGCTCATACTCCCGGTTTTCCAGCTTGGAGACGAAATCCTGGGTGTCGCACTCCACGATCTCCACCTTCAGGCCCCCCTCGGCCAGCATGGCGGCGATGGCCTTGGCCACCCGGAGGCGGAGGCTGTCGTCATTGTTCACCAGGAGCCGCACCGGGTCCTCCCCCAGATCGGCGGAGGTGGCCGTCTGGGCAAAGCGCACCGGGTCATAGGCGTACCGCTCCGCCAGACTGGCGCTGTAAAAGGGGGACTGGGGCGAGGCGGGCAGGGTGGCGCTCCGGGCAAAGCCCCGATAGTAGTTCTCCACCAGGGTGTCCCGGTCGATGGCAAAGGTCAGGGCCGCGCGGAGGTCGGGATTTTCCTCGAAGAGCTCACTGTCGTTGTTGCAGGCCATGTACAGAAAGATCCCGTTTTCGCAGTCCCAGAGCTCGTAGTCGCTGCGGAAATCGGCGTAGGTATCGGTGCCCGGATCGGCGCAGACCAGGCCCACGTCCGCGAACTGGAACTGGTCCCGGATCTGGGAGTTGGACTCCGCCTCCACCAGGGGAATGGAGGAGGCCGTCACCGGCATCTCCGCCCGGCACCACCAGCCGCTGACCCGCCGCAGACGCATCCCGCCGGTGGTCCGCTCCAACTGGTAGGGGCCGGTCCCCAGGGGCTGCTGGGCGCTCAGCTCCCCGGTCTTGAGAATGGGGATGTCCAGCAGCAGGGGCAGGTTTTCAAGGGCCGTGTCCAGCAGGACCGTCACCGCGCTGCCCGTGGCGGCAATGGAGGTGATGTGGGTGAACCGGCCCCCGTAGACCTGACTGGTCCGGGCGGCGTTCAGCGTGGCCGCTACGTCCGCCGCCGTCAGGGGGGTCCCGTCGGAGAAGGTCGCCGCCTGGATGGTGAACGTATAGCTCTTCATGTCTTCGGACATGGTGTACTCCCGGCAGAGCATGGGGTAGACGTTGTAGGAACGGTCCACCGTGAAGAGCCCCTGGTAGATCAGGGGGAACAGGGCCCGGTTGGTATAGTCCGTGCAGGTCAGGGGGTTCATCCCCCGGTCGGGATAGTAGGCCAGGGAAAAGCTCTGCTCCTCCCCGCCCTGGGTGGAGAGCTCCGTGGGACTGGTGTCCCCCTCCTCCCGGGCCAAGCCGCCGCCGTGGGGCACATACTGCGGCTCCCCCACCGCGCAGCCCGCCAGCAGCAGGCTCAAGCACAGCGAAATCGCGATCAGGCGCTTCATCTTCCGCCTCCCTTACACACGATCATGGCCCCCAGGGACCCTCTTTGATCCCCCATCCGCCGGGCAGACCAGAACAGATCCGTCCGGCAGGCGGTACACTGATCGCTCACCGCGATGTCCGTCACCCCCGCCCGGCGGAGAAGCTGGGCGTTGATGGCTTTTAAGTTTACATAATATTTTTCTCCCGCCGGCCGGACAAATCCCCACGCCTCCGGGCCCATCTGGGCCTCCATCGCCTGGGGGACCTCCGGCCCGGTCTCAAAGCAGCACTGACCGATATTCGGCCCGACGGCGGCCCGAATGTCCTCCCGGCGGCAGCCGAACGTCCGGACCATGGCCTCCACGGTCTTGCCGCCGATGTCCTGGGCGGTGCCCCGCCATCCGGCGTGGACTGCGCCCACCGCCCCGGTGACGGGGTCGTGGAGCAGAATGGGGGTGCAGTCGGCGGTGAAGACCACCAGGGCCGCGCCGGGGAGGCCGGTGATCAGAGCGTCGCACGCGGGGAGCCTGGGCTTGGTCACCCCCGCCCCCATCTCCTCCGGCCCCACCGTCAGGACGATGTCCGAGTGGGTCTGATGGGCGGCGGCCACCGCCTCGGGCGCTGTGCCCAGGGCGGCGCAGAGGATGCGGTAGTTTTCCAGCACCCTCTCCGGGTCGTCCCCCCGGTGGAAGCCCAGGTTCAACGACGCCAAATATCCCTGGCTCACGCCGCCCAGGCGGGTGGTAAAGGCGTGGGGCACGGTCAGGTTCTCCGCCGTAAAGTAGGTCAGGGCGCCCGCCCTGTTTTCCTTCAGCGCCATGGCGGTCACCGATTCAGCCCCGCCGCGATATCCTTATCCCGGCAGCACTTTTTATACTTCTTCCCGCTGCCGCAGGGGCAGGGGTCGTTGGGACCCACCTTTTTGGCCTTGTGAACGGGCTGCTTTTTCACGGTGCCGTCGGAGGTGCCGGAGGTGGAGGTCTCCTTGGCCACCTTCTCCCGCTTCACCTCCTGGGCGGGCCGGAGCTGGACCAGGAACATCCGCCGGACGGTCTCCTCCCGAATGGCGGCGATCATGGCCTGGAACATCTCATAGGCCTCTTCCTTGTAGGCGATCACGGGGTCGTGCTGGCCATAGGCCCGGAGGCCGATGCCCTGCTTCAGGTCGTCCATGGCGTCGATGTTGTCCATCCAGTATTCGTCCACCACCCGGAGCATCACCACCCGCTCCAGCTCCCGCATGACGGCGGGGGTGTAGGCGGCTTCCTTCTTCTCATAGGTCGCCAGGGCCAGGCCGTAAAGGTCCTCGGAAAGGGTCTGGGCGGTGAGCTTCTCACGGTAGGGGCAGGCCCCCTTGGCAAAATAGATCCCCTCGAAGTGGGACAGCACCATGGCAAAGCCCTCCTGGTCCACCACGCCGCCCCGGTCGCTGAGGACGGTGGAGACGGTGCTCTCCACCACCTCCCGGAGCATGGAGAGGATCGTCTCGTGCAGATCCTCCCCGTCCAGGACCTTCTTCCGCTGGGCGTAGATGACCTCCCGCTGGACATTCATCACGTCGTCGTATTCCAGCACGTTCTTCCGGGCCCGGAAGTTCCGGCTCTCCACGCTCTTCTGGGCGTTCTCCACGGCGCCGGAGAGGATCTTCGCGTCGATGGGCATATCCTCGTCGATGCCCAAGCTGTCCATCATGCCCATGACCCGGTCGGTGGCGAAGAGGCGCATCAGGTCGTCCTCCAGGCTCAGGTAGAACCGGCTCTCGCCGGGGTCCCCCTGACGGCCGGAACGGCCCCGGAGCTGATTGTCGATCCGGCGGGACTCGTGCCGCTCGGTACCGATGATGAACAGGCCGCCGGCGGCCTTCACTTCCTCGGCCTCCCGGCTGGTCTCGGCCTTGTAGGAGGCCAGGAGCATCTCATACCGCTTCCGAACGGTGAGGATATCCACGTCGTCGGTCTCGGCGTAGGAGTTGGCCTCCTGGAGCAGCTCCTCCGGAAGGTCCTGCCGCCGCAGCTCGCTCATGGCCAAATACTCCGCGTTGCCGCCCAGCATGATGTCCGTGCCACGGCCGGCCATGTTGGTGGCGATGGTGACCGCCCCGAATTTTCCCGCCTGGGCCACGATCTGGGCTTCCTGCTCATGGTACTTGGCGTTCAAAACATTGTGGGCGATGCCCTCCCTCTTCAGCAGCTTGCTGAGGACCTCGCTCTTTTCGATAGACACCGTGCCCACCAGCACGGGCTGGCCCTTCTCGTGGCACGCCTTGACCTGCTGGAGGATGGCCCGGTACTTCCCGGCCTCGGTCTTGAAGACCACATCGGGGTGGTCCACCCGGATCACCGGGCGGTTGGTGGGGATCTCCACCACGTCCAGATTGTAGATGGCGGCGAATTCCTCCTCCTCGGTCAGGGCGGTGCCGGTCATGCCGGAGAGCTTGTCGTAGAGGCGGAAGAAATTCTGGAAGGTGATGGTGGCCAGGGTCTTGCTCTCCCCCGCCACGGTGACCCCCTCCTTGGCCTCGATGGCCTGGTGGAGGCCCTCGTTATACCGGCGGCCGTACATCAGACGGCCGGTGAACTCGTCCACGATGATGATCTGGCCGTCCTTGACCACGTAGTCGATGTCCTTCTTCATCAGTCCCCGGGCCTTCATGGCCTGGTTGATGTGATGGGACAGTGTGGCGTTGGCCGCGTCCGCCAGGTTCTCTACCCCGAAAAACCGCTCCGCCTTGGCGATGCCTTCGGCGGTGAGGGAGACGGTCCGGGATTTTTCGTCCACGAAGTAATCGCAGTCGTAGTCGTCCTGGACTTCTTTTTCATCGGTCTTGGCGAAGACCTTCTTCCGCAGGCCGGAGACGAACTTGTCCGCCATCTGGTAGAGCTGGGAGGAATCCTCCCCCTGGCCGGAGATGATGAGGGGGGTCCGGGCCTCGTCGATGAGGATGGAGTCCACCTCGTCCACGATGGCGAAGGCGTGGCCCCGCTGGACCAGCTCGCTTTTGTAGAGGGCCATATTGTCCCGCAGATAATCGAAGCCCAGCTCGTTGTTGGTGCAGTAGGTGATGTCGGCGGCGTAGGACGCCCGCCGCTCCGCCTGGGTCATGCCCGGGATAATGAGCCCCACAGTCAGG
>CANQQO010000004.1 GCA_947625965.1 uncultured Oscillospiraceae bacterium
CAGCGGCAGCAGGCCTCCGCCATTGTGGACGCCCGGAAGCTGATCGTGGACGGGGCCGTGGGCATGGTGGAGATGGCTCTGGAGCGGCTGAACGAGCGGAACACGGTCCAGTTGGATGAGGAGCGGAAGGCCGCCATGGTGTCCAATCTGCTGGTGGTCCTCTGCGGCAACCGGGACGCCCAGCCGGTAGTCAACTCCGGGAGCCTGTATTGATGGCCGACCAGAAGAAGCAGGTCCCCCTGCGCCTGAGCAAACGGCTTTACGACGACCTTGCCGCCTGGGCCGAGGAGGACTTCCGCTCCCTCAACGGCCAAATCGAGTTTCTGCTCACCGAATGTGTCCGCCGCCGGAAAGGGACAGCGTCCGCCGGCAAGGAGCGCGAAGATCCCTGAAATCGCTGTCCGCCTTTTGGGTCCCCTCTATTTTCCGACGGGTCCGCGCCCCGTCCAAAGGAATGAAACAAAGCTCCCATTGCCGGCTTTTCTCCGGCAATGGGAGGGATAAGGAGTTTTGATGCAGAATTTCATTTTGGAAGCGGCGCTGACGGTTTTACTGACTGTGCCGGCCTATCTCGTCACGATCCTGATCATCGCGGCGGTACGGGCGCTGATCGCTCTGAGGAAGGGAACAGGCTATGCAAAGCAAGCCTTTCAAAAGACCTTTTGGAATCTGTTTACGGAAATGCTGAATCCTTTGAATTGGTTCTGACCAACGGGAGGCCCCCAAACAGGGCCTCCCTTATTTTTTGGCCTCATGGCTCCGCCGCCAGGCTCCACTGGGTGTACTGCACGTCCACGGCGCCTTCCCGGACAGACGTGGCCCGGGACAGGAGCAGGATCAGCAGGTCCAAGGCCACGAAGCCGATCAGCACCGCCGCCACGATTCGCCAGACGCGCTTCGCCCGGCGGTTTTTCTCCGCAAGCTGCTCGTTCAGCCTGGCCAGCTCCTCCGCCACATCCCGCCGGGGCGCGTCCTCTGGGAGCTTTTCCCCCAGCAGGGCGCTGACGGGGACCTCCAGCACCTCCGCCAGACGGCGCAAGGCGTCCGCGTCGGGGACGGAGAGGGCCTTTTCCCATTTGGAGATAGTCTGCCGGACCACGTGGAGCCGGGCGGCCAGCTCCTCCTGGGAGAGGCCCCGCTGTTTGCGAAGGGCCTTCAAATTTTCACTGAGCATTTCCGCCACTTCCTTTCCGCTCCCAGTGTATCACAGGAGCGGAAAAAGGGCAAGCAACGCAAAGAAACATCCCCGCAACGGCTACCCATTCAGGCTGTCGATCGCCTCCGCCAGGGGCTCCATGGCCGCCAGGGCCTGGGACAGGGTGTTTCCCGCCCCGCCCACCTCGATGAGCAGGGCCCCGGGACTCAGGTCCTGATTGAACCGCTGGGCGCACAGGTCCAACGGCCTGCAAATGCCGGGCCAAAGGCTTTCCAGCGTCGCCTGGAGCTTCACCGCCAGGGCCAGATTTTCCCGCCAGGCGGGGTAGTTCAGCCCTCCGGCGTCGGAGCCCATCACCAGCATGAGCTGGGCCGCCTGCGTTCCATTTCCCTGGACGGTATGGGCCACCTGATCGCCGTTGGCGTCCTCCGCCGCGTCTCGGTGGAGGTCCAGCACCAGCCGGATGGTGGGATACTGGGCCAGATACCCTTCGATGGCCTCCCGGGCGTCCTCGTAGGAGCCGTTGTAGGAGGGGTAGTCGTGGATGGACCGGTCGTGGATTACCGCCACCCCCCGTTCTTCCAGCAGCTCCGTCAAGCGGTCCCCCACGGAGAGCATATTGTATTGTTCCTCCAGGCTGTGGAAGTCAGAGGAGGGGGTGTACTCCCGGCCGGGCTCCTCGGTATAGCTCTCGGTGGTGTGGGTGTGGAGGATCAGCACCCTGGGCGCCGGACCTGTCAGGTCCAGGTCCAGAGGGGAGAGCAGCAGGGCCGCCAGATCCGGGTCCGCCCCGATCTCGTCCTTGATCTCCACCTTTTCCGCGTCCTGGGCGGAGAACACCGGCGCGGCCCTGGAGGGGGCGGCGGTCGTGGCCGCCGGCGTGGGCGTGGGTACGGTGGCCGTGGCGGTGGGGATCTCAGCGGGGCGGACCACTCTCCCCGTCTCCAAGTAGGTCACCAGGGACAGCACCTCCGGCCTGGCCAGCGCCAGGGTCAGGGGGGAGAAAAACCCCGTGGCCGCCAGCCGCAGGACCACAGCGCAGACAATGATCGCCGCCCCCAGCCGCAGGCTTCTCCGCTCCTGATCCACCGGTATCCTCCTCCCTTCGCTCCCGCCAGGCCGCCCTGGGCGTCTCCCGGAGCCGGCGGAAAAACGTCCGCAGCTCCCCGGCGCACTCCTCCGCCAGCACGCCCCCCTCCACCGCCGGGCGGTGGTTGAAGGGAAGCTCGAATAAATTGCACACCGACCCGCAGGCCCCGTTCTTGGGGTCCGCCGCGCCGTATATCACCCGGGGGATCCGGGCGTTGATGATGGCCCCGGCGCACATGGGGCAGGGCTCCAATGTCACGTACAGGGCACACTCCCACAGCCGCCAGCCCCCCAGGGCATGGCAGGCCTGGGAAATGGCCTCGATCTCCGCGTGGCCCAGGGCGGTCCGGCCCGTTTCCCGCCGGTTCCGGCCCCGGCCCACGACATTTCCCTGGCAGACCACCACGCAGCCCACGGGGACCTCCCCGTCCCGGGCCGCCTCCCTGGCCAGAGCCAGGGCTTGTCTCATATACTCCCGATCCTCCATGGCGCGCGCCTCCTTTGGGTATCATCATACCCCAAGACGGCCTGTCCGTCAAGGCGTCCCGGCGATCCTTCCCAAAAAAGCGGCCCTTCGCGCAGTCTGTTTTCCGTGGATCTCGGGTCATTCTATCAGCATGGCAGCCAGCAGTACCGCCAGCTCCTGCCGGGTCAGGGCCTCGGCCCCCCGGTCCGCCGCCAGCCGGCGGGCGGCCCGAAGCCTGTCCGCCACCAGCTTTTCCAGCAGATCGTCCTCCGCAGGTTCCCGGGTCCTGCCGGTGAGCAGGAAGTCCACCGACACCCCCAGCGCCCCCGCCATTTCCACCAGCGTATCCGCCGACGGCTCCCGCCGTCCCTGTTCATACATTCCCACCGCGCTGGGGCTGAGCTTCAGCCGCCGGGCCAGCTCCGCCTGACTCATACCGGCTTGCCGCCGCAAGGCCGCGATCCGGGGACCAAGCATAAGCGGCACCTCCTTTTCCGAAATCACCATTCGATTGTCAATAGAATAGCACAAACCGGCGGCAAAATGTGGTGGAATTTGGGCCCCTACACACTTCGCGGGGAAAATGTCCCGCCCCCGACGGGAACCGCCGCCCTTCGACGCTCTGCGTCCCTTGACAAACCACGGTCCGTGTAGTATACTACCCCTGGAAATAGATGGCGCAGAAACAAAATAAGGGCAACGCCGCATCGTTTTGATGGCGCGATCACGCTGTCGGATTTTTCGTCAGGCGAACCAAAAACCCAGGGGATCCTCCGTGTATTCCCGAGGGTTTGGGGAAGTGTGGCGGGAAAGCTGCAAGTAGGCGCCCCATCAAGGCGACCGCCGCAAATCGTTCGGCGCTGCCCAAGATATTCTAATTCGGCTCTTTTCTCCGGGGCAAACCGTAATACTCTCTGGAGAGGATGCTGGAAATGCAAACGACCATCGAACAAACTCTGTACCCCGACCCTCAGGCCCAGACCGCGGCGGGTTTCTGCCCGATCTGCGGCGGCGAGGTCTACGCCCCGGGTATGTACTGTGCCCGCTGCGAAAGGGGGGCGGCCCGATGACCCTTCTGGAGATCAGCGAGGGCTATCATGCCGCCGCCGTGCCGCTGCGCGCCCGGCTCAAGACGCTCCGGGCGGAGCTCGGCCGCGAAACGGACCCGGAAGCGGCCTGGCGCCTGCGCCGCCGCATCGCGGAGCTGACCCCCATGCTCACGCAGATGAACGAACTGCGGGAGCTCACCGCCCATTACTATGAGAGGGGGTACTACCGCAGTGAAAAATATACGCTATGACGGATACCTTGGTCCCCGGCTGCCCCAATCGGTGCAGTTGAAGCGGGTCCAGCGGGTGATCCGGGAGGAGCTGTCCGAGCTTCAACGACAAACTCTCATTGCCTACTATTTCCAGGAGCGGACCATTCCTCAGATCGCCCGGGACCGTGGCGTGAACAAAAGCACCGTCAGCCGTACCCTCCGCCGGGCGGAGGAGAGGCTCCGGCGCTATCTGAAATACTAGAAAAAATAAAACCGGGCAGCGCGGCTCCACACCGCGGCCCGGTTTCTTTTTGGCCGTTCACGGCAAAGCGGGGACGTCGGCCTCGAATGCCTCCCGCAGCTCCGCCAGGAAGGCCGTCGGGTCGTCGCAGAAATAAATTAAAAACAGCGCCAGAGTCACCGCGCTGCAGGACGTTTTTCCGTGGTCCAGGTCCACATAGGTCCTGGTCGCCATCGCCAGCCGATGGGCCATGCTCTCCTGGCTGTACCCCAGCTTTTCCCTGGTCCTGGCCAGCTTGTTGCAGAAAAAGGCTTTTAAGATTTTTTTGTATCGTTCTCTCACGGTTTCCTTCCCCTTCTGTCACATTTTGACACGATTTTATCAGACATAGGAGGTAAAAACCATGAGATATATCTCAGGATTTTGAAATATTTTCCGTCCCTCTCTGATTTTTCTTGCAGGGATCAGAGAGGGGCCTTTTTATTTCTCGCGGAGCAAATCAATGAATGTCTTTTTTACTGTATCGCCAATATGCCGCCGCAATACCGACGCAGGCAAACAGTATCCCGACTGCGATATATCCTGCATTCAGCCTTCCTTCCGCTATGATATCCGCACCTTCGCAATATCCAAAGGGGGTGATGTACTTCAAAAACTTCCCATGATCTGTCATATTGGCGATCAGATTCAGAAAGTACATCATTGCCGATAAGCCTATACCAATGCCAATGCCGCTGCGGCGCAGGAATGCGGATATGCCAAAGCAGGCCCCCGCTGATTCAAGCTGGAGCAGAAAATAAGCTCCGTGCAGCAGCATGACCTCTTTCCAGGGAATGTCCTCTCCGATTAGCCGCATCGACAGCAGGGAGAACGCAAGGATCATCAGATCCATCACGGTGATCTGTATCAGCAATGCCGCCAGCTTTTCAGTGACAACACGTGCTCTGGAAACGGGATGGGTCAGAAGAAACTCCGCAGTCTTCTCTCTTTCCTCTTTTGAAAGAATGGAAGCACCGGCAAGCGAGGCAAAAAACGCGCCGCCAAGTCCGAGAATATTGCCGCACTCAACGGCATAAAATCCGATCAGCGTACCAATATTCAGCCGATCCATGCCGAAAGCGGCCGTAAAGCTGCCCATAGAGGCGAACAATTCACCCATTGCGTCCATATCTCCCCGCATCTCGGGGAATAGGAAGATACAGATCATGAGCAAAAACGAAATTGCCGCCGTCCAGATCAGGAAAGCCGTTTTGCCCTGACGCAGTTCATGTTTTACAATCGTCATATCCCGCCGCCCCCTCTCTCGTAATAGTGGAGGAAGACCTCTTCTAACTCCGGCTCAGTGACGGTGATGTCCTGGATGTCACCCTTTGAAAGTGTCTGCAACAGAGCATTCATATTCCCGTTGTACAGAAAATCAACGCTCCCCGGTGTACTGTGGGGATCTTTCACACCGGCAAGGGAGCCGAAGTCAACGAACCCGCAAATGCTGACCCGTTTGGCCCCCGTTCTCGAAAGCTCCGCAATACTTCCCTTGGCGATGATCGTTCCGTCTTTGATCATGGCGGCATTTGTACAGTTGTGCTGGATCTCTGATAAAATATGGCTTGATAAAAAGATGGTCGTTCCTTCTTGATTCCGCTCTCTGAGTATCTCAAAGAACTCCCTTTGCATCAGTGGATCAAGCCCGCTTGTAGGTTCGTCAAGAATGAGCAGCTCAGGTTCATGCTGCAAGGCGCAGACAATGGCGGTTTTCTTGCGATTTCCAAAAGAAAGCTCCTCCGCCTTTCGCGTCGTGTCCAACCGAAGCCTCTCACATAGCAGGCGGCTCGTTTTCCCACAATCGCGCCTCCGCAAATCGGCGGACAGCTTCAAGATATCCTTTACCCGCATACCCGGATAGAAAGAAACTTCTGAGGGCAAGTACCCCACCCGAGCCAAAATCTTCTCCCGCTCCTTTATCGTGTCCAACCCCAATATTTGCGCCTTGCCTCCGCTGGGCCGGATAAGCCCCAGCAGCGTGCGGATCGTGGTGGACTTGCCCGCGCCGTTGGGACCGATGAAGCCGAAGAAATCGCCCTGCCGGACAGTCAGATCGATATGTTCAATGCCCCGCCTTTTACCGTAATATTTTGTCAGGCTGTCTGTTCTGATGGCATCCACATTCCTTACTCCTTCCGCAGATAAATGTTTTTCCAAAATTCCAAGAGCTTCGTAAAATCCTTCTCCATCTGCTTCATGTCGACATCCCCACGCTGCACCATTTCCCAAAGGTATCCCTCCGAGGCCCAGTACATTTCCCGGTACATCATGGAGATATCCAGCCCGGGGATAAACTGCTCCGGATTGAGATTTAATCGGACTTTATCCGCTTTGAAGTTAAAATATCTGTGATAACTCTCCTGAATAGCCGCGCTTATTTCCGCATCTTTTTCATAGAATGCCCTGATCGTAAAATTCGCCATATCGGGATACCGGCGAATGATCTCCATCTTTGCCCGCATCCCCCGCTCCATGCTTTCAAAAAGCTCCCTCTGCTCGTAGCACCCATACCGCGTCAAAACCGCTATGGTCAACTCGGCGCATTTGTCCCAAAGGAAGAGATACAGCTCTTTCTTATTCCGAAAGTAGTGGAAAAGCAGCGATTTGCTGATACCCGCCTCCGCCGCGATTTCACTCATGGGGCTGTTTTTATAGGAATTTTGTGAAAACACGCGGTAACCCGCATTGATGATCGCCTGCCGCTTTTCCTGCGGCAGGGAAAAGAACTTTTCGTTCATGACCCACCTCCGTTGACCCTTCGGTCAAGCAAATTGTATATCCGTTGACCGATTTTGAGAAGACCCATACAAAAGAATTTCGAAAAAGCAGGCGTTGTTGTATAGATAGCCTCCGTCTCCCGGAGCGCCCGCTCGTCCCGGGCAATATAGAGTTCGATAATCGCCTCGTCCTCCACGCCTTCACCTCCTGTTCCTTTCAGGGCCCTTCACCCTATAAGTACCCTTTTCTCCCTCCCCGGTTGCGGAAAAGGGAGAAAAAAAGTAATTTTCATCAAAGCCTTTTTAGAAATGAAATGGCGACTTGACTGGGAACACAAAATCGAATTGGGACGATCAAAAAACGCCGCAGAACTGCGCGTTCCACGGCTTTGTGCTGCCCATTTACAAATAAAAGCCTCGATTTTGTTCTTAAAATCGAGGCTTTTGTGGTGGACGATAACGGACTCGAACCGCTGACCCTTCGCACGTCAAGCGAATGCTCTACCAGCTGAGCTAATCGTCCGGGAGCAGTTGCTATTATACGGCACGGTTTGCGATTTGTCAAGGGTTTTTTCCAGATTCCTGGGGGGAAATCACCGTGTATTCTCCGCCGGACAGGGCCGCGCCGGGAGTGGCGTAGACGCTCCCGTCTGTCAGGAGGAACACCGCCTCAAAATCCCGGCTCTCCCGCCAGAGATCCGCCCCGGCTTCCAGGCCCAGGACAAACAGGGCCGTGGACAGGGCGTCAGCCGTCATGCCGTCGGCGCAGATCACCGTCACCGAGGCCACGCCGCTGTCCGCCGGACAGCCGGTCTTCGGGTCCATGATGTGGTGATAGCGGACCCCGTCCACTTCAAAATAGCGCTGGTAGTCCCCGGAGGTCACCACCGCCATGGCGCCCGTCACCTGGACCGTCAGCTCCCGGCCCTGGTCCCGGGGGTCCTGAAGGGCGACGACCCAGGGCTCGCCCTCCGGCTTGCTGCCGTAGGTCTGGACGTTGCCGCCCAGATTCAGCACTGCCCGGTCCACGTCCAGCCCGGACAGAAGCGATACCAGCTTTTCTCCTGCGTAGCCCTTGATGACCCCGCCCAGGTCGTATTTTTTCACCGCCAGGGCGGAGGCGATCTCCGCTTGGCTGGGGACCCGGTAGTCCCCCGAGAAGAAGCCCCAAGCCTCCGTCACGGCGTAGAGCTGGGGATCGAAGGCGCCGCCGGTCCGCGCTTTCAGGGCCAGGGCCCGGTCCAGGACCGACTGGACCTCCTCGGAGACCGGCTCCCCCGCCTCCAGGGCGGCCAGGGCCGAGGCCGGCGAGGAGGCGTTCCAGGTCCGGTCCAGATCCAGAAGCGCCTCCTCCAGGACCTGGGCGGCCTTTTCCGCTTCCCGGCCCCAGATCCGCAGGTCCATCACCGTGTCCATACAGAAAACCGTCTTCTCCGCCGGCGACTGGGGGGCGCAGCCGGTCAGCAGCGCCGCCAGAAGGAGCAGCGCCAGAATCCTCTTTTTCATCCTTCCCTCCCAACAGACGGACGGCCAGGCAAAGCGCCTGGCTGTGTAAGGCTGTCAAAAACGAAAGTTTTTGACAGCCTTCCAAATGGAACCCGCTTCGCTGGGCTTCCATTTGGAGGGGATTGCAGGCTGAACCGCGCACTCGCCGGGGGCCTTGCCCCCGACTCGCACACTCTCAGCCTGATAGGTATTTTTTGCCAGGTACACGCCCTGGCAAAAAATGATTGAAATGGATTTGCCGTCTGCGGACGGCAAACTCTGCGAGGCTTTTTGACAAGCTGGGACGGCCAGGCGAAGCGCCTGGCCGTGTGCGTTTTTTCAGCGCTCCCAGAGGCCCCGGGGGTACTTTCCCTGGGCCGTCAGGTCCGCCAGGGCTTGGATCACCTGGGGCTTGTCGGCGGCGTAGGTGACGCCGAACCAGCGGTCCGCCGAGTGGAGGACCTTCACCCGGGCCTTCCCCGCCGTCAGCAGCGCCTCCACCGCCAGGGGCAGGAAATACTCCGCCTTGGCCGGATTCGCCGCCGTCTTCAAAAAGTCCGGGAAGCGGGCCTGGGCCTCGTCCAGAAAGCTGGGGGTGAAGCCCCACATATTCATGGAGACCGTGGTGTCCGCCGGAACCTCCACCCAGTGCTCCCCGTCCTCGGTGAAGTGGATGCCGCCGGGGTACTTTTCGATCCGGGTCCGCTCCTGGATCTCCGTCAGGCAGTCGTTTTCGTCCACCTTGCAGATGCCCCGGGCCACGGAGCCGTGCTCCGTTACCGTGTTGCCCAGACGGTAGCCCACCATGCAGTAGTCATAGAACGCCCCGTCCTGAGCCACCTTCAGGGCGTCATAGATGGTCTGAAAGGCGGACTGACCATAGTAATCGTCGGAATTCACCACGGCGAAGGGCGCGCCATCAATGGCCTCCCGGGCACAGAGGACCGCGTGGGTGGTGCCCCAGGGCTTGGTCCGGCCCTCGGGAATGGCGACGCCCTCCGGCAGGAGGGAGTCCAGCTCCTGATAGGCGTAGCGGATCTCCAGGGGGCACTTTTTCAGCCGCTCCCCCACATAGGTCATGAAATCCGCCTCGATGGCCTTTTTAATAATAATGACCGCCGTCCGGAAGCCGGCCTTCCAGGCGTCATACAGGGAAAAATCCAAAATTGCCTCGCCCTGGCAGCCCACGGCGTCGATCTGTTTCAGGCCGCCGTACCGGCTGCCCATGCCCGCCGCGAGAACCACCAGAACCGGTCCTTTGTTCATGGGATGACCTCCTTTTTTTACCGCTTGATGCGTGATTTTTATTATATGACAAAAAAACGAAATACGCAAGATGAAAATTGTCGTTTTTGCAAGGAATTTCGGAAGAAATCTGCGGGGAGGCCGCCCTCACAGGACCCGCAGGATGCAGCCCTTGAGATAGCTGCTGGTTTCGCTGGACAGCACCGCCGGATGGTCCCGGCTCTGGGTCAGGGTCTCCAGCAGCAGGGCCTCCCGGCCCACGTCCGCCGCCGCCTCCCGGAGCATTTTCAGAAACAGCGGCGCGGTCATGTACTGGCTGCACGAGAAAGTGGCCAGCACTCCGCCGGGCTCCAGGAGCTTCATGCAGCGCAGATTCAGCTCCTTATATCCCCGATAGGCCCCCTCCAGGGCCTTCCGGTTCTTGGCGAAGGCCGGCGGGTCGCAGATGATCAGGCCGTAGCGCTTCCCCGCCTCGCTCTCCCGACGGACCAGATCGAAGACATTCTCCTCCTGGGTGGCGATCCGCTCCGCCACGCCGTTGCGGCGGGCGTTTTCCATCACCATGGGCAGGACCTCGGCGCTGATGTCCACCGCCTTTACCGTTCTGGCCCCGTAGATGGCGGCGTGGACGGCGAAGCCCCCCGTGTGGCAGCACAGGTCCAGCACGTTCCGGCCGGGACTGTAGGGCTTGATCCGGCCCCGGTTCTCCTGCTGGTCCAGGAAATGGCCGGTCTTCTGGCCATGGAGCAGGTCGGCGGACATCCGGGCGTCGTGCTCCCAGAATTCCACCCGCTCCGGCAGTGTCCCGTAGACCACCCCGGCCCGCTGGGGCAGACCCTCCAGCTCCCGAATGGCCAGGTCGTTCCGCTCCACGATGCCCTTGGGGTCAAAGAGCTCTCCCAGGAGCACCACGATCTCCCGCTGAAAGGCCGCCATGCCCAGGCAGGTGATCTGAAAGCTGAGGTAATCCCCAAATTTGTCCACAGTCAGCCCCGGCAGGCCGTCGGCGTCGCCGTAGACCACCCGGCAGGCGTTGGAAAAGCCCAGCTCCCGCCGCATCCGCCAGGCGGAGGCGATCCGTTCCCGCAGAAGCCGGGAATCCACCTCCACCCGCTCCCGGGCCAGGAGCCGGACCAGGATCTTGGACCGACTGTTGAAAAATCCCCGGCCCAGAAACGCCCCGTCGGACCGGGTCACGTCCACCACGCCCCCGTCGGCGCAGTCCTCGTCCACCCAGGCGGCCTGATTATCATAGACCCACCGCCCTCCGGCGGCCAGGCCCCGTTCCTCCCCCCGGCGGAGGCGCACTTCTCCGATTGCCATGGTCATCCTCCCAGTAATTGTAAAAAGGTATCCGGATCCAGGGTCACCGCCTCCCCCTTGAGGCGGTCCCAGGAAAATTCCCCCGCCAGCTCCCGGGCGGAGACGGGCTCGCTTCGGTCGATCAGCCTCGCCGCCTTGGCCAGGGCGCCCAGCAGAGCCTCCGGCGTCGTCCTCTGCCGGAGGGCCCCCAGATCCAGGTCCCGATCCCGCTTGCTCAGCCGGCGGCCGTCGGGAGCCAGAAGCATGGGCACGTGTCCATAGCTTGGATGGGGAAATCCCAGCAGCTCCTGCAAATACATCTGCCTGGGTGTAGAGGACAGCAGGTCCGCGCCCCGGACCACCTCCGTGACGCCGGCCTCCCCATCGTCCACGGTGACAGCAAGCTGGTAGACGAAGACTCCGTCGGCCCGGCGGACCACGAAATCCCCACAGTCCCGGGCCAGGTTTTGGCGGTATTCCCCCTGGGCCAGGTCCGTAAACGACCACTCCCGGTCCGGCACCCGGACCCGCCAGGAGGGGGCTCTCCGGAAGGCCGCCCGCTGAGCCTCCGTCAAGTCCCGGCAGGTGCCAGGGTAGACGTAGGTCCCGTCGGACAGGTGGGGCGCGTTGGGGCTGTGGAGCAGGCTGCGGGTGCAGTAGCAGGGGTAGAGCAGCTCCCTCTCCGCCAGAATTTGAAAATAGTGTTCATAGGTCCCGCTCCGGCGGCTCTGGGCCTCGGTCTCCAGGTCCCAGTCCAGGCCCAGCCAGGTCAGGTCCTCCCGGATGGACTGGGCAAATTCGGCGCTGGTCCGCTGGGTGTCCAGGTCCTCCATCCGCAGCAGGAAGCCCCCGCCCTGGGACCTGGCGGAGAGCCAGGCGGTCAGGGCCGCGAAGACGTTCCCCAGGTGCATCCGTCCCGAGGGGGTAGGGGCGAAGCGCCCCAGGACCGTCACGCCCGCCCCCCGGCGGCCAGATACCACACCAAAAGGCCGATAATAAAGGCCAGGAGAATGACCGCCGCGATGAGCAGCGGACTGACGGGCTCGTCCCGGTTGGGCGCTTCCTCCCGCTCCTCCGGCACTTCCTCCTCCAGCTCCGGTTCGCCGTCCTGCCAGTCCTCCTCGGAGAAGAGGGCGTCCAGGTCCAGCGAGCTGTCCCACTCCGGCTCCGGCTGGGGCTCGTCGTCTTCAAAATTGTAAATCTCCTGCCGTTCCGTCTGCTCCTCTTCCAGCAGCGCCCGGTTCAGCCGGTCCAGCTCCTGATCCCGGTCCCGAAACATAGGGGACCCTCCCTTCCGTTTTTTGACCATTATAGCAGGTCCCGGCCCAAAGGTCAAGAATTCTCCGGTCCGGCGGTGATATTCCCGTCTCCGGCGAATAGACTTGTCTCACTAAGGCATTGGAGGGATGTTATGAAACGGGCCGTTTGGATGATGGTTTTGTGCGCGATGGTGATCTCCCTGCTCCCCGGCAGGGCCCACGCGGTAGATTTGAATGTGGCGGGGAAAAGCGCGGTACTCATAGACATCGCCACGGGGACGGTGCTCTACGAGTCCAACTCCCATGAACCCCTGGCTCCGGCCAGCGTGACCAAGGTGATGACCATGCTGCTGATCATGGAGGCGGTGGACTCCGGCCGCATTTCCTGGGACGACATGGTGACGGCCTCCGAGGCGGCCAGCGCCAAGGGCGGCAGTCAGATCTACCTCAAGGCAGGGGAGACCATGACCGTCCGGGAGATGGTCAAGTCCATCGCGGTGTCCTCCGCCAACGACTGCGCCTGCGCCATGGCGGAGCACATTGCCGGCAGCGAGGCGGCGTTTGTGGAGATGATGAACGCCAAGGCCAAGGAGCTGGGCATGGCGGACACCAAATTCGTCAACTGCACCGGTCTCGATGACGACGACAGCGCCAAGGAGCATCGGACCTCCGCCTACGACATTGCCCTCATGTCCCGGGAGCTGCTGAAAAATCACCCGGACATCACCCAATTCACCACCATCTGGATGGACACGGTCCGAAACGGGGCCTTCGGTCTTGCCAACACCAACAAGCTGATCCGTTTCTACTCCGGCGCCACGGGCCTGAAGACGGGCTTCACCTCCGGGGCGGGCTACTGCCTGTCCGCCTCCGCCGAGCGGGAGGGCCTTGGGCTGATCGCGGTGGTGATGGGCTGCGCCACCAGCCAGGACCGCTTTTCCGCCTGCAAATCCATGCTGGACTATGGCTTTGCCAACTATGCCTTGGTATCTCCGGAGCTGACGGAGGAAGCGGCGGTGCCGGTCAAGCTGGGGGCGGAGGAGACGATCCGGGTCAAGCTGGGGGAGGACCCGACCCTGCTCATTGACAAGGCCCAGCGGGCCAGCGTCTCCACGGACATTGTTCTGGACGAGTCGGTCACGGCGCCGGTCAGCGAGGGCCAGCGCTTGGGGACGATGACGGTCCGCTCAGGGGAGCAGATACTATCGCAGGTGCCCCTTGTGGCGGAAAAGGCGGTCCCCCGGCTGACCTGGGGAGACCTGTTCTGGAAGGTCCTCCGGCAGACTGCAATGGGCCGGCAGCCATCGGACGCGGACAACGCCTAGGCGGGCGGCTGAATCCTTCGGCCCTGTGTAGAAGCGCGGGCAACGGTGGGTCCGTACCCTTGCCGGCAGGCAGGAATCGGACGCGCGCGGGATTCTAACGCCCCCGGTTGGCAAAACCGGGGGCGTCTGAGGCTGTCAAAAAAGCCCTTCCGAGTTTGCCGTCCGCAGACGGCAAACCCATTTCAATCATTTTTTGCCAGGGCGTGTACCTGGCAAAAAATACCTATCAGGCTGAGAGTGTGCGAGCCGGGCGAAAGACCGGCGAGTGCGCGGTTCAGCCTGCGATCCCCTCCAAATGGGAGCCCAGCGAAGCGGGTCCCATTTGGAAGTCTGTCATTCCGAAAGTGGGACCCGCTTTACCAAATATCCCGCCAGAGCCCCCACCGCAATGCCAAAGAGGGTCCCGCTCAGGATCAAATAGGGCAAATAGTAGACGATCGCGCCGGTCCCCAGCAGCAGCCAGGCCATCAGGATTTGCCCCAAATTATGGAGCACGCCCCCAACCACACTGACCGACACGGCGGAAAACCCGCCGATTCGTTTCAGGCCCGCCATCCCCGCCAGACTCAGGCACGCTCCGGCCAGGCTGTAAAGAAAGCTGGCCCCGGAGCCAAAGAGCATCGCGGTCACGACGACCCTGACTCCCGACACGGCGGCGGCCTCCCAGCCCCCCAGCGCGTAGAGCGCGAAAACCACGGCGATATTCGCCAGACCGATCTTAATCCCCGGAATGGCCACAAAGGAAGGGATCTGGCTTTCCAAATAGGACAGCACCATGGCCAAGCTGGCGCAGAGGGCCAAAACCGTCAATTTTCGACTTTTCACCCCACCGTCTCCTACAAATAAGCGTCCACACCGTCCGCTTGCCCATAGACCGTGACGGTGAGCCGGTTTGGCAGGCAGGTGATGACCTGCCCGTCCCGGGACACCCGTCCCTGCTTGACGCACAGCTTGTCGGGGCAGTTCGCGTCTGAGAGATAGGCGCAGCCGTCCTCGATGACGAGCACATTGGACCCGCCGTTCAGGGGATAGACGCCGTCCGCGTCCAGCGAGTACCTTCCGACCTCCATCCCATCCACCCGCACGACCACGAAGGTCCCGCTCTGCCGAAGGCAGGACAGGCCAAACAGGGCCAAGCTCAGAAGCAGCAGTCCCCCGATCAAAAACAGATCCCGCCGCCGCAAAGGGAACACCCCCCCGAAAAAAGGTACTCCTATTATACCTTCCCGCCGGCCAAAAAGCAACCTTCCGCCCGAAAAAAGGAATTTTGCTGTTTTGGACGAGGAGAAACCTTATGAAATCCAAAAAATGACGCCGCTTTCTTGCGATATAAAAAGATTTGAACCGTTTTCAATTGACGTATCTGTCGACCCAAACAAATAAGATAAAAAAACAGCCATACCCGGATCTCTCCGAATATGGCTGTTCTCATTGCCGCACCCCTGTTTGGCGGCTGCCCTTTGTCAGTATGGTTTCGATACTGCCTTATTGGAAGCTGCCCGAAGGGGAGCGGTTTTTCAGCGGGCCTGGATCCGGCGGATCCGATTGGCGCCCTGGTTGGCGGAGCCGTTGCCGCCGGTCATGCCGCCGTTGTCGCCGGAGCCGCCGGTCATGCCGCCGTCGTCGCCGGAGCTGCCGCCGGTCATATCGCCGTTGTCGCCGCCGGTGCCGTTCTCAGCGCCGCCGTTGCCGCCGCTGGGGTCCATCTGACCGCCGCTGGGATTGGTCCCGCTGGGCGTGGTGCCCTGAGAACCGCTGGGCGTGGTGGAGCCGCTGCCGCCGGTGGCGGAGCTGGGCGTGGTGGAGCTGGAGCTGGGCACGGAGCCCGAGGGCACCACCGTGGACTGACTGCTGGAGCTGGGAGTGCTGCCAGCGGACATCCCGTTGCGGCAGCCCGCCAGGCAGAACGTAAGGACAAGGGCCAGGGCAATGGCTGTGGTAAATGCTTTCATATCTGATTCCTCCTCATTTTTTTGCCGCAAGGCTATTATCTCCCTTTGCGGCCGGTCTACCCAGGAAAAATGCGGAAAAAATGGGAATCAAAAAATGGGATTTGCCATTGCTTTTTTGACGTATTTCTAGTATAATGAGCCAAGACTACGAAAAAAGGGGAATCTCCTGTTATGAAGAAACTCACCGTCAAGAAAAATGTGGAATGTATGGCGTGTCTGGCCTGCGTTCAGGCCTGCTCCAACGCCTTTTACAAGACCTTCCATCAGGACCTGGCCTGCATCCGGGTGGTGGCGAAGCCCGGCGGGGCCAAGCCCGTGACCTGCATTCAGTGCGGCAAGTGCGCCAGGACCTGCGAGCATGAGGCCATCACCCAGAACCCCAAGACCGGCGTGTACATGATCAATAAGAAAAAGTGCGTCTCCTGCGGCAAGTGCAAGGAGGTCTGCCCCATGCAGGTCATCGTCCTTCCCACCGAGGGACCCGCCTCCAAGTGCATCGCCTGCGGCATCTGCGCCAAGGCCTGCCCCATGGAGCTGCTGGAGGTCGTGGAGAAGTAAAGGCTCGCCGCCCGGAAGGGCGGCGGGAGGCTGCCAAAAACTTTCGTTTTTGCACAGCCTCCCCAATGGGACCCGCTTTCCTGGGCGCCCATTTGGAGGGGATCGCAGGCTGAGAGGTATTTTTTGCCAAGTACACACCCTGGCAAAAAAGGATCGAAATCCATTCGCCGTCTGCGGACGGCAAACTCTGCGAGGCTTTTTTCAAAAGCTGTCGCCGCCCGGAAGGGCGGCGGATTTTTAGAAAAAGGAGGATGGTCATGGTCAGTTCCGGTTGGGAATGGATCTTATATCTGCTGCTCTACGCTTTCTTTGGGTGGATGGGAGAAGTGCTCTGGCACGCGGTGACGGACCGGCGCTTCGTCCACCAGGGCTTCCTCAATCTGCCCCTGGATCTGCCCTACGGCATTTCCTGGGCGATCATGATCCAGGTCCTGCCAACTATGGGCAGGAATTACCTGATGCAATTTGTGTTTACCACCGTGGTGCTGACGGTGGTCCGAAGCCTGTCCGGCTTCCTGCTCCGCCGGATCAGCCATATGGACCAGTGGGAGAGCCAGCGGACCATACCCCAGTCCTGGATGGTCTGGGCCGGGCGGCTGCTCATCGCCGGCGGGATGCTGCTGTGCTACCATGTGTTCCACCCCCTGCTGGCGGCGCTGGTGCTGCTGCTGCCCAAGCTGGTGGTAAAGCTCCTGGCGATTGCCTTGGGGAGCCTGACGGTCCTGGATTTTGGCCTCATGGTCTACGCCCTTCGCCACGGCGTCCCGGCCCAGGCGATGGAGATCCGGAGCCAGACCTCCGCTCTGGCCCAGCGGCTGACGGACCGGATCTGGCGGCGGCTTCAGCGGGCCTACCCCGGCATCGAGGCCGACCCAACGCTGGAAAAGCACTACACCTTTGCCCAGGGGATGTGCCTGGACAAGCTGGTGTGGGTCTTTGTGATCAGCGCTCTGCTGGGGGATATTCTGGAGACGCTCTACTGCCGCCTGGTGGGCGGAAACTGGATGAGCCGGTCCAGCGTGCTCTATGGACCCTTCAGCTTTGTCTGGGGCCTGGGGGCGGTGGTGCTCACGGTGACGCTGCGGCACCTGGCCGGGAAATCGGACCGGTGGGTGTTCCTGGGGGGCTTTGTCATCGGCGGAGCCTACGAGTATTTTTGCAGCGTGTTCACCGAGCTGGTCTACGGCGTGGTGTTCTGGGATTACAGCAGTATGCCGCTGAATATCGGCGGCCGGACCAATGTGCTGTTCTGCTTCTTCTGGGGCATTTTGGCGGTGGTGTGGATCAAGGTCCTCTACCCGCCTATGGAGCGGAGCATTGAAAAGCTGCCGGTGGTGGCGGGGAAGGTGCTGACCTGGGCGGTCGTGATCTTCCTCCTCTGCGACGCGGCCCTGACCGGGGCGGCCATGCTGCGCTACGACACCCGCCAGGACCGTCCGGAGGCGTCCAACGCGGTGGAAACCTTCCTGGACAGCGCGTATGACGACGACTATATGGAAAGCCGCTGGCCCAACATGAAGGTGGCGCGGACAAAAGACCAGACGGAATGACCGTCAAGCCGGCAAAGCACATCAACTGTCCGCCCTGCGCTCCGCAAATGCAAAATCCGCGCCTTTTTGGGATGAAAAAGGCGCGGATTTTTTATGTGTGTTTGGGCCGGGGCACATTCCCTGCGGGGCGTGTCCGGGACCCGCCTGGCATAGCGCGTTATCTTTTGAGGGCCTTGCGCACCTCGTCGGCCAGCGCGTCTACGGACTGCCCCATCGATGGGATTCGGATCACGTCGGAAAACGCCGCCTGCCTCTCCAGGCAGAAAGGAATGTGCTCCATGCACCAGCAGCCCTCCTCCTCCCCCCGGGCGAGGATCCGGGCGTGGACGATCTCGTAGGTGGATTCCAGAAGGATGTGTTCCACCCGGACGCTTTTTTTCGCAGGGGCCCGGCGATTTTTCCGAAGGAGTCCGGCAGGGCCAGCGTCATGGGGACGAAAACGGTCCCCGAATAGCTTCCGGCGATGTCTCCCAGCAGCGCGGCGCACATTTGAAACCAGAGGGGATACGACTCGTAGAGAGGGCCGCGATACAGCTCCTTGGGCAGATTGTCCCGCACCGCGTCGCCCACTCCCTCTGCGTCAAACAGGAAGCTGTCCGGGATCCGGGCGTGCAGCGTCTCCGCCAGGGCAGTTTTTCCCACGCCGTAGGGGCCGTTGATCTAGAGGATCATCTCAGTACGCGACTCCCCAGTAGAGCATCTTCTCCGCTTTTTTCCCGCAGATGGCGCAGGTATCGCCCAAATGCTCCTGGGCAAAGGGGATGCACCGGGAGGACATTCCGGCCTCGTCCTTCATCCGGTTTTCACATTCCACGCTGCCGCACCACATGGTCTTGATAAAGCCGCCGCTGCGCTTTTGCAGCTCCCGGGCCTCCTCCAGGGTGGAGGCGGCGAAGATGTGGCTGTCCAGATTGGCCTTGGCCTTGGCGTAGAGGCCGTCGTGGACCGCCTGGAGAGTCTCGGCCAGAGCCTTCTCCAGCTCGTCCAGGGAGACCACCCGCTTCTCCCGGTTGTCCCGGCGGACCAGGACGCACTGGTTCTGCTCCAGGTCCTTGGGGCCCAGCTCCAGGCGGACGGGGACGCCCTTCATCTCGTATTCGGCGAATTTCCAGCCGGGGCTCTGCTCCGAGTCGTCCATCTTTACCCGGAAGCCGGCTTTTTTCAGCCGGTCCCGGACCTGGGCGGCGGCGTCCAGGACCCCGGGCTTGTGCTGGGCAATGGGCAGGATCACGCACTGGATGGGAGCCACCTTGGGCGGCAGGACCAGGCCGTTGTTGTCCCCATGGGTCATGATGATGCCGCCGATGAGCCGGGTGGACAGGCCCCAGGAGGTCTCGAAGGGCACCTGAAGCTGGTTGTTCTTGTCGGTGAAGTGGATGTCGTAGGCCCGGGCGAAGCCGTCGCCAAAGTAGTGGGAGGTGCCGGCCTGGAGGGCCTTGCCGTCGTGCATCATGCACTCGATGGTGTAGGTCCGCTCCGCGCCGGAGAACTTCTCCTTGTCCGTTTTGACGCCCTTGATGACGGGCATAGCCAGGTAGTTTTCGCAGAAATCGGCGTAACATTCCAGTTGGCCCTCGGTCTCCGCGATGGCCTCCTGAGCGGTGGCGTGGAGGGTGTGGCCCTCCTGCCACAGAAATTCCCGGTGCCGCAGGAAGGGCCGGCTGGTCTTCTCCCAGCGCAGCACGCTGCACCACTGGTTGTATTTGACGGGCAGGTCCCGCCAGGAGTGGACAATGTCCTTGAAATGGTCGCAGAACAGCGTCTCCGAGGTGGGCCGGATGCAAAGGGGCTCCTCCAGCTCCTCGCTGCCCCCTCTGGTCACCCAGGCGCACTCCGGGGCGAAGCCCTCCACATGGTCCTTCTCCTTCTGCAAAAGGCTCTCGGGGATCAGCAGGGGCATATAGACATTCTCATGGCCCGATTCCTTGAACATCCCATCCAGAACGCGCTGAATATTCTCCCAGAGTGCGTAGCCGTAGGGCCGGTAGACGAAGACACCCTTGACCCCGGTGTAGGCGATCAGGTCCGCCTTTTTGCACACGTCGGTGTACCACTGGGCGAAGTCCTCCTCCATGTCCGTGATCTGGGCTACCATTTTTTCCTTTGCCATAGTATTTCTCCTCCCTTTTTCTGTATTTTTTATTGTATCACACCTGTCAAGGCCCCGCATAGGATGGGGGGAAGTTTTTTTCAGTTCTTCTAGGGAGGCCCTTATGATACAGGTGACGCTTACGCTGGAACCGGCCTTGGTACAATTCTATACCCGCGTGGCCCAGGCCTCCGGCCGGACTCTGGAGCGGGTCCTCCAGGACGCCCTGTTCAAGCTGGCGGGGGAGCTTTCCCTGGAGGCCCTCCGAGCGGCGGAAGACGGGGATTTTTTGAAAAAACCGTTGTAAAATCCGGTCATTTTTGCTATACTGAAGAAAACGCAAGGAGGCGGAGGCCATGAAGTCCATTCGGGAGGTCTACAAGATCGGGAAGGGCCCGTCCTCGTCCCACACCATGGGGCCGGAACGGGCCGCGAAGCTGTTTCGCGGGGAGCACCCCGAGGCGGAGGCCTTTCGGGTGGTGCTCTACGGCTCCCTGAGCAAGACCGGCGTGGGCCACGGCACGGACCGGGTCCTCCGGCAGGTCCTGGCGCCCGCTCCCACGGAGATCGTCTTCTCCCAGGAGCAGCTTCCAAACAGCCACCCCAACACCATGGATTTCTTCGCCTTCTCCGGCGGACGGGAGATCGGCTCCCTCCGGGTGGAGTCCATCGGCGGCGGGGACATCCGCATCCCCGGCCGGCCGGAGGTCCAGGGGCCGGAGGTGTACCCGGAGAACTCCTTCGCGGAGATCGCGGATTTCTGCAAGTGGCGCTATATCGGCTCCCTCAGCGAGTATGTGGAGATCAACGAGGGCCCGGAGATCTGGGACTTCCTGATGGAGGTCTGGCAGGCCATGAAGACCTCCATCGACGAGGGTCTGAAGGCCACGGGCACCCTCCCCGGGGGCCTGGGGGTCCAGCGGAAGGCCCGGTATCTCTACGAGCAGGAGCTGTCCACGGAGGTGCCCCAGGTCCGGGAGTGCCGCCTGATCTGCGCCTACGCCTACGCCGTCTCCGAGCAGAACGCGGACAACGGCACCATCGTCACCGCCCCCACCTGCGGGGCCAGCGGCGTCCTTCCGGCGGTGCTGAAATATTTCCAGGACACCCAAAACGCCACGGACGATCAGATCCTCCGGGGCCTGGCCACGGCGGGGATCATCGGCAGCCTGACCAAGCGGAACGCCTCCATTTCCGGTGCGGAGTGCGGCTGTCAGGCGGAGATCGGCACCGCCTGCTCCATGGCGGCGGCGGCCCTGGCGGAGCTCTACGGGCTGGATCTGGATCAGGTGGAGTACGCGGCGGAGATGGCCATGGAGCACCACCTGGGCCTGACCTGCGACCCCATCAGCGGCCTGGTGCAGATCCCCTGCATCGAGCGCAACGCGGTGGCGGCCATGCGGGCGATGAACGCCTGCAATCTGAGCTATTTCCTCTGCGGCACCCGGAACATCAGCTATGACATGGTCTGCAAGGCCATGTATGAAACGGGGCTGAATTTAGCCAAACAGTACAAGGAGACCAGCGAAGGGGGCCTGGCAAGGTTCCTGGGCCGGAGAAGGGGCGGAAGAGACGCCTGAGAAACCGCCCCTGTCCCCAAAGGCGCCTCCTTGGACAGAGGGGAGCGGGATATTTTGTAAAAATGTCGCGGTGGACGGTCCTTCCGTCCGCTACGACGTGGGGACAAAGTCGGGCCTTGCCCGCGTTTTGCGCTGCAAAAAGGGTCCCGCCAGTGCACGCACTGGCCGCCGACAGCCTGCCGGGCTGTTGGATTTGATCTTTCAAGTCCCTCTACCAAAATAAACCCGCCCTAAGGGCGGGTTTATTTTGGCGAATAACCGTAATTTTGATACAAACGACCCCCCTTTTCGGTTAGGGGGGCACTTTTGCAAAAGTAGGTTCACATGGTGGTTTTAATGCCTCTTGACTACTGCGAACATCATTTGCGGAAAATCCGGCTCGACTGCGGTCATGCCTTTTTTGACTACATCAAGACCATTTTGCGCCAGTTCTGCTTCAAAGGTTTGGAAATTAACAATTCTACAGGAAGTTCCGGCGATTTGTACGGTTTTTCCCGAGGGTTCATGGATTCGTTCATTGAGGTCGAATGCCGTGCGGACATCAGTCTGCCGCTCATAGGCACCGTCGCCCATAGTACAGATTAAGGCAGTTCCAAAGGGAGCTAAATGCTTATGAATGAAGCGATAAAATGCAGTTCGGTCATCGTCCAAAACAAGCATATGAAGAACAGCCACAGCGTAAATAAAGTCGAATTTACTGTCAAGCTCTCCGGCAACACAATCAACGACCTGAAAATGCATTGCAAAATCGGGAAACGCTCTCCTGCAAAAACCAATCGCTTCCGGCGATACATCGGTCGCCAAAAGGTCAAATCCCTGCAAGAGAAGCGGATGCGCGTCGCGCCCCTCGCCGCAGCCGATCTCTAATAGCTTGCTATTAGGCGAAATGGAAAAGCTGCGAATCGTTTCCGCTACGATGGGGGACGGATCTTCGCTGAACCATTTTAGATCTTGTTCATGGATCTGCCTGAAACGGTCATCATAGGCTTCGTAATATTTCCTCTCCATTTCTATATCTCCCTTATACAAAGTGCTTTTTTGGCGGAGAAGGAGGGATTTGTCTCCGTTTTTGCTGCGCAAAAACAAAGGACCGGCCAGTGTGCGCACTGGCCGCCGACAGCCCGCCGGGCTGTCGGATTTGATTATTCAAATCCCTCCTAAGGCCAAAATGAAACCGCCCTTAGGGAGCTTTGTTTTGGCGGAGAAGGAGGGATTTGTCTCCGTTTTTGCTGTGCAAAAACAAAGGACCGGCCAGTGTACGCACTGGCCACCGACAGCCCACTGGGCTGTCGGATTTGATCGTTCAAATCCCCCCTAAGGCCAAAATGAAACCGCCCTTAGGGAGTTCCGTTTTGGCGGAGAAGGAGGGATTTGTCTCCGTTTTTGCTGCGCAAAAACAAAGGACCGGCCAGTGTGCACACTGGCCGCCGACAGCCCACTGGGCTGTCGGATTTGATTATTCAAATCCCTCCTAAGGCCAAAATGAAACCGCCCTTAGGGAGTTTCGTTTTGGCGGAGAAGGAGGGATTTGTCTCCGTTTTTGCTGCGCAAAAACAAAGGATCGGCCAGTGTGCGCACTGGCCGCCGACAGCCCACTGGGCTGTCGGATTTGATCGTTCAAATCCCCCCTAAGGCCAAAATGAAACCGCCCCTAGGGCGGTTTCATTTTGGCGGAGAAGGAGGGATTTGAACCCTCGATACCCTTTTGGGGTATACACGATTTCCAATCGTGCGCGCTCGGCCAGCTACGCGACTTCTCCAGGTCCAGCCCGAATATAATACCTTATTCGGTGCCGTTTGTCAAGCCTTTTTTTCGGCTTTGACGAAAACCGCCCCGGACTTTTCGGCCCGGGGCGATCCGTTATCCTTCGTAACCGTTGGGATTCTGCTTCTGCCAGTTCCAACTGTCCCGGCACATCTCCTTCAGGCTGTGCTCCGCCTGCCAGCCCAGGACCTCCCGGCTCTTGGCGGGGTCGGCGTAGCAGGTGGGCAGGTCCCCAGGACGGCGGGGGGCGATCTCATAGGGGATCGTGATCCCGGTGGCGTCCTGGAAGGCGTGGACCATGTCCAGCACGCTGTAGCCCTGGCCCGTGCCCAGGTTAAAGACCTCCGTCCCTGTGTGGGACAGCAGATACCGAATGGCCGCTACATGGCCCTTTGCCAGGTCCAACACGTGGATGTAGTCCCGGACGCCGGTGCCGTCGGGGGTGGGGTAGTCGTCGCCGAAGACATTCAGATGGTCCCGCTTGCCCACGGCGGTCTGGGTGATGAAGGGCATCAGATTGTTGGGAATGCCGTTGGGATGCTCGCCGATGCGTCCGCTTTCATGGGCGCCCACGGGATTGAAGTAGCGCAGCAGCACCACGGACCAGGCCGGGTCGCTCTTGGCGGTGTCCCGGAGGATCTGCTCGCCCATGTACTTGGTCCAGCCGTAGGGATTGGTGCAGCCGCCGGTGCGGGAGGTCTCCTTCAGGGGCATCTCGTTGTCCCCGGAGTAGACCGTGGCGGAGGAGGAGAAGATAATGGCCTTCACCCCGTGGCGGGACATGACCTTGCACAGGGAGATGGTGGCGCCCAGGTTGTTTTCATAATAGGTAAGAGGGATCTGCACAGACTCGCCCACGGCCTTGAGACCGGCGAAGTGAATGACGCAGGAAATGGTGTGCTCCGTGAAAATGCGGTCCAGCAGGGCCTCGTCCCGGACATCTCCGGGATAGAAGGGGATCTTTCCGCCGGTGAGGGCCTCCACCCGGGCCAGGCTCTCCGCGCTGGAATTGCAGAGGTTGTCGATGACGATGGGCTCCATCCCCGCCTCCAGCAGGGTCAGGCAGGTGTGACTGCCGATGTAGCCGGCGCCGCCGGTGACCAGTACCTTCATAAACGCTTTCAGCTCCTTAGAATTATTGGAAAGATTTGATGTCTCCTAATAGTTTAACCGATTTTTCTAAAAAAGCAAGCATTATTTCCGTCCGCCCATGTAAAACAATCCGCCCCCTTCGCCCACGTCCCGCGGACGGCCGCAAGCGCCCTGTACACTTTGCCCGAAAACCGGAAAAAATCCTGTCGGATTTCGTGGGATTGTGGAAATTGACAATCAAGCGAAAAGATTTTATACTATATTTTACATTCTACAAAACTTTTTGCCTGTCAGGGAGGCCAGTTTTATGGTAAAAGTCTGGGAAACTACCATCCCCCAGCTATCTGGGGAGGAGACCCGGCGCGTCTATGTGTATTTGCCAAAGTCCTACGCCAAAAAGCCGGAGCGGCGATACCCGGTGATGTATATGTTCGACGGACACAACGTCTTCTTCGACGACCACGCCACCTACGGAAAGTCCTGGGGAATGGGGGAATACCTGGACAAAACCGAGAAGGATCTGATCGTGGCGGCGGTGGAGTGTACCCACCAGGGGAACAACCGTCTCAGCGAATATTCTCCCGTCAGCTTCGCCAACGAGGTTCTGGGCAAGGTCCGGGGCCGGGGCCGGGAGTACATGACCTGGCTCCTGGGGGAGCTGAAGCCCCAGATCGACCGGGACTATCGGACATTGCCGGACCGGCGGAACACCCTGATCTGCGGCTCCTCCATGGGCGGGCTCATGGCCCTCTACGCGGCGGTGAATTATAACAATGTATTCCAGCGGGCGGCCTGCCTGTCCCCCAGCCTGTGGGTGGACACGGGGAAGGTCCTCTCCCTTATCGCCCGGGGCCGGATGAAAACGGATACCTGCCTCTACATGGACTACGGCAGCCGGGAGCTGTTCAACCACAACGCCAGCACCGAGGCCCTGGTTGCCGCGTCTCAGCTTCTGCTGATCAAACAGGTGAACCTGACGCTGCGGATCGTCCCCGGCGGGGAGCACACCGAGGCGTCCTGGGAGCGGCAGATCCCCGTGTTTCTGGAATGCCTTGGGATTTAAGGAGGAAGAAATGGAAGTACAATATCACCGCCATTACTCCGGCGCCCTGGGCCGGGATATGGAATTCAAGGTCTATGGTCACGCCGGCAAGCCGGTCCTGTTCATCCCCTGCCAGGGGGGCCGGTTCTTCGACTTCGAGAATTTCCGCATGACCGATTATTGGTACAAGTGGATCGACGCGGGAATGTGCACGGTCTACTCCGTGGACACCGTGGACAACGAGACCTACGCCGACCTGGGCGGCGACCCCCGGCGGCGCATCGAGCGGCACGAACAGTGGTATCATTACATCGTGGACGAGATGGTCCCCACCATCCGCCACATGAGCGGCCTGCGGAACGGCTACGATCAACGGATCATGCCCTTTGGCTGCTCCATGGGGGCCATGCACGCTGCCAACCTGTTCTTCCGGCGGCCGGACCTGTTTGACAAGGTCTTCGCCATCTCCGGACTGTATGACTCCCGGCTGTTCTTCGGGGACTATATGGACGACCTGCTGTACCAGAACACGCCGGTGGTGTACCTGTCCAATATGCCCCAGGATCACCCCTATATTCAGATGTACAACGAGCGGACCATCCTGATCGTGGTAGGCCAGGGGGCCTGGGAGGACGAGCTCCTGGGCAGCACCCGCTGGCTGGACACGGTGCTGGCCCAGAAGGGCATCCGCGCCCGGATCGAATACTGGGGGTACGACGTGGATCACGACTGGCCCTGGTGGTATAAAATGGTGGACTATTATGTGCCCCAGCTTCTCAGCGAATAAAGAAGGAGAGAGACGACTATGAAAAACTTTATCTTCATTTCCCCCAATTTCCCAGTGACCTACTGGAAATTCTGCGCCGAGCTGAAAAACAACGGCCTGCGGGTCCTGGGCATCGGGGACTGCCCCTATGACCAACTGACCCAGCAGCTCCGGGACTCCCTCCATGAGTATTACAAGGTCTCCTCCCTGGAAAACTATGACGAGGTCTTCCGCGCCGTGGCTTTCTTCACCTATAAGTACGGCAAGATCGACTGGCTGGAGTCCAACAACGAATACTGGCTGGAGCGGGACGCCAGACTGCGGACGGAGTTCAACATTACCAGCGGCTTCAAGAGCGAGGACATGGAGCGGGTCAAGTGCAAGTCCGCCATGAAAGCCTACTACGCCAAGGCCGGCATCCCCACCGCCCGGTATCACCTGGTGGAGGGCTATGACGACGCCGCCGAATTTGCCCACATGGTGGGCTACCCCGTCATTGTCAAGCCGGACAACGGCGTGGGCGCCAACAACACCTACCGCCTGAACAGCGACGACGATCTGCACTTCTTCATCGACACGAAGGACAGCAACGTCTATATCATGGAGGAATTCATCAACGGCTACGTCCGCAGCTACGACGCCATCATCGACTCCCATGGCGACCCGGTCTTCGAGTCCGGCAACATCACGCCCAACTCCCTGATGGACATCGTCAACTCCCAGAGCAACTGCCTGTACTACCTGGTGCCCTACCTGCCCGAGGACTTCCGGCAGATGGGACTTCGGACGGTGAAAGCCTTTGGCGTCCGCAGTCGGTTCATCCACCTGGAGTACTTCGTTCTGAACCAGGACCAGGAGGGCCTGGGGAAGAAGGGGGACGTGATCGGCCTGGAGGTGAATATGCGCCCCGCCGGGGGATACACCCCCGATATGTACGACTACTCCGCCGAGACTGACGTTTACAAGATGTGGGCGGACATGATCGCCTTTGACCGCTGCACCCTGCCCCAGGACAAGCCCCGGCACTTCTGCGCTTTCTGCGGCCGCCGGGACGGGAAGAAGTTCTACCTGGACCACAACGCCATCATGACCAAGTACGGTCCCAATATGCGGATGTGGGGCCGGATCCCCGACGCTCTCTCCGGCGCTATGGCCAATCAGATGTACGTGGCCGTATTCGACACGGAGGAGGAGATGTGGCGCTACTACCAGGATCTGCTGAACTGCGAGGAGTAAGTATAGATCTATCTCAGGGATGGTATGACAAACGTCTGCCATCCCTGTTTTGATCCCGGCCTTCCTCCGAAGATACCCGGCCACGTTTTCAGACCCGAGAGCGGAGAGCGCTGTTCCCTTGGCGCGGCGAAAAAAAGATTGCGCGGCGGGAAAAATTACGGTATAATAGCGGTATCGAGACAAAAGGAGGGGGAAGCCCATGGAACCCATGCCTGAAAAGGAGGTCCTGACCCAGATCGCGGAGCTGTTCAAGGGCTTCAGCGACGCCACCCGGGTGGAGATATTGTCCTTGCTGGTGGGGAAGGAGCTGTGCGTCAACGACATCGCCCAGGCGGTGGAGCTGAGCCAGAGCGCCGTCAGCCATCAACTGGGCCTGCTCAAACGGATGCACCTGGTGAAAAACCGGCGGGAGGGCAAGAATCTGCTCTACTCCCTGGACGACAACCATGTTTTGACCATCCTGCAAACCGGATTGGAGCACGTCCGGGAATGATCTCTATGCGCGTTCGCCGCTCCCCCGAGGGGGAGCGGCGTTGTCTTTATAATCCCTGTTCCCGCAAAAGCCCCAACAGGTCTTGGCCCCAGGGGAGGGGGGACAGGCGGGAGGACAGCGCTTCCTCCGTCAGGCGGCAGCCGGTGAGGGCCCGCTCCGTCCGCTCCGAAAGGGTGAAATCCATGGCGTCGGTGTAGACACGGGCGCTTTGGACCCTCCCCGCCTCGATTTGGAGCAGAAGCTGGACCCCGCCCCAGGGAAAGCGGCCCCGGCAGTCCAGGGTGAAGGGCAGGTCCCGGCCGTAATTCCACTCCCAGCTCGCGTTGCGGGCCGCCAGAGCGGCCACCGTTTCCGGCTCCGGCGGGGGCGCGGGAAGGGCCTGACCGCCGTAGACCCGGGAGAAGGCGGCTTCCAGAGCCTCCGCCAGCATTTCCACCGTCAGATCCTCCTTTAGGTCCGCCAGATTGCCCACCCGGCTCCGGACCGAGGCCACGCCCTTGGCCTCCAGCTTGGCCTTGGCGGGGCTCAGATAGCGGCTCAGCTTTTCCATGTCCGCCCGGACCAACAGGGTGCCGTGGTGATAGGCGGCGCCGCCGCCGTGATAGTAGGCGTTTCCCGAGAATTTCCGGCCCCCCGCCATCAAGTCGTTCCGGCCGGACCGCTCCGTGGGGATGCCCAGGGCGGCCAGGGCGGACTGGATCACGGACAGTTGGCGGGGAATGTCAAATTCCGCCTGGGGGGTGAGGATGGTGAAATTCAGATTCCCCAGATCGTGGAACACCGCCCCGCCGCCGCTCTGGCGGCGGGCCAGGAGGCCCCCCTCCCGCTCCAGCAGTCCGGTCCGACATTCCAGCCAGGGGTTCTGGTTCCGGCCGATGACCACCGTGTTCTGATTCTGCCAGAGGTAGAGGACCGTGGCCCCCGCCCCAGCCAGCTCCAGAAGGGCCGCCTCCACCGCCAGATTGTAATAGGGGTCGAAGGAGGTCCCCCGGTGGAGATAGAGGGTCACTCCGGTTGACATAATATAGGATTCCGGGCCGCCCGGACCTCGTCGGGCCGGCGGATCTGGGCGTGGTGAGGCGCCTCGTGCATATAGGCCGGGTCCTCGTGGGCCAGGTCGTAGAGCTTTAGAAACACCTCCGCCGCGTGGTCCAGGGTCTCCCGGCTCTCGGTCTCCGTGGGCTCCAGCATCAGCGCCTCGTGGACGATGAGGGGGAAGTACATGGTGGGCGGGTGGATGCCGTAGTCGATGAGGGTCTTGGCCACGTCCAGGGCGGTGACGCCGGTCTCCTTCTTCAGCTCGCTCAGGTCCAGCACAAATTCGTGCATACACAGCCGGTCATAGGCGGGGCGATAGCGGGCCTTCAGCTTTGCCAGGAGGTAGTTGGCGTTCAGAACGGCGTTTTCCGCCGCCTCGGGGACGCCCTCCCGGCCCAGGGTCAGCAGGTAGGCCAGGGCCTTTACCACCACCAGGAAGTTCCCGGCGAAGGCGCGGACCTGGATGCCCTCTCCGCCGTCCATCAGGCGGGACTTGGGCAGATACTCCGCCAGGAAGCCCTTGCAGCCCACGGCCCCCGCTCCGGGACCGCCGCCGCCGTGGGGCGTGGCGAAGGTCTTGTGGAGGTTCAGATGGACGCAGTCGAAGCCCATGTCTCCCGGACGGGCCAGCCCCATGACGGCGTTCAGGTTGGCCCCGTCATAGTAGCACAATCCCCCGGCCCCGTGGACCAAACGGGTGATCTCCAGGATGTTTTTGTCGAAAATACCGACGGTGTTGGGATTGGTGAGCATCAATCCGGCGATGTCCTCTCCCAGGACGGCCTTCAGCGCGTCCAGGTCCACGCAGCCGTCGGGCCCGGAGGGAATGTTCACGATCTGATAGCCGCACATGGCGGCGGTCGCCGGGTTGGTGCCGTGGGCGGAGTCGGGGACCAGGATCTTGCACCGCTTTTTGTCCCCCCGGGCGTCGTGGTACTGCTTGATGAGCAGAACGCCGGTAAACTCGCCGTGGGCCCCGGCGGCGGGCTGGAAGGTCATGTCCTCCATGCCGGTGATCTCGCACAGGAGCTTTTTGGCCATGTCCAGGACCTCCCGGCAGCCCTCCGTGGCGGACCGGGGGGCCAGGGGATGGATGCCGGTGAAGCCCGGCAGGGCGGCCATTTCCTCGTCGATCCGGGGGTTGTATTTCATGGTGCAGGAACCCAGGGGATAGAAGCCGCTGTTGACCCCGTGGACCCGGCGGCAGAGCTCGGTGTAGTGGCGGCTCAGGTCCGTTTCGCTGACTTCCGGCAGCTTGGGCGGGTCCGCGCGGCCCATGCCCTCCGGCAGGGAGACCTCCGGCACGTCGCACTCCGGCAGGTATTCCGTGCCCCGGCCGGGGACGCTTTTCTCAAAGATCAGATTCATGAGAGCACCTCCTTCACGATCTCCACGGCCCGGTCCAGCGCCTCCCGGGAGACCTTCTCCGTGGCGCACCAGAGCACGCCGCCCTCGATGGGCAGGCCCCCCAGGATCCCCGCGTCCTCCAGGGCGGAGAGGACCTCCGCCGTCTTGGGCAGGGTGGTGACAAATTCATGGAAGAAGGCTCCCCCGTGGACCCGCTCCACGCCGGGAAGGGCGCAGAGCTTCTCCGCCAGATAGTGGGCCTTGGCCATGGACTCCCTGGCCGCCTTGGCCATGCCCGCCGGCCCCATGGCCGCCATGTACACGCCGGCGGTGAGGGCGCACAGCGCCTCGTTGGAGCAGATGTTGGAGCTGGCCTTCTCCCGGCGGATATGCTGCTCCCGGGCCTGGAGGGACAGCACGTAGGCCCGCTCTCCGGCGGCGTCCACCGTCTGGCCCACGATGCGGCCGGGGAGCTTCCGCATATATTTGGCCGTGGTGGCCATGAAGCCCAGGTAGGGCCCGCCGTAGCTCAGGGGCATACCCAGCGGCTGGCCCTCGCCCACGGCAATGTCCGCCCCGGCCTCCCGGGGCGTTTGCAGGATCGCCAGGGCGATGGGGTTGCAGCCAAGGATATACATGGCCCCGGCGGCGTGGACCGCCTGACCGATCTCCTGGGCCGGCTCCAAAAGCCCATAGAAATTGGGCTGCTGGACGTAGACCGACGCCACCTCGGGGGTCAGCATGGCGGCGAGGGCCTCCAAATCGGTCCGGCCGTCCTTCTGCGGGATCAGACGCAGCTCCGCCCCGGCGGCGTAGCAGTAGGTCTTCACGGTTTGGATGGTGTCGGGATGGGCGGCGGCGGAGATCAGGGTCACCCGGCGCTTCCGGTCCCGGCACATGGCGGCGGCCTCCGCCGCGGCGGTGGCCCCGTCGTAGACCGAGGCGTTGGACACGTCCATCCCGGTCAGGCGGCAGATCATGGTCTGGTATTCAAAGATGGACTGCAAAATGCCCTGGCTCATCTCCGCCTGGTAGGGCGTGTAGGCGGTGAGGAATTCCTCCTTGGCGGGGATGTACTTGACGATGCTAGGGATATAGTGGTCATAGGCCCCGGCCCCCCGGAGGACTGTGGGGAACACCCGGTTTTTCTCCGCCATGGCGGAAAGGCTCCGGGCCACCTCCAGCTCGCTTTTGCCCTCGGGGAGGTCCAGCTCCGGCCGGTACATTTCCTCCGGCACGTCCCGGTACAGCTCCCGGAAGGAGGCCACCCCCACGGCGGAGAGCATTTCCTGCCGCTCCGCCGGGGTGGAGGGGATGTAGCTGCCCATATCAGCCCTCCTGCTGGCAGTAGACCTGATAGTCCTCGGCGGACATCAGGTCCTCGCTGTCCGTCACGTCCTCCACCTGGATGATCCAAGCGCCGTAGGGGTCCTCGTTGAGGCTCTCGGGGGCGTCCTCCAGGGCGGTGTTCACCTGGCACACCACGCCGGTGACGGGGCTGATGAGATCGGAGACCGCCTTGACGGACTCCACGTCCCCAAAGCTCTCCCCGGCAATGACGGTGTCGCCCACGGCGGGCAGGTTCACGAAGACCACGTCCCCCAGGGCGTCCTGGGCATAGTCGGAGATGCCGACGACGGCCACGTCTCCCTCGTCCCGCAGCCATTCGTGGGAACGGGTGTACTTGAGATCGATCGGGTAATTCATGATAGTTTCCTCCTCAAAAATGTCTGTATTTTAGATCAGTTCCGCCCGGCCATAGGGGGGCAGATCCTGGCGCATATGACGTTTGACGATCCGGGCGTTCAGGAGTTTGCCCCGGACATTGACCTGGACCGTGTCTCCCACGGTCAGGGCGCTGTCCACATAGGCAAAGGCGATGGCCCGCTTGCCGGTGGCGTCCAAAGGCTCCCCGGCCTGGTCGAAGCGGTAGTAGGGGACCATGGTGCCGCTGGTGACCCAGCCGGCGGGGGCCCCGTCCCGGAGGACCTCCATTCCCGCCCGGATAACGCCCCGGTCCTCCAAGGCAATGGGGACGACCCGTTTGGCGGTCCCGCCCTTCTGGGCTTCCAGAAGCTCCCGGGCCACAAAATCCCCCTTCTCCGGGGCGAAGCTGACGGCGAACCGGGCCAGGGGCACCGCGAAAATGGGGATCTCCGCCCCGCCGGGATCCGTCCCCAGCTCGTGGCCGTAGAGGGGCAGGCCCGCCTCCAGCCGGAGCGTGTCCCGGGCCCCCAGGCCCGTGGGACGGGCCCCCTGGGCGATCAGCAGGTCCCAGAGCCACACCGCGTCGCCGGCGGGGAGGAAGACCTCGTAGCCGATGGGGTCCCCGGTGTAGCCGGTCTTGGACACCCGGACGGCCCTGCCCTGAATGGTGATCTGGCCCAGGTCGTTCTTTCGGGGACCGGTGATGGTCTCCGCCCCGGAGAGGGCTTTCAGAATAGCCTCCGCCTCCGGGCCCTGGACGGCGATGGAGGAATACCGGTCCGTGATGTTTGTGATTCGGCAGTCGTACTCCGGCAGATACTTGGCGAAGTGGGCCAGGTCCTTGTCGGTGTTGGAGGCGTTGACGACCAGCATATACCGCTCCGCCTCGAACAGATACACATAGGCGTCGTCTACCGCGCCGCCGGTCTCCGTGGGGATCATGCAGTACTGGGCCCGTCCAGGCGTCAGGGCCGCCACGTTGCTGGTCAGGACCCTCTGCAAAAAGGCCAGCCGGTCCGGCCCCTCCACCAGGAGGCGGCCCATGTGGGACACGTCGAAAATACCGCATTTCCGCCGGTCATACAGATGCTCCGCCACGATGCCGGTGGGGTACTGGATGGGCATTTCCCATCCGCCGAAGTCCACCATGGCAGCTCCCGCCGCCAGGTGGGCCGGATAAAGGGGGGTGCGCTTCAATTCACTCATGGTTACCTCCTTCTGAGCTTGCCTCCGCCCGGGGGACGGGGGCGGTTTCTTCACAGATATGGACGCCGGCCATTTCCAGCAAACCGGGAACGCTTTTTTCCGCGCCGATGGCCATGATATGGACCCCGGCACACAGCTTCCGCTCCCGCAGCTCCGCCACCAGCTCCGCCGCCATGGCCAGCCCCAGCCGGGCTGGGCTGCCGCCGGCGGCCTTCTCCGCCGCCAGGGCGTCGATCTGGCTTTGGGGCACCGCGATGCCCGGGACGTGCTCGTTCATGAATTTCGCCATGCCGGCGGATTTCAGCGGGATGATCCCGGCCAGGATCGGGACCCGGATCCCCGCCCGGTCCACCCCTTCCAGGAAGGGAAGGAGGCTCTCCGCGGAGAAGACCGCCTGGGTCTGGAGGAACCGGGCCCCGGCGTCCGCTTTCCGCTTGAGTCTGGCGATCTGCAGGGGCAGGGGGTCGTACACCGGCGTGGCCGCCGCGCCTCCAAAGAATCGGGGGGCCTCCCCCGTCAGGGGATTTCCGCCGCAGTCCCGGCCGGCCTCCAATTCCCGCAGCAGCTCCAAAATGCCCACGCTGTCCAGATCGTAGACGGGCTTGGCGTCCCGGCAGTCCCCCACGGCGGGGTGGTCCCCCGTGAGGCAGAGCACCGTGTCGATGCCAAAGGCGGCGGCGGTGAGCAGATCGGCGGCCAGGGCCATCCGGTTCCGGTCCCGGCCCGTCATTTGCAGGATGGGCTCGAAGCCCGCCTGCCGGAGGGCTGTGCAGAGCCCCAGGCTGGAGGCTTTGAGGCAGGCGGACTGCATATCCGTCACGTTGAGGCTGTGGACCTTCCCCCGGAGGACCTGGGCGGTTTCCAGGGCGGGCCGGAAGTCCGCCCCCTTGGGTGGAGCCATCTCGGCGGTGACGGCGAATTGGCCCTGCTCCAGGGCACGCTGAAGCCGGCTCATTTCCGCACCTCCCGCAGATTCAAGTGGGCCGGATGGGCGGCGGGACGCCGGCCGCCGGTGGGGGAGAGGAGGGCGTCCAGCTTGCCCAGCTTTTCCAGGCGGCGGTAGATCAGGACCCAGGCGCAGTCGTTTTCCGGGTCCACCTCGCATTTGCCGTTCCTCTGGCCGCCGCAGGGGCCGTTGACCAGGCCCTTGGCGCAGCGGGTCACGGGGCAGATACCCCCGGTAACGCCCAGGACGCAGTCCCCGCACATCCGGCAGTACTCGTGGAAGATGCCCACCCGCTCCACCTGGCCCAGGAACAAGGTGTCGTTGGCGGGGTAGACGGGCAGGTCCACGTTGTCCGCCACGGTCTGGACCCCGTCGCCGCAGGCCAGGCCCACCACGGCGTCCACGTCCAGGCCCCGGAGGACCTTCAGATCCCGCTTCACCAGCATTTTGTGGCAGCACTCGTCGGGCAGGACCGTGGCGGCCACCTGGAAGCCCCGGGCCTCCAAAAAGGCTTTCATTTCCCCGATCTCCTTCTCTCCGCCGGTCTGGCAGGCGGCTGCGCAGCTTCCGCAGCCCACGATGGCCACCCGTTTGGCCCCCTGGAGCATGGACAAAAGAGCCTCCTCCGGTTTCTTTCGGGTGATGATCACGCGCATTCTCCTTTCCGCAAAATAAGACGGAGGCACGGCGGGGGCGAAATCCCCCGCTGTGCCTCCGCTGAATGTACCTGAGAGATTCCCCGCGAGAAAGCGGGTTGCACCTTCGGCGTGGGGGCAAGCCCCACTCTACGGAGTATCGTCCTGGCCCGGTCCTTTTGCCTGAGAGTTTCCGCGTTCCCCTTCGGCGCCAAATCCGGTCTCTCCCGGGCCATTCATCCGATACGAAGCTATGGAGTTGTTACGTCGCCATTCTAGCACAGCCCCGGGGAAAAAGCAAGTGATAATTGTGAAAAATTTCTGATTTTTTCCATGAAACAGGGGACAAGTCTGTGGAATAATGCCAAATGACAAGCTCCCGTCTCGGAATTATAATAAGGTGCGGAAGGGAGGCGCGGAAAATGGAGCGGTTTGTCGTCCGTAAAACCCCGTCGGGATACAAATTTGACCTCCGGGCCGCCAACGGGGAGACCGTGGCCTCCTCCCAGGTCTACGCCACCCGGGCGGCCTGCCTCCGTGGAGCGGAGGGCCTGATCCGGGCGGCCCTGGACGCCCGGGTCTGGGACCGGACCGGTGCCGACGCGCCCGCCCGGAATCCCCGGTTTGAGATCTACCGGGACCGGGCCGGGGCCTGGCGCTTCCGCCTCCGCGCGCGGAACGGCGCCGTGGTGGCCTCCTCGGAGCCCTACGCGGGCCGCGCCGGCTGCGAAAACGGCATCCAAAGCGTGCGCCGCCTGATCACGGAAGGTTTTTCCCCGGAAGTTTTGGGGGAATGATTGACTTTTTTCCCATTTTATGAGACAATACACCAAAGAATCCAACAAAAAAGAGAGGTTTCCATTTATGACCCAATCCAGGACCCATACCTGTGGGGAGCTGCGGCTCTCCGACGTGGGCAAGACCGTGACCCTGTCCGGATGGCTGGAAAACATCCGGGAGGTGGGGGCCAACTTCGCCTTTCTGGTGCTGCGGGACTTTTACGGCACCACCCAGGTAGTGGTTCAGACCCCCGAGCTGATGGCTGTCGTCAAGGGCATCAACAAGGAGTCCACCATCTCCGTCACCGGCGTCGTCCGGGAGCGGGAGAGCAAGAACCCCAAGCAGCCCACCGGCGAGATCGAGGTGGAGCCCACCGCCATCACGCTGCTGGGCCGGTGCCGCTTTAACGCCCTGCCCTTCGAGATCAACAAATCCCGCTCCGCCGACGAAAACGTCCGCCTCAAGTACCGCTTCCTGGACCTGCGGAATCCGGCGGTCAAGGCGAACGTCGTTCTCCGCAGCCAGGTGGTGGCGGAGCTGCGCCGCCGGATGACGGAGGAGGGCTTTTTGGAGATCACCACCCCCATTCTGACGGCGTCCAGCCCCGAGGGGGCGAGGGACTACCTGGTGCCCTCCCGGAAGCACCCCGGCAAATTCTACGCCCTTCCCCAGGCGCCCCAGCAGTTCAAGCAGCTTCTCATGACCGCCGGCTTTGACCGCTATTTCCAGATCGCCCCCTGCTTCCGGGACGAGGACGCCCGGGGCGACCGTTCCCCCGGGGAGTTCTACCAACTGGACATGGAGATGGCTTTCGCCACCCAGGAGGACGTGTTCTCCGTCATGGAGCGGGTCCTGCCCCCCATTTTCGCGAAATACGGCGCTTACAATATCGCCTCCCAGGCCCCCTTCCGCCGGATCCGCTTCAACGACGCCATGGATCTCTACGGCACCGATAAGCCGGACCTTCGCATCGACCTGACCCTCCGGGACATGACGGCCCTGGCGAAGCAGACGCAGGGCTTCGCCCCCTTCGAGGAGGCCGCCATGGTGAAGATCGTGCCCTGCTCCGGCGCGGCGCTGACCCGGAAGCAGATCGACAAGCTCTGCGACGAGGTGGCGGTCCAGGCGGGACAGAAGCCCTACTGGGTCCGGATGGACGAAAACGGCGCCCTGGCGGGAGGCGTGGCTAAGTTCCTTGCCGGCCATGAGGAGGAGCTGAAGGTCCTGGGGATGGTCCCCGGCAGCCTGGCCCTCATCGCCGCGGGAGATCAGAACGGGGCCCGGAAGACCGGCGGCGTGGCCCGGAAGATGCTGGGCGCGGCGGTGCCCGGCCATATGGATGAGAAGCGGTATGAATTCTGTTGGATCGTGGACTTTCCCATGTTCGAGATCGGCGAGGAGTCCGGCGAGCTGGAATTCTGCCATAATCCCTTCTCCATGCCCAACGGCGGCCTGGAGATCCTGGAAAAGGCCGAGCGGGGGGAGGCCGATCCTCTGGACATCTACGCCTACCAGTACGACCTGGTGTGCAACGGCGTGGAGCTGAGCTCCGGCGCGGTGCGGAACCACGACCCGGAGATCATGGTGAAGGCCTTCGAGCTGGTGGGCCTGGGGGAGGCGGAGGTCAAGGCCAAGTTCCCGGCCCTGTACAACGCTTTCTGCTACGGCGCGCCCCCTCACGCGGGCATCGCCCCCGGTGTGGACCGGATGGTGATGCTCCTGGCGGGGGAGGAGTCCATCCGGGAGGTCATTCCCTTCCCCATGAACAAGAACGCCCAGGACCTGATGATGGACGCCCCCAGCGCCGTCACGGAAAAGCAGTTGGAGGAAGTACACATCCAGATTCGGAAGGAGTAAAGCGGCCCGCCTGCGGCTCGGAAAAGAAAACCAGAAAAACGCGCCCCATTGCCGATCCCGCCGGGATCCGGAAATGGAGCGCGTTTTTTAATATTTTGAAAAAAATAAGGAATCTCCCGCCTGAGGGTTGTATAAGGAGTGCCCGCTCCGTCAGTCCGTCAGGGGGATGCCGTTGGCGTCGGTGTTGTACTTGCCGGTCAGGTAGAAGATCCCCTCCACCAGACCCCAGACCCCGCTGACGATGCCCAGGGTCCCGCAGCTCAGCACCGTGATGAGAAGCTGGCCCACGGCCTTGCCGGTGTAGCCCAGGTAGAAGTTGTGAATGCCCAAACATCCCAGCAGGATGCCCAGCAGGCCCGCCGCCAAGCGGCTCTTGGCCTGACTGTTGACCAGACCCTTGAGGCCGCAGCCGCAGGCTGTGCAGACCACCGCCTGGGGCGAGGTGGGCTTGCCGCAGGCGGGGCAGTAGGAAAGGCCCGTGCCCTTGGCGCAGCCGCAGCGGACGCAGACCGCCGCGTTGGGGTCCATGGGGTTGCCGCAATTTCTGCAATACATCTTTTTCTCCTCCTCAAAAATGTCAAATGACGCTGTGCCCCATCAGCTCCGCCGTCAGGCGGAGGACGTAGCAGCCCAGCACCAGGGCGGCCAGGAGCAGGGCGAAAGCGGTGTTCTGGCTCCGCTTCGGGAACAGCTCGCCGTCGAACCAGACCAGCAGCCCCGCCGCCGGGACGGTCCAGAACATGGGATGGGCTCGGAACGCCCCCGCGATATCCAGCCGCAGCAGGGCCAGCCAGGCCCGGGACATACCGCAGCCGGGACAGATATGGCCGGTGAGCCGCCGAATGGGGCAGGGGAGGTCCAGAGCGACCCAGAGGCCCAGCACCGCCGCCGCCAGCAGAAAAACAGGCAGCTTCCGCTTCCACCGCGCCGGACGGTCCATGCGCTCATCCCCTTCCATTTTTATTTTACCACATCCGCCCGGGGGATTCAATAGGGCGATTCGGAAATTTACACACTGTTTACGCCCCATTCTTGACAGCCCGCCCGGCCCTTGCTATAATACTTTCTAAGGCTGTTTCGTAAGGGGCGATGGGAAAATGGGCTTGTGGGAGTTGATCCTTCTGGGCGTGGGACTGAGCATGGACGCCTTTGCCGTGTCCGTGTGCAAGGGTCTGGCCATGCGGGAGGCAAAATGGAAGGCCCAGCTCACCTGCGGCGCCTGGTTCGGCGGCTTTCAGGCCCTGATGCCCCTGGTGGGCTACTTCCTGGGCAGCCTCTTCGCCCAGGCCATCGCGGCGTTTGACCACTGGGTGGCTTTCGGCCTGCTGAGTCTCATCGGGGCCAATATGCTCCGGGAGGCCCTGAGCCACGAGGAAGAGGAGGCCGACGGGGACCTGTCCTTCGGGGCCATGCTGATCCTGGCGGTGGCTACCAGCATCGACGCCCTGGCCGTGGGCATCTCCCTGGCCATGGCGGGCCAGGTCAACATCTTCCTGGCCGTGGCCATCATCGGCGCGACCACCTTCTGCCTTTCCGCGCTGGGCGTCAAGGTGGGGTCCGTATTCGGCAGCCGGTATGAAAAGAAAGCGGAGGCCGCCGGAGGGATCATATTGATCCTGCTGGGCGTGAAGATCCTGCTGGAGCATATGGGGGTCCTATGAAGGGAAAGTTAAAACTATGCGTGGCGCTGCTCCTCGCCTGCCTGGTCTTTATCTGGGGCAACTCTCTGATGCCCGGGAGCGTTTCCGGGGCCATCAGCGACTTTGTCCGGAGAATCATCGGCAAGCTCCTCTTTTTCCTGCCCCAGAACGGGGACACGGGCCACGGCCTGCTGCGAAAGCTGGCCCATTTTACGGAATTTGCCTGCCTCGGCGCCATCCTTGCCTGGCTCCATGTCCTTCTGGGACGGCGACCCTGGTGGAGCCTGGCCTGGGGCTTCCTGGCCGCCTGCACAGACGAGACGATCCAGCGCTTTGTCCCCGACCGGGGACCCAGCTTCTTCGACGTGCTCATCGACACCGGCGGCGTCACCTTGGGTATACTCCTGCTTCTGGCGGGATTTGCCATACATCAGAAAATGCGTTTGAACGGAGGAAATGAGAAATGAAAAAAACCATTGCGCTTCTTTTGGCCCTGGCGCTGACCGCCGCCCTGGCCGCCGGCTGTGCCCCTTCGGGCCCCGCCAGCACCGAGCCCAAGGGAACTACCACCGCGCCCCAGAGCGAGCCCACCGATCCGCCCACCCAGGCCCCCACCCAGGCCCCCACGGAAGGAAACACCCAGGGCACCGAGTCGGAGGCCAGCCCCCTGAGCGACCTGATCGCCCAGATCTATGAGGTCCATCCCGTGGCGCTGATGCTGGGCGACGTGCCCGACGATATGCTGGAGGGTATGATTCCGTATTATACCGGCCTGGAAAGCGACGCCGACCTGGCGGACATCGTGGTGTCCGAGCCCATGATGAGCTCCATCGCCTACTCCCTGGTGGTGGTCCAGGTGAAGGACGCTTCCAAGGCCCATGACATCGCCACGCAGATGAAGGACAACATCGACCCCCGGAAGTGGGGCTGCGTCAGCGGCGATGATCTGATGGTGGCCGGCAAGGGCGACATCGTCATTCTGATCATGATCGATCCCCAGTTTGCCGAAGGCGATACTCCCACCAGCGCCCAGGATATCGTGGACGCCTTCCAGCAGGTGATGGGCGGCGAACTGGACTTTGCCGAGAAAGGCGAGGGCAAACCGGGCGGCGTCGCCATCCCCATGCCCTGACCGATCCAACCGAAAAAGCAGCGGCCCCCGGCCGCTGCTGAGGTTGTCAAAAAACGAAGTTTTTTGACAACCTCCCAAATGGGACCCGCTTCGCTGGGCTCCCATTTGGAGGGGATTGCAGGCTGACCCGCGCACTCGCCGGTCTTTCGCCCGGCTCGCACACTCTCAGCCTGAGAGGTATTTTTTGCCAGGTACACGCCCTGGCAAAAAATGATTGAAATCCATTTGCCGTCTGCGGACGGCAAACTCAGAAAGGCTATCTGACAGCCTCAGCAGCGGCCCCCGGCCGCTGCTTTTGGTAAGGGCTCCGCCAAACCGGCGGCCCATGTGAGAAGGGAGGATGCCCATGCTGTTTTCCAGCGTTCCGTTTTTGTTTTACTTCGCCGTAGCCACGGCGCTGGCCTATTTTCTGGTGGCCCTGCTGCTGCGCAGGTGGATGCTGCCCCGCAACGCGGTGCTGCTGCTGTCCAGCCTGATCTTCTACGGCTGGGGGGAGCCCAAGTACCTGGCCCTCATGATCTTCTCCATCCTGGCCTTCTATGGCTACGGGCTTGCCATCTCCTTCTGTAAGTCCCAAAAGCTGCGGAAGCTGTGGCTGGTTTTGTCCATCGTGACGGGGGTGGCCCTGCTGGGGGTCTTTAAGTATGCGGATTTCTTTATCTCCAGCTTCAACGCCGCCACGGGCCTGGCGGTGCCTCTGCTCCGTCTGGCCCTGCCGATCGGCATCAGCTTTTACACCTTCCAGTGCATGAGCTATGTGGTGGACGTGTACCGGGGACAGGTGGACGCCCAAAAGAATCCCATCAGCTTCGGCGCCTATGTGTCCTTCTTCCCCCAGCTCATCGCCGGGCCCATCGTCCGGTATGTGGACATCGCCCGGGAGCTGAAGGAACGGTCCACCCACGCCGACGACCTGTATCTGGGCCTGCGCCGGTTCCTGACGGGCCTGGCCAAAAAAGTGCTGCTGGCCAACCAGTTTGGGGAGCTGACCGCCCTTTTCCGGGCCTCCGGGGAAAAATCCGTGGCGTTTTACTGGGCCTATGCCGCTGCCTTTACCCTTCATATCTACTTCGATTTCTCCGGCTATTCCGACATGGCGATCGGCCTGGGCCGGATCTTCGGCTTCCGGTTCCCGGAGAATTTTAACTACCCCTACCTGTCCAAGAGTGTCACCGAATTCTGGCGGCGCTGGCACATGACCCTGGGCGGCTGGTTCCGGGACTACGTCTACATCCCCCTGGGCGGCAACCGGGTGGGCAAATTCCGCTGGGTGCTGAACATCCTGGCGGTGTGGATGCTCACCGGCCTCTGGCACGGGGCGGCCTGGAATTTCGTCCTCTGGGGCCTGCTCTTCGCCGTCCTCCTGCTCATTGAGAAGTGGGTCCCCGCCCTGCAAAAGCTGCCAACGGTCCTCCGCCGGGCCTATGTGCTCCTGGCGGTGGTGCTGAGCTTCGTCCTGTTCAACGCCAACGACATGGCCCAGGCGGGGCAGGATTTTGCCGGGCTCTTCGGCCTGGCGGGACTGCCCCTCAGCACCACCCAGACGGTGTACTATCTGCGAAGCTACCTGGTCCTGTTCGTCGTCGGCGTCGTCGGCGCGACGCCCCTGCCCAGGACGCTGGAGGCCAGGCTCCCGGAGAAGGTCCGGGCCTTCCTGGAGCCTGTGGGGATGATCGTCCTGCTGCTGCTGTGCAGCGGCTACCTGGTGGATGGGTCCTATAACCCCTTCCTCTATTTCCGCTTTTAAGGAGGACGTGCCATGAAAGAGAATCGCAAGTATCTTCTGGGCGCGGCGGCGGTGCTGGCGGTGTGGCTGGGTCTGGCTCTGGCGGCCTGGTTCGGCCCCAAGCAGGACGTGTCCGTCTCTGAGCGGCGGAAGCTGGAGCAGATGCCGGAGCTGACGGCGGAAAACGTCCTGTCCGGGTCGTTTATGACGGATTTTGAAAGCTACAGCCTGGACCAGTTCCCCCTGCGGGACCAGTTCCGGCAGCTCAAGGCCCTGTTTCACTACTACTGCCTGGGCCAGAAGGACAACAACGGCATCTACATCGCGGGCGGCTATGCCGCTAAGGTGGAATACCCCCTGGATGAAAAATCGGTAAGCTACGCGGTTTCCCGGTTCCAGAATGTCTACGACACCTATCTCAAGGACACCGGGTCCAAAATCTTCTTCTCCATCGCCCCGGACAAGGGCTTCTATCTCTCCGAGGCCAACGGGTATCCGGCCCTGGACTACGCCGACCTGACGGACCAGGTGACCTCGAGGCTGCCCTGGGCGCAGTACGTGGACATCACGGGGGAGCTTACCGGCGGGGACTACTACCGCACCGACACCCACTGGCGACAGGAGCGGCTGCTCCCGGCGGCGGCGAAGCTGTGCCAGGCGCTGGGCGTCCCCGAGCCGGAGGCGGGGGACTACACCCAGACGGCGGTGGAAAAGCCCTTCTACGGGGTCTACTATGGCCAGGCGGCCCTTCCCATGGAGCCGGAGACCATCTACTACCTCCAAAGCGACCTGCTGAAAAGCTGCACGGTCTTCAACTACGAGAACAACAAAACGACCCAGGTCTACGACCTGGAAAAGCTGGACAGCCGGGACCTGTACGACGTGTTTCTCTCTGGCGCGGCGGCCCTGCTGACCATTGAGAACCCCCAGGCCGCCACGGACCGGGAGCTGATCGTCTTCCGGGACTCCTTTGGCAGCTCCATGGTGCCCCTGCTGATCCAGGGCTACAAAACGGTGACAGTGGTGGACATCCGCTATCTCATGAGCAGTCTCCTGGGAAACTTTATCGACTTCCATGGGCAGGATGTTCTGTTCCTGTACAGCACCCTGGTCCTCAACAGCAGTTCCACCCTGAAATAAGGACCGCTATCAGGCGGCGGAAAAAGCTCGGAGCGGCATGAATTTCCTCATGCCGCTCCGAATTTTGCGCGGATGCGGAAAAGACCGCCCTTTCACCGGAAAGCCGGTGCAGAGGCGGTCTATTTTTCGGGATTCGGTTTGAATGGGCGGGGCGACAAAGGAAAGGGGTTCAAGATGCCAGCCCTTTTCCGAAGCGCGCACCTCCCCGCCGCCGGCCAGACCGGCGGTGGCACTGTCTTGGGCAGCCGTGCGCCCGACCGGAAGGACGCACCGGTTTTCAGCAGCAGATGTAGCCCCGACAGCAGAAGAGCTGGACCAGATAGCACATACACAGGGACGGACAGACCGAGCCCCCAGCGGAGAAGCCCCGGTAGGAGCCGGCCTGACGGCGGTAGGCCGCCTCGCCGTTTTCCATCTGCCGGAGGGCCTGGAGGTACTCCATGTTGTCCGGGTCCATACTCACCGCCCGGCGAATGTGCTCCATGGCGGTGATCTGATTGCCCAGACCATCGTTGGCCAGGGCGCTGAGATAGTACCAGCGGGCGTCCCGGTTCTGGGAGGATGCAAGAATGTTCAGCGCCTCCTGATACCGGCCGTAGACGATGTACTGATAGGCCCCCCGCTGGTAGCTGTCCTCCTGGCTGCCCTGGGTGTAGGTCCGCTGGTAGCCGCCAAAGGGACCGTAGCCGTAACCCCCGTAGCCGCCATAGCCGCCGTAGCTCTGGCCGTAGCCGCCCTGGCCGCCGGAGCTCTGGGACGCCTTCTCTGGGTTCTTGATCTGCTCGTAGGCGGCGTTGATCTCCTGCATCTTTTTGGCGGCGGCGGCATCGCCGGGGTTCCGGTCCGGGTGGTACTGCTTCGCCAGCCGCCGGTAGGCCGCTTTGATCTCCTCGTCGCTGGCGTCGGGGCTGACGCCCAATACCTTATAGGGATCATCCATCGTTCTGCCCTCCCGCCTTGTCGCCGCGCCGGCGGCGGTACTCCGCCCAGACGCCGCTGTAAAGAATGTTGTTTAGAATCGCCTTGTCCTGGACCAGAGGCAGCCGCTCAAAGGCGTCGGCGCACCGGGCCATAGCAAGGACCAGGGATTCCTCCCGAGCGCTTTCGTCCCCGCCGCCCATGGCCAGGAAGGGATTGTACGCGCCCCTCTTCGCGTCCCGGCGGAGGTCCACCGCCGCGTCGGCCAGGTAGATAAACCGGCCCAGAGCCATGCCCATCTGCCGCAGCGTAGGGGCCCACAGGTCCTCCCGCATCACCAGCAGCTCCGCCATGAGGCGGCCAAAGCACCCCGCCGGAAGATCCGGGTTAGGGCAGTTCTCCTTTTCCAGTTGGGACAGGGCCTCCAGCGCCTCCTGGATGGCCTGACTCTGCCGGGGGTATTCCCGCCGGGCCTTCTCCCGACCCGCCTCCAGGACCCGCGCCAGGGCGGCGGCAGGCAGATTTTTATCGTCCCGCCAGTGGTCCTCGGCGCTGTAGCAGGCCAGGATCACGTTCATGTCCGCCGCGTAGCGGACCGCGTCGCTGTCCACCCAGGGCCGGGGCCGGAAGGGGTGGAGCCCGCAGGCCCGGCTGCCGGAGCTCTCCTCCGGCTCGTACAGGCTCATGTGCAGCAGGGCCAGGAAGGCCATGTCATAGCGCAGCGCCAGCCGGGAGAGAGAGGAGGCCCGAAGCCGGATCTCCCGGCAAATGCCGCAGTAGACAGCCCCATAGCGGTCCTTTTCCGCCTGGGTCAGCTCCTCTAAATTGGCGGCCACAAAGCCAAACATGGTCCCACCTCCCTTTTTCCCCATTTTATCCGGGGAATGTGAACGGCGAATAAACGGAAGCCTACTTTTTCTTGTCCATCAAATAATAATTCAGAGCCCCGCCGTAAAAAACAATGGAAATGCAGAAGTAGAGCCACAGCATACTCAGCGCCACGGCGTACACCGAGCCGTAGATATTGGCGTAGCTGGGGAAGTGCTCCACGTAGACCGAGAAGATGTCCGTAAACACCAGCCAGCCGATGCTGGCCAGCAGCGCCCCGGGCAGGGAATCCGGCAGACTGTTTCGCCGGTTGGGAAAGGCCATGAACATGGCGCAGAAAAACCCGGTCTGGACAAAGAGCAGCAGGAAAAACCGCAGATCCAGCAGCTCCCCCAGGACCCGCAGCAGGGCATTGTCGGCGGCGTGGAGCCACTCGATCAGCTCCGCGCCGAAGACATGGAGGCCCAGGGTCAGCATCACGACCATGATGAAGAGAAAGGTATACACCACGCTGATGCCCCGGGTATACCAATACCCCCGGTCCTCGGACACGTGATAAATGGCGTTGAGCCCGGTCAGCAGCCCAAAGATCCCCCGGCTGGCGGACCAGAGGCCCGTCAGAGCGGACAGACCCACCAGGGCCCGGCTGGTATTGGAATAGGTGCTGATGATGAGCCGTTCCGCCGCAGGCAGCAGAGCCGCCGGCAGCAAACCGGAGAGCATATCTGTCAGCATCTCCACCCGCAGTCCCGTGTAACGCAGCAGACTCAGAATGAGCACCAGCCCGGGAAACACGGACAGCACGATGAAATACCCCGCGTGAGCGGCGTGAAAGGAGATATGAAGCTCACCGACGGCCTCGAAAATACGGTAAATTTTTCCGAGCAGCCCGCCCTGGGGGAATCGTTTCAAACCCTCGCGTCCTTTCCGGAGAAAAAATGGGAAGACGTGCCGCGCCAACGCGCGGCACGCCCTATTCACAAATCAAGCCATTGCCCCCCTACTGCCCGCCTAAAGGGGCCTCCCTTCCGCCGCAATACCGCTACCGGTCAAAAAGAATCAGGTAACGAATCCAGACGGCCCTGTACGCTCTGTCAGCGGCGGCACGCCGCCCGCCGCCCTCGGGGCAAAGGATTGCCCCTTCCTCCGCAGGAACGACACCAAGCTGGTGACAAGGGTAACGACACCAGAGCGCTATCGCGCCCGCAGAAACGACACCGGGCAAAGGAATCGGGTGACGAATACAGAGGACCCCGTGCGCGTTGGCTGCGGGCCCTGCCCGCCGGCGGCACGCCGCCCGCCGCCCTCGGCAAAAGGGTTGCCCCTTCCTCCGCAGGAACGATACCAGGCTGGTGGCAAGGGTAACGACACCAGAGCGCTATCGCGCCCGCAAGAACGATACCGAGCGAGCCCGGGAGGTGTAACGATCTCCACCAGGCTCGCGCACGCATTGACCGCGGCGGCACGCCGCCGGCTATTCGGCGGAGATTAGGTAGTAGTAGACCGGTTGACCGCCTTTGAGGAGATTTACGTCCGCACCGGAGCAGATGTCGGTGAAGACGTCGGCGGCTGTCTGCGCCTGACTTTCGGCAATGTCCTCGCCATAGTAAATGGTGATGTACTCCTTCCCCCCGTCCCGGACCTTTTCTGCCAGGGATTGGAGCAGCACCTTGATGTCCCGGCTGGTGCCGAAGAGAGCGCCGCCGTACATGGCAAGATAGTCTCCCTCGTGGATCCGGTAGCCGCCAAAATCCGAGTCCCGGGCGGCGTAGGTGATCTGTATCGTTTCCACAGTGGACAGGGAGTCATTCATGGCCTGAGTGTTCTCCGCCTCGCTCAGATCCGGAGCGAAGTTCAGCATGGCCGTGACGCCCTGGGGCACCGTCTTGCTGGGGATCACCACCACGTGCTTGGGCGTCAGCGGGTCCACCTGCTGGGCGGCCATGATGATGTTCTTGTTGTTGGGCAGGACGAAGACCGTCTCCGCCGGTACCCGGTTCACCGCAGTAAGAATGTCCTGGGTGCTGGGATTCATGGTCTGCCCGCCGGAAATGATGCCGTCCACCCCTAAATTGGTGAACACATCCGCCAGCCCGTCCCCGGCGCACACGGACACCACGCCAAGGGGCTTCTCCGGCTCGGCGATCTTGGGCGCCATCTCCTGCTCGGTCATGACCTTCTCAGTGTGCTGAAGACGCATATTCTCGATCTTCACAGTGACGAAGGAGCCGTAGGTCAGAGCCTCCTGTAGGGCGGTGCCGGGGTTGTTGGTGTGGACATGGACCTTGATGATCTCGTCGTCATCCACCAGCACCAGGCTGTCCCCCAGCCCGGAGAGGAAAGTACGCAGGGCCTCCGGGTCCTTCTTGTTCTCCCGGGAGACGATGAACTCGGTGCAGTAGGTAAAAGTAATGTCCTCGGTGGCGAAGTCGGAAAAGCTGGCCTGCTCCTTCACCTCGACGGTTTCCTCGGGAACGGTGACGTCCTCCCCCCGGAGGGCGGAGAGCATGGCCTCCAGCGCCAGGACCCAGCCCTTGCCGCCGGCGTCGATGACCCCAGCCTTTTTCAGCACCGGGTTCTGATTCACGGTGTTGGCCAGGGCGGTCTTGGCCTCGGCCAGGGCGGCCTCGTGGACGTATTCCAGATAGTTGTTCTCCTGGGCGGCCTGGACAGCCTTCGCGGCGGCCAGACGGGCCACGGTGAGGATGGTGCCCTCGGCGGGCTTCATCACCGCCTTGTAGGCCGCGTCCACGCCCTTCTGCAGGGCGTCGGCCCACAAAGCGCCGTCACATTCCTGGGCCCCCTTGAGCTTCTTGGAGATGCCCCGGAACAGCAGGGAGAGGATCACGCCGGAGTTGCCCCGGGCCCCCCGCAGGGTGGCGGAGGCGGTGACGGCGGCGGCCTTCTCCAGGGTGGGATCCTCGGCTTTCCGCAGGTCCGCCGCGGCGGAGCCGATGGTCATGGACATATTGGTGCCCGTGTCCCCGTCGGGGACCGGGAAGACGTTTAACTCGTTGATCTCTTGCTTGTGGATCTCGATAGAGGCGGCCGCGCTGAGAATCATTCTGCGAAAATCGGCCCCGTTCATGGTCTGCCTCAATGGTTACACCTCCGAATTTTTATCCGATCATCATGGAATCGATATATACGTTTACCGCCCGGACCTGGGTGCCCGTGCATTTGGTGACGACGTAACGCACCTCGGAAATAATGGACGTGCCCACAGCCCCCAGGTTCACCCCGTTGTCTACCATGATGTGCAGATCGATGGAGATGGTGTCGTCCTCATGAAAATGGACGCGGACGCCCTTGGCAAGGGACTCCTTCCGCAGCAGGTGGTACACCCCGTCGGTGACGGACCGGGCCGCCATGCCCTTCACGCCGAAACAGTTGGTGGCGGCGTTGCCCACGATGTCGGTATACACGCTGGTGCTGACATTGACGGAACCGTTTTCATTGTTCAGCCGGATCATAAGATTCCCTCCTGAAAAGATTTTCAGACCATGCTCGCTTCCCAGCACTCCGGGGCGGCGAGCCCCAGCATTTTCACCACGGTGGGAGCCACGTTGGCCAGGCCGTAGCTGCCGGGCTGGATGGTCCAGGTATGGTCGGTGTCATAGATGATGAAGGGCACGGGGTTGAGGGAGTGGGCCGTGCGGACGGAGGTCTTGCCCTTCTTAGTCTCCAGCATCTGGTCCGCGTTGCCGTGGTCGGCGGTGACGAGGACGGTGTACCCATACTGATCCGCCGCTTTCAGAATGGCGGCGATGCCCTCGTCCACCCGCTCCATGGCGTAGATGACGGCCTCCAGCACGCCGGTGTGGCCCACCATGTCGCCGTTGGGATAGTTGCAGCGGAGGAACTGGAATTGCTTTGTGGCCATCTGGGCCACCATCCGCTCGGTGATCTCCTTGGACTTCATGGCGGGGGCCTGATCGAAGGGGATCACGTCGGAGGGGATCTCCTCGTAGACCTCCAGCTTCTCGTCCACCTTGCCGGAGCGGTTGCCGTTCCAGAAGTAGGTGACGTGGCCGTACTTCTGGGTCTCAGAAAGGGCATACTCATGGACCCCGGCGGCGCAGAGGACCTCCGTCAGGGTGTTCTGAATGACGGGAGGCTGGACCAGATAGTGCTCGGGGATGTTCAGGTCCCCGTCGTATTGGAGCATCCCGGCGTACTTGACGCCGGTATAGTCCCCCCGGTCGAAGTGGGAGAAGTCCTTCTTGTCAAAGGCCAGGGAGATCTCCTGGGCCCGGTCGCCCCGGAAGTTGAAGAGGATGACGCTGTCCCCGTTGGCGATCCTGGCCACGGGCTGGCCGTCCCGGGCCACCACGAAGGCGGGCAGGTCCTGGTCGATGCAGCCGGTCTCGACCCGGTAAGTCTCGATGGCTTCCTTGGCGCTGGGGAACTGGCGGCCGAGGCCCTGGACGTGGGTCCGCCACCCGGCCTCCACCATGGGCCAGTTGGCCTGGTAGCGGTCCATGGTGATCTTCATTCTGCCGCCGCCGGAGGCGATGGCGTAGTCGTATCCGTCGCCGGACAGGGAGGCGAGGACGGCTTCCAGCCGCTCTACATATTCCAGGGCGGAGGTGGCGGGCACGTCCCGGCCGTCCAGGAGGATGTGGCAGTAGACCTTCTTCACGCCCTCTTCCCGGGCTTTTTTCAGTAGGGCGATGAGGTGGGAGATGTTGGAGTGGACGTTGCCGTCGGACAGCAGGCCCAGGAAGTGCATGGCGTGCCCGGCCTTGGCGTTCTCCACCAGGTCCAGCCAGGTCTCGGAGCGGAACAGGGCGCCGTTCGCGATGGACTCGCCCACGAGCTTCGCGCCCTGGGAATAGATCTGGCCGCAGCCCAGGGCGTTATGGCCGACCTCGGAGTTGCCCATATCGTCGTCGGAGGGCAGGCCCACGGCAGTGCCATGGGCTTTGAGCCAGGTATGGGGGCAGGTTTCCAGGAGACGGTCCAGGGTAGGCGTCTTTGCCTGCGCGACCGCGTCGCCGGGTCCGCCGTCGCCCTTCCCCACGCCGTCCATAATGACAAGAACGATCGGTTTGCTCATAGGAATAACCTCCAGAACAGGAAAAACCTAGTTTTCCAGCCATAATATTGTTATTTTATTTTACATCATTTCTTCCCAAGTTACAACCCATTTTTGAAAATTTCCGTAACGCACAAAAAAGGGGACAAAATCCCCCTCAAATTTCAGCAAAGCATCTTGCAGGCGGCGGGCAGGGCCCGCTGCCAAAGCGTGCGCCAGCCTGGTGGGGATCGTTACACCTCCCGGGCTCGCTCGGTATCGGCGGCGTGCCGCCGCTGTCAATGCGCACGGGGATTGCGGAAATCGTTACCGACCCCCCTGTGCCCGGTATCGTTACTGCGGGCGCGATAGCGCTCTGGTATCGTTACCCTTG